>CAJOLF010000142.1 GCA_905235295.1 uncultured Ruminococcus sp. | reverse complement strand
TCTAATAATCCAGGTCATTCATAACCATACCGGTTATCATTTTGGGATAGAAGTAGGTTGACTTCTGCGGCATTTTCTCGCCGGCGGCGGCAACGTCGCGGATTTCCGTTACCCTTGTGGGGTTCAGGATAAACGAGCACTGAAAATCGCCCCTGTCAACGCCCATAACAGCCTCTTCAAAAAACTTCGTATATGTCAGGTTAACCTGGTTCGCCATATTCTCCTTGTCAATCCCCATAGTCTTTTCGAGAATCAGCGAGTGGAGCACGCTGACGTCAAGCTGCTGTGAAGCCTTGCTCACATCCGGCAGAACCTTGCTCATAACCTCTATGTCCTTTAGCACGAGCAGATACCACTCTCCCTTGCCGCAGTAAAAGCCGAACGCCTTGTTGCCCAGGCTGTACTGCTTTGAAAGCTCGGAGTTGATGTTGCCGACGCTTGAAAACTTCTTGATGTCAAAGTACTCCTCGCAGTCCTTCAGCACCTTGTCTTTGTCAAAGTCCTCGAGGTCGCGAACCATACGGTGAGTCGGAAAAACAACCAGCCCCGGGTGCTGCATATCCACAAGGTAAATCATCTGGTAGTCCTGCGGATCTCCGGGCTTGGAAATTCCGTTTTCGCGGCAGTAGTCGCGGTAATTCAGCGCGGTTTCGTAGCGGTGGTGTCCGTCGGCTATGTACAGCTTGCGGTCGGTAAAATCCGACACAAGCTTCGCGATTACTTTTTCGTCGGTAACAATCCAAAGCCTGTGGGTAACGCGGTCGCTGTCGGTAAACTTAGCGTCCGGAGCGCCCTCGGAAAGCTTGTCGATTGTGCCGAGGGTGGTGTGCTCCTCGTCCATATAAAGCGCGTAAATCTGGCTGAAATTGCAGTTTGTTGCTTTCATCAGGTTAAAGCGGTCAGCCTTTGCCTTTGACAGCGTAAATTCGTGAGGCAGGATTATTCCCTTTGAAAATTCCTCGAGCTTTACCCTCGCGATTATTCCCTTAACGCTTGAACGCTTGTTGTAGGCGTTGAACTCCTCCTCATAAATATAAATCGCGGGTTTTTCCTCGTGAACAAGCACGCCCTTATCGCGCCAAATATCAAGGATTTCTCCGGCGTTTTTGTAAACGTCTTCGCCCTCCTTGGGAAGCTCCAGCCTGATAACGTTGTACTCGTTTTCGTCGATGTAGGATAACCTTTCTTCCTCGCTGATGATGTCGTAAGGAGGACAACAAAGCTTGGAGATTTCTCCCGCTTTTTCAGTGTTGTACCTCATTCCCCTAAACGGTTTGATTTCTGCCATAAATTCCCTCTCCTTAACTCAAGGCGGCTCCGCGATGTTCACGGCGCGCGCCTTGCAAATTGTTTTGTAATATTAATATCCTATTGATTCGGCGGCGTAAACCGACTGCTCATAGGTATATCCCTCAAAAATCAGCTTGTCAATAAGCTCCTCCTTGGTCATCTCGGAGTTGAGCCCGGTAATTTTCTTCGCCTCATTCAGAGCCAGTTTATCCCAGTCGGCTCCGCAGTTTTCCGCCGCGTACTGAGCGTCTTCGGTCGAAAAGCCCTCGTACACAAGGCGGTCAATCAGCTCGGTGTATGTGTAATTGCCGGTACTTGCGTACTTGGTTGCCGCCTTAATCGCGGCTTCCTCGTCCGTGCCGCCGGACTTTGAATTTAAGTCCGCAGAAACCGACTTGGCCGCTGCCGCTGCCTGTTCCGATGTAAAGCCCTCGTACTCAAGCTGCTCTACAAGGTTGTCATAGGTATAATCAGCTCTGCCGGCAAGAGCAGCGGCGCGTTTTTTTGCCTGCTCGCTCCAGTCGGCTCCGCAGTTGTCGGCGCCGTACTTGGCGTCCTCGGGCGCGTAGCCCATATACTCAAGCTCGGCACAAAGGGCGTAGTATGAATAAACCGAATTTGCAAGGAGATTTTTCGCCTCGGCTACCGCGGCTTCCTTTGCCGACTTATACGGCGAGCTTTCGCCGCTTGCATTATCTCCCGATTTGGCATTTGACGCTTTTGTCTCGGATGTATTTGACGTAGTTGCCTGCGCGGATGTTGACGGTACTGTTGTTGCGGTTTCGTCGCCGGATTCCCC
>CAJOLF010000141.1 GCA_905235295.1 uncultured Ruminococcus sp. | reverse complement strand
AACGACTCTGTATACAAAATATACGTGATTTTTTACGATGACCCCACTATTTATTCTACTATTGGTAAAAACAAAATGGGACAAGGTTCTAGTGTAATCTTCACTCGTACAAAAACTGTAAATGGGCGCTATATGATTTCAATAAATAATCATAAAACAAGAAGTCTGGATTTAAGGTATTACGATGCAAATAGAATTAATGTTAAACGTTTTAAAAGCAATAAAAAATATGAGAACTGGAGATAATCCAAAAAAAGGAAAAAAAGCCAAAATAGTCAAAGCTACAAAGGAAAAACAACTAATGACTTACAAAAATTAATGAAATTAAACGGGCAGAGTCAAGTTGTAACTGCATACAAATGTAAATAATTAAAGAAGACATTCTTAGGGGAATCAAAATTTAGTTTTTCACGCGGTCGTCTGTTTAATTTCTTTTGAATATCAAGTAATTGTCTATCAGAGAAGTTATTAAAATCAGATTTTTTAGGGATATATTGCCTAATAAGTTTGTTGAAATTTTCGATAGAGCCTTTTTCCCAAGAGTGATAAGGTCTAGCGAAATAGACAGTTACGCCAAGTTTTTTAACGATTTTTTCGTGAGCGGCAAACTCAGGTCCGTTATCGGTAAGAATTGTTTTTATTTTACCTTTATATGGCAACAGAGCCTTGTAGACAGCGTTGGCCACGCCATCAGCATCCTTTCCGTTAGGTAGTCTGATTATGAATCCGAAGTTTGAGAGCACTTCGGTAAGGGTAAGAATGGCTTGTTTACCATCGGCTCCGATGATTAAATCCATTTGAAAATCACCAAATCTTGTACCATCAGCTTCTTTCGGCATCAGACTGATATCCACACGATTAGGGATGGGAGTTTTGTTATGATAGAGTGTTCTGCTGCGATGTTTCATTTTATGCCGCGTCCCTTGGTGCAGGTCACCGCCAGCCGCTTTGTCGGAGCGAATATCAGCATAGATTGTCTCGTGCGACACACAAGGGCATCCTAATCTTTTCAAGTAGCCTTCTATCTGTTTTGGAGACCATTGCTCATTGCGTAGATACCAATGAACTTTTCGCTTTAATTCAGGTGTGTATTTGCGAGGACGGTGCCGCCATTGCTTGCGGTTGTCGGCTTGTCTCTGCGCATATTCGGGGTTATAACTACGTGGTTTGCCATTTCTTTGAAGTTCGCGGCTTACAGTGCTCTGGCTGACTTTCATATAGTCAGCAATCTTTTTTTGACTTAGTCCTTGGTCTCGCAAAGCTTTTATTTCCGACCTTTGCACCAAGGTTAATTGTTTATAATTCATAATAACGCAATAATAATTAACCTTTTTGGGAGGCGCAAGCCTCCTTTTCTTTTTGCGCTACTTTTTGACCTTTTCCGCTTCGGAATCCTGAACCAGCAGCTGGTTCAGGATTCCGAAGCGGAAAATTTTATGCACTTCCTATTTGAATTTAGGGCCGTTTAAATTACTCGCTCGTATAGCTGTCGGGGCTGGCCTCGACCATTGTTATCTCACTCTCGCACTCAATAATGTTGTAGGTTTCCTGCACCACCAAAAAGCGCTTGCCCGGATAATGCGTGTCGGTTAACAAGGACAAGCCCTGCAATGGCAAAACCGTTTTGGCACTGCCGTTCAACTTCAAATGCCGCCCGGCGTACTGACTATATATTGTGCCAATCAGTAATTGCTCCACACTATCGGAGCGAGCGCCACGCCGCAAGGTTATTGCGGGCTGATTGGTTGTGGCTTTTATGTATGCGCCTTTTGCTACGGGCATATCGATATTGCCACAAATGGTGTCGATGCTCAACTCCTCGGCAGCGTTGGCATCTATCACGCCCGACTGCTCAATGTCCTCGACATCAATATCGCCGTATATCTGCCGATTGTTCTGCACCAGTTTTATTGTGGGGAACCCTACAAGCCACCACCGGCTGTCGGCATATGCAGTTGAGCCGCTGACGCTGTTGATTGGTCCAGAGCAGTATTTGGCAAATGACGATTCTCCGGCATCGTCATTAAACATATTGCCTTGGTCGTAGAGGTAGAGCCCGTCGGTGACTTCGAGTTCGAGCCAGTAGCCTGCCTTATAATTGTTGTCGGTTGGTTTGATATATGGCAGCGGCACGTATATGCCGTCGAAGTTATCGCGGAAATAGTACGTTGTCTCGTTAGCGTTGTTGAACGGCTCACCGCCATCGGCCATACCATCGCCGGTGCTGATTTTCTTTGAGTCGACTTTTGTGCCATCGAACTTGCAGTAGTGTATGAGTGTGG
>CAJOLF010000140.1 GCA_905235295.1 uncultured Ruminococcus sp. | reverse complement strand
GAGGACGCAGGAATCCTGACGGATTCCGAGGACGACAACGCAGTTATGCGAAATTTTACACGGCAAATGTTAAAGGATTTTATTAGAGAATAGTATTATATACCATTTTTAGATCAAACGCCTTCAAAATATCCGTCAAGCAAATCCTTTGCCACCTGCATAGCGTACCTTCCCTTCGCGCCGTTTTCGATTACCGCGGCTATCGCGACCTCGGGATTTTCAAAGGGAGCGTAGCAAATAAAGACCGCGTGATCCGAGCCCGAATTTTCCGCTGTGCCGGTTTTCGCGGCAATTTCGACAGGATAATCGCCGAAAACCGAATACGCCGTGCCGTCGTAGCTTTCCGCAACTTCGCGCATGGCGTTTTGAACGGTTTTCAGATTTTTGTCCGAAAAAGAGCTCTCGCGCACCGTCTGCGGCTTTGTTTCCTCTGTCGTTTTTGAGTTGTCATAGCTTGTGAGCTTGCTGACAATATGGGTTTTCAGCCGCGTTCCGTTGTTCGCGAGGGTAGCGGTATAGGTCGCGAGCTGCACGGGGGTAAAGGCGTTGTCGGACTGACCGATTGCCGCCTGCACCGTATTGCCCGCCTGCCAGTCGCTGCTGTCGCGCCCCGCCAGTATTCCCGGCGATTCTCCAAACTCAATTCCTGTTTTTTCTCCCAGCCCGAGCCTTTCCGCACACGAGTCGATTGCCGAAATTCCGAGCCTGCGCCCTGTCTCCGCGAAAAACCAGTTGCAGGAATGAGCTGTTGCCGTGGTGACGTCCTCATAACCGTGGTAGTGCATACACTCAACCACGTTTGAGGGGTAGTAGTCATAGTATTGGGTGCAATAAAACTGAGTGTTTTTGTCTATCACGCCTTTTTCCAGAGCCGCGAGCGCTACGCAGGGCTTGAACACCGAACCGCACGCAAAGGCGCCGTCAAACGCGCGGTCAAACAATGGCGAGCTCGGGCTTTGCGAGAGCCCTACATAGTAGTCGCTGTAGCGGCTGTATTTGTTCAGGTTATAGGTCGGGAAGCTTGCCGCCGCCAAAACCGAAAAATCTCTTACGTCGAGCATCACAACCGCGCCCGCCTCGCAGTCCTCGCCGTATCCGCTGCCTCCGCTGAGAGCGGCTTCCGCCTTTCCCTCCGCTTTTGCCGCGGCAACGTTGCCGGCAAGGCTTTCAACCGCGATTTTTTGAAGCCTGCTGTCGAGCGTCAGCCATACGTTTTGTCCGCGCTCCGCGTTCTCCGTAACGGTCTCTTCCTCTGCGGTGCCGTCAGGCTCGCGGAAAATCAGCTTTTCTCCTGATTTTCCCCTGAGCTGACGCTCATACGCGGCTTCGATTCCGAACTTTCCCGTTTCGTCGTTCAGCTCATAGTCTTTTCCGCTGTCCTTCAGCTCGTTATACTCATCCTCCGTGATTGCCCCGAGAGCGCCGAGAATATGCGGAGCGAGGTTTGGATTTTCCGCCTCGCGGACAAGGTACGGTTCAATGCTTACGCCGCTGAGGTAATCGCGCCGACGGATTTTTGACTGACGTCCTCCGCGAATGTGTATTTTTCGCCGTCCTGATTTCTCTCCATCGTGTAACGCGCGGAGATCAGCTTTAAAAGCTCGGGCTCCTCCCACTCCCTGCCGACGCCGTAGCGCTCGCGCAAATCGGCAATGCAGGTGCTTGCCGAAGCGTCAGCTTCAAGCGCGAGGAAACGGTCAGAAAGCAGGATTTTTTTCTCTTCCGATTTATCGGGCGCATAGCTGTATCCGCCGTTTTTATAATCAACCGGCAACAGGCTTGTCCGCTTTTCTCCGACGCTTTCAAAAATTTTTATCAGCGAAAGGGTGGTTGAGTTGAGCGCAATATCGTCCGCTTTTTCAACCGCAACTTTGTATTTTGTTTTGTTTACAACCAAGCCCTTTCCGTTTTTATCAAGAATTTGCCCGCGGACGGCGGCGGACCTTGCCTCAACCGCCGCGGTACCCGCCGCAAGAGCGCGGTATTCTTCTCCGCCGATAAGCTGCAAGCCGATAAGCCGCGCGGTGAATACAGCGAAAAACGCGAGCGTTATAAGAATACAGACGTTGTATTTTATTTTTGATTTTTTTATCTTCATATCGCGCCTCCGGCGTCCTTTTTACCAGTTAAACAAAGTATTAACAGGCGGTTTAAAAAATAAAGCGGAAACGCGCTGAAATATGTGAGAATGATTTTTGAAATTCCGTGACGGACGTACAAAAACGCGCTGTCGGGAAGCCCGAACGAAAACGAAAAGAGCAAATACCGCGTTGTTATCAGCGCAAACACGGCGGCAAATACAAGCAGCGCCGCCGTAACAAAATTTGACCTCAGCCTGCTTTGCAAAAGCGAGGAAACAACATAGCAGCTAACCGTCAGCGCGAAGGAATAAAAGCCGATTCCGCCCGAAAAGCTCAGGTCCGAAAGCGCGCCGCACACCGCTCCGAAAACCGCCGAGACCGAGGCGTTCTCGCAAACGGAAATTGTGAGCGCCGCCGCGATTAATACCAGCGGTCTGCCTCCGAGAATTTCAGGCGTCAGCCCGATAATATTGTTAATCAGCGCGAGAAACAAAACCTCGACACCGAGCAAAATCCGGCATAGCCCGGGATGTTTTTCAGTTCTCAAGCCTGTCGCCCTCCGTCTTGCCCGGAAAATCGGTTATCACGGCAACGCTTTCCAGGCTTTTTATCTCCTCATACAGCCCGACCGCGGCATAAGGCGAGGAATCAAAGTTATCGTATTCAACCGCTCCGGCGCTGCCGATTATCAGGTTCGGCGGATAGGAATCGCCGCCGAGGGTTACGATAATATCTCCCTTTTTTATTTTGCAGTTCTCGCCGAGCAGGGTGAGAGCGGATTGATTTTTTTCGCTGAGCTCCGCGCTGCCCGAAAGCACGCCCGAATCGCCTGTACGTTTGTCGCAGGCGCTGATTTTCAGCTCGGGAGAAAGCGCGGTTTTCACCGTTGAGGTCATATACCCTGTGCCCGATACCTGACCGACAAGTCCGTTTTCCGTAATCACCGGATCGCCCGCGCTCACTCCGTCCGCGTAACCTGTGTTAATCACAAACGAGCAAAAATCATCGTCGGGATTGCGCGAGATAACCGAGGACGGTTTAAGTATATAGCCCGGGTTCTTTTTGCTTATTTCAAAGTATCTTAAAAGCCTTTCGTTTTCTTTGACAATATCGTAGTAATCTACAAGCTGACCGCGCAATTCCGCGTTTTCCTTTTCCAGCCGCCGAACCTCGTCGGGCGTCGCGCTGTCGGGAGTTGACCGCGCAGAAGCGGTTATGTTAAAAAAGCCGAGAGCCGCAAGGTTAAGACCGTCCTGAAGGATTCCGTTTTGCCCCTGCGACAAAACACCCATCAACAGCACGATGATGAGTGTAATTATCAAAATTCCGAAGCCTTTGTTTTTACCCGTTCTCATACGCTACGCCCTTTTGCGCCGGGACGGCCTCGCAAGGCGCTTGCCCGCGCCGTTTACTACACAGTCGAGCGGATTCGGCGCGATGTGAACCGGCATTCCCGTCTGCTGCATAACGAGCATATCAAGCCCCCGCAGCAGCGCGCCTCCGCCAGTGAGCATTATTCCGCGGTCGATTATGTCGGCTGAAAGCTCGGGAGGTGTTTTTTCAAGGGTTGTCCTGATTGCGTCTATGATGACCGACAGCGGGTCGGAAAGCGCCGAGCGGATTTCCTCCGCCGTAACGGTAACATCCTTTGGAAGTCCGTCGACAAGGTTGCGCCCCTTAATCACCATTGATTCCTCGGTATCGCACGG
>CAJOLF010000139.1 GCA_905235295.1 uncultured Ruminococcus sp. | reverse complement strand
ATACCCTTTGCCTCGAGCTCCTTTTTGACCTCATAAACATAGTCAAGGTGCCTGTCGGCAACAGCGAGAAGCTTGACCTGGGTGGGAGCGAGCCACATCGGGAACGCGCCCGCGTACTTCTCGATAAGCAGCGCCAGGGTTCTTTCGTAGCAGCCGATTGAGGTGCGGTGGATGATGAAGGGATTTTTCTTTACGCCGTCGCGGTCAACGTACTCCATACCGAATTTTTCGGCAATCATCGGGTCAATCTGGATTGTGATAAGGGTGTCCTCTTTGCCGAACACGTTTTTGATTTGAATGTCGAGCTTCGGACCGTAGAACGCGGCTTCGCCGATACCGACTTCGTAGGGGATTTCAAGGTGGTCAAGGATTTTGCTCATCATACCCTGTACCTCGTCCCACTCCTCTTGGGTGCCGATGTACTTTTCGCGGTCGTTGGGATCCCACTGCGAGAAGCGGTAGCTTACGTCCTCATAAAGACCGACTGTTTTGAGCATAAATACCGCAAGCTCAACGCACTGTCTGAACTCGTCCTCGAGCTGTTCGGGAGTACACATCAGGTGTCCCTCCGAGATTGTGAACTGGCGCACGCGAATAAGTCCATGCATCTCTCCGCTGGCTTCGTTGCGGAACAGGGTTGAGGTCTCGTTATATCTTAACGGCAGGTCGCGGTAGGAGCGCTGCTTGTTGAGGTATGCCTGATACTGAAACGGACAGGTCATAGGTCTCAGCGCGTAAACCTCGTCGTCGTTGTCGGGATCGCCGAGCACAAACATTCCGTCCTTGTAGTGATCCCAGTGTCCGCTGATTTTATAGAGGTCGCTTTTTGCCATAAACGGAGTTTTTGTGAGCTGCCAGCCGCGCTTTTGCTCCTCGTCCTCAACAAAACGCTGCAAAAGCTGGATTACCCTTGCGCCCTTGGGAAGAAGAATCGGCAGTCCCTGTCCGATGTAGTCCACGGTTGTAAAGTAACCGAGCTCACGTCCGATTTTGTTGTGGTCGCGCTTTCTCGCCTCTTCAAGCTGCTTGAGGTGCTCCTCCAGCATTGAAGCCTTAGGGAAAGCGACGCCGTAAACACGGCAGAGCTGGGCTTTGTCGGAATCGCCGCGCCAGTACGCGCCGGTGCAGTTTGTAAGCTCAACCGCCTTAATCGGAGCTACGCTCATAAGGTGAGGACCTGCGCAGAGGTCAACAAACTCGCCCTGCTTGTAAAAGCTGATTTTCTCGCCCTTGTCGGTGTGCTCCTTGGCAAGCTCAACCTTGTAAGGCTCGTTCATATCCTCAAGCTTTTTTACGGCTTCCCCGGGAGCGAGCTCAAAGCGCTCGATTTCAAGTCCTGATTTTACTATCTTTTTCATCTCCGCCTTTATTTTTTCCAAATCCTCGGCAGAAAAGGGCTTTTCCACATCAAAATCATAGTAAAAACCGCCGTCAATCGCGGGGCCGATAGCGCATTTGGCGTTGGGATAAAGCCTTTTTACCGCCTGCGCGAGAACGTGGGAAGCCGAATGCCAAAACGCCTTTTTGCCCTCGGCGTCGTCAAAGGTCAAAAGCTCGACCGAGCAGTCGGAATCGAGCGGAGTGCGAAGGTCGCAAACCGCGCCGTCCACCCTTGCGGCGCAGACTGATTTGTAAAGTCCCATACCGATTGATTTCGCGATTTCGGCGGGCGTAATTCCGCTGTCAAATTCCTTGACAACACCGCCCTTTAGTTCAACGTTAATCATTGCAATTCTCCTTATTAAAACAAATTATTTACATTATAAAAGTCCCAACGCTCGGCTGAGCATTGGGACGAATTTACTCGTGGTTCCACCCAAATTCGGCGCTTTAGCGCCCTCTTTGAACGGCCTTAACGCGGCGAACGCCGAGCCATTTCCTGCCCGGACTCAAAGGCGGTAGACCGCAAGACCGAATATGGAGCTTTCAGCGTATGCCCCACTCTCTGAAAACGGCTGTTCGCAATCCGTGTCCTTATCATCGTTTTATATTAATATATCACTGTTAATGAATAATGTCAACTGTTAAAAAGCGCCGGTTAATCAGCGCTTAAACCTTGCTGACGGCTTATTCGCTTTTGCTGTCAAGCTCCTGCAGAAGCTTGTCAATCTCGCTGAGCCTTGCGGCTACTTTGTCGTCGGTATCTTCAACATCGGAAGAAGCGGCTTTTTCAACCTCTTTTACAGCGTCGCGATTTGGCTTTGCATCTGAGGCCTTGGACGCTTTCGCGAGGTTCTCGAGCTCTAGCTCAATGCCGGACTTTGCGGCGCTTTTGGGAGCGGCGCGCTTAACAGGCTCGGGCTTTTGCTCAACAACAGGAGCCTTCGGCTGAACGGGCTCGGGCTTGGGCTCGGCAACGGGCGCCTTAGGCTGAAC
>CAJOLF010000138.1 GCA_905235295.1 uncultured Ruminococcus sp. | reverse complement strand
CGCGATTGCCTCTCTCCCTAAAAACGTCATACTATGACGTTTTTACCTCGCTTTGCTCGGCACGGTCGCCTTCGAATCCCCTTCTTGCAAATAAAAAAAACGCCCTGATGGGCGTTCTTTTTATTTGGCGGAGAGAAGGGGATTCGAACCCCTGGTACGGTGATTACCGTACACATGATTTCCAATCATGCTCCTTCGGCCAGCTCGGACATCTCTCCAAACAACGCTAAATATTATAACAAATAAATTTGAAAAAATCAAGAGCTAAAACCAATTATTTGCAACTATTTTCGGCGGCGTATTTACTGCCCTGAATTATATTTCGCTTGCAAGACTCCTTATTTATCGTATTCAAAACCCTCTTTTTGTCCGCGCTCCACAGCGGAGCGACAAGAAGCTTTTTATCTCCGTCGCCTGTAATACGGTGAATTACCGTGCTTTTGGGGATTCTCTCGATACATTCGCAGAGTATATCCGCGTATTCGTCAAGCTCCAAAACTCTGAATTTGCCTTTGTAATATTCATCAAGCAAATCGGTTCCCCTGAGCACGTGCAGAAGCTGGAGCTTGATTCCGTCGCTTCTCTCGGCGGCATATACCGCGCTTTGGAGCATCATCTCTTTGCTCTCGTTCGGCAGGCCGAGAATTATATGCGTGATTATATTTACTCCGATATTCCTTAAATCCGACACCGCTTTGTCATAAGCTTCAAGCTGATACCCGCGTCTGATGTATTCCGCTGTTGAAGCGTGAACGGTCTGCAGTCCGAGCTCTACCCATACAGGCTTGATTTTATTAACCTCTTCAAGCAGAGCGAGAACCTCTCCGCCAAGGCAGTCGGGACGGGTTGCTATTGAAAGAGCGACGATTTCCTCAGGCTCTATCGCTTCATAATATATTTTTCTGAGATACTCAACCCCGGCGTAGGTATTTGTAAAAGGCTGAAAATACGCGATAAACCTTTTGCAGTTCGTTTTGCTTTGGATTTTCTTTTTAGCGTCCGCAATCTGTTGTGTGACGCTGAGGCTTTTATCAGCCGAAAATTCACCCGAGCCGCCGCTGCCGCAAAAAATACAGCCTCCAGTGCCGAGGGTTCCGTCGCGGTTTGGGCAGGTCATATTGCCGTTGAGTGAGATTTTGTAGACTTTTTCTCCGAAGGTTTTTAATAAATATTCGTTTAAGGAATAATAATACATAGCTTTATTTACTCTAAAATAGAAAAGACCGACTTGAGCCGGTCTTCTTCTAAAATAAAAAGGAACATCTATGAAAAGAATAGTTGAAAGCGTTGTTATCTTTACTGTGACTTTATAATAACTCCGCTTTGTGACGGTTTTTTGAAGTTAACCATAAATTGCTGTGAAAAATTATGAAAACCTTTTGATGTACTCAAAAAACGTCGCGTCAAGCTTATTTTCCATATCCTCAAGTTCCTCGTCAAGACCGCCGTTAAAAAACATTTTTGTGTGCTTTGAAAGCGACATATAGGCGCCGATCAGGTTTTTGCGAACCTCGTTTTGAAGCTCCTCGCTGAGCTCGGTTCCGCACGAAAGCCCGAGGTAGACGTTATCGTTAACTACCTGGGAAGAGATTGACGAGCTTTTCAGCTCAAAGGTGTTCACCTTGTGCAAGCCGTTGTAAAATTCTTTTATAGAAAATTCTTCTCCTGTGCTCTCTTTATCCTTTTCCTTTTCCAAAATCTCGTTTTCACAGTCTTCAAGCGAAAAATCGGACTTTGTAATAAAGTCGTACATATACTCCGGGTTGAGCACAAGAACGTTGTACAGCCGCATTGCGTAAACCGCGTTCTCTAAGCAGGCAAACGCGGCATACTGCATATTGTTATCGTTCAGGCGCAAAAAGCTGTAGAGATTCTGGTACACTGATTTGTTTACGGAAATAAGCGTCAGCCGCTCGTTTTCGTGAAATTCCGAAAGCATTGGGTTTGAAAGGAACAGCATTGTAAACTTGAAGGACTTGTTTACATAGTCCGAAAACTGCGAGAGCAAATCGTTGAGAATTTCATTATTATTAATTGTAAACTTAAACATAAGCACCGCCTATCTGAACTGACGCATTTGAGCGTCGTACAAGTTATTTCTGGTTATATCCGCGTTGTATTCGCAACCCGTGAGATTTTGGAGCGCCGCAACAAGCAGGTTTGGATTTACGTTATCGCTGCTGCCTGCTGACAAAACCGCGTCAATAACGGCATAATCGAACATTTCGCTGATTTTGCAGCTTTTTATACCGGGTTTTATATCTACGGTTTTCATTCCCTTTTTGGACTTTTTTTCAAGCTCGATTTTGTCCTCCGCCAAGAGCTTTTTTATATCATCACAGATTTTGCCCGAGGGAATTTTGTCTCCGCTGATTTTAAGCGT
>CAJOLF010000137.1 GCA_905235295.1 uncultured Ruminococcus sp. | reverse complement strand
GCGGGAACCGCCGAGGTGCCCGTCAGCGTGCCCGTGGGAATTGACAGTGTGACAAATTCTGTGTTCCGCGGCGGCGACGACGAGGAGAGCGACACAACGCTGAGACAGAGGATAAAGGAGTCCTACAACAACCGCCCCAATTCCGCCAACGCGGCGTTCTTTAAGCAGCTCGCGCTTTCCGTGGAAGGCATTGACAAGGCGGGTACGATTGAAAGGTACAACGGTATCGGCTCGGTCGGCGTGTTTGTCGCCAGAAAGGACTACGACGTTACCGACGAGGCGCTCAGCGAGGTAAGAAGCCTTTTGAGCGCCAACCATCCAATCGGAACCACGGTTGACGTTAACAGGGCGTACCACATTGACTACGACCTGATTGTCACCGTTAAGGCGGTCGAGGGATACGAGAAAGCCGAGGTTGAGGAGCTGATAACCAACGCGTTTACGGATTACATCGGCTCGCTGCCTGTCGGAGCGAGGCTGTACCTTTCCAATCTCGGCAAATACCTGTTTGAAACGGGCTGTATCGAAAACTACTCGTTCGACAACAGTATGCAGAACGAGAGCGCCGGCGGCTCGCAGTTTTTCCGCCCGGGCGATATAAGTATTACGGTGGTGTAGATGAATAGTTTTGATTCTATGAAGCAAAAGCTTGAGCCTTTGGGAATATATGATTTTGACGGCTCGGGAGAAGCGGTGTGCGAGCTGAAGGCGTACGCCGAAGGGCTTGACACCGTTTTTGATACCTTGTCCGAGCTTGAAAGAGAGTATTTTATCCCGACCGCCGAAAGCTTCGGGCTGAGCAACAGGGAAAGATTTTTCGGCAGGGAACAGCCCGGGCTGTCAACTGAGCAAAGGCGCGAACAGCTTATTTACTATGAAAAAAACATAATCGGCGACATTACCGAAAGCGGCTTTAACGCCTTTTTAAGGCACATCGGGCTCAGCGATTACACGATTACTCTTTCGGCTTCAAGGTCGAATATGACTATTGCGGTTAACGACCCGAAAACAGACGGAGAAAAAGCGCTGATAAGAAAGCAAATCGCCGCCGAAATCCCGGCGTTTATGACTTATACAATTAATTTTTCGGAATAAAATTTTTCGCGGGTATTTTAAGCTTTTTTTAACGTTCGGTATTTATAATGTACTCAAATAAAAGCCGGGGAGGCGTTAAAAATGAAAGCAAGTGTAAGCAAAAAATGTATGGTTCTCATTGCGGTTCTGACCGCAATTTCCGCGACAATGTATGTGACGGGCTGCGGAAAAGGAGCGGAGGGCTCGGCGGATTCGATTAAACTGAACGGTCACAGCCTTTATGTTAACGGAGTGGAGTACACCGAGGGCTCGGCTTCCGAGGGAGAAGCGATTGAGCTTACGGTATCGTCAGGCAGCGGCTCGGGCTACCACGACGGCGCGGGTACTCCTCCCGCGAAGCCAGGTGAAAACTAATAAGCATTTTGCGGTTGAGCTGCCTTGTCGCAGCCTATGTCAAGCGAGCTTGCCTCGGGTTTTGCCCCGAGTTAAATACAAAGCGTTTTCGGCAGATTGTATTCTGCCGGAAGCGCTTTTTTGCTTGCGGTTCAAACAGCCTCGCTGATGATTTTTCTGTTATCAAAAAGCGGGAATAACCGTATTCGGATTTGTCACTATACAATATATACAAAATAATTATTAAAAATAATTATTATAAATTTGGTAACAAAGTTGTCAGAAAATATGATACAATATATTTGCAAAATATTGCGGTGCGCACTTTGATTTAGAAGTTCGGATGTTGCGGCGCCGCCAAATTACAAAGGAGGAAGTTTTGTGAAAAAATCTACCAAATTCATCAGTTTAGTGCTGTCTGTAATGCTTGTGTTATCCTGCTTCACAGGTCTAACCGCAGTTACAGCCGGCGCAGCTGAAACCGCTGACGAAGCTGTATCGGCAAGCGGAAGCCTAATCGTTACCGCGTCCGCTTCGGCTGTTTTTGACAGCAGATCCGAGTACTTCGCGGCAGGAACACAGAGAATCACTGTTACTTATTTTATCAACAGCAACGATATGCTGGTAAACAATCAGTGGACTCTTACCTTTGACCCGACAGTTCTGAAATATTGCGAACTGCAGGGATTCAACAAGACAGACAATTACAACACCGACGAGGCAACAGGCGAAAGCACGTATGTAAGCACTACGTACCACGTAACCCCGATTTCCGCGCGTACAACTGTTGACGACAGCAAGGTCGGCGAGGGCGAGCTTTCGGGCGTAATCACCTCCACCGGCTATAACGCAATGCACACCAGCAAAGCGCCCGGCAACATCGGTTTTGTAAGCGTTACCTTTGAGATTCTTGATTCGGGCTCAACCAACGTTAATCTTGACATTGCTTCTCTCAGAGCGAGAAAGGGATTCATTGTTCAGAACGGCGTTGTTAACGACAGCTATATGACGGACAATCCCTTTACAACACAGACCTCAATTTACAAGGGCAAGTACAACGAATCCTTTGTAAACACCGATGAACCTGTAATCCCCACAACGGAAGAACCCACAGAGGCTCCCACAACCGAAGCTCCGACAGAAGCTCCCACCACGGAGGAGCCTACCGAGCCCGTTCCTGATGATGTTTACAGCGTTGTAGGTTCGTCGGAGGAGATTTTCGGCGGCGAGTGGTTTGCGGACTACACAGGAACCGAAATGACCTATGATCCCGCGGACGGTCTGTACAAGTTCACATTTGAAGATATTGAGCCCGCCGATATGATTCAGCTCAAGGTTATCAAGAATCACGGCTGGGACGAAGCCTGGGGCGATCCCGAAAATCCCGAGGACAACTACACCTTTAACCTGACAGCCAAGGGCGACTTTACCGTAACCTTTGACCCTGCGGCCAAGGTTGTTAACGTAATCGGCGAAAATGTTGTTATTCCCGAGGGTATTGAAATTGACCACGTAATCGCGGTCGGCAACGGCGAGGACACATACCTCAACGGCGCAAACTGGGATCCCGCGGACGACTCCAATATGATGTTCGAGGTTGCCGACGGAATCTGGGAAATCACATACGAGGATATGTACGCGTTTGACAACTACCAGATTAAGTTCGCGGCCAACTCAATCGGTTCCACCAACCCCTGGGCTATCAACTGGGGCGCCGAGGTAGAGCAGATTTACCCCACAGGCGAGGAAATCAACGCTGTATTCAACGGCAAAAACTGCATTTTTGAGGTAGAGGACGACGAATCAATCGTCAAGTTCCAGCTTGACCTCAGAGAGTTTAACTATAAGACAAAGCAGGGCGCTAAGTTTACAATTACCGTAACTTCTCCTTATGACGAGGAGCCCACAACCGAGGCGCCTGCAACTGAGGAGCCCACAACTGAGGAAGTACCAACCCAGCCTGTACCTTCGGGCGACAAGCTCACTGTTAACGCGACTTCTAACCTTTTAAGCTCTTACACAAAGACCTATGATGACGTTCCCGATGAAATAGTAGTTAATTACTTTGCCGACGTCAGCACAACTAAGCGTATCCAGGCTATCCAGTTTGAGATTACATACGATCCAGAGGTTCTCACGTTCAATCCCGCCAAGAACGGCGAGTGGGACGAGGATGATGAAGAGTGGATTATCGACAGCGTTCCGTTCCCCGTAGCTGACCGCAACGGAGATGTTAACTATATCTCACCGGGTCGCATTAAATTTGCTGCATGCAGCGAAAGCGGTATGCGCATTGCCAGAAACGGCAAACTCATTCCTATCGCTACAATCGTCTTTGACGTAGCGGACGGCGCAAAGGGAACCACGGAGATTTGTAACACAATTGAAGTTTGCTGCTTCCAGAACGGCAACGGCAATGACGGAATTGACTACGTCGTTTACGACGTATATGGTCTCCATCAGGATGCTTACGACGAAGTAACCGCTGACGGCGGCAAGCTTCGCGCGGCTATAGATCATACGGTTGTAATAGATCCCGGCAAGGATGCAACCTGCACGGAAGCGGGACTGACCGACGGTCAGCACTGCGCTGACTGCGGCGAGGCCCTTGTTGAACAGCAGGTTATCCCCGCAAAGGGACACACAGCCGTAACAGACAAGGCGGTTGACGCCGACTGCACGCACACAGGACTTACCCAGGGCAGCCACTGCTCGGTATGCAACGAGGTAATTGTCGCTCAGCAGGTTGTTCCGGCAAAGGGACACACAGCCGTAACAGACAAGGCGGTTGACGCCGACTGCACGCATACAGG
>CAJOLF010000136.1 GCA_905235295.1 uncultured Ruminococcus sp. | reverse complement strand
AAGCACGCTTGTTTCCGTAGTTTCCGAGGCGAAGCCCGAAATCGCGAATTACCACTTCACAACAATCAACCCTGTTTTGGGCGTTGTAAGAATGGGCGAGGGCTCAAGCTTTGTAATGGCAGATATTCCCGGGCTGATTGAGGGAGCGTGGCAGGGAACAGGGCTCGGACATCAGTTCCTGCGCCATATTGACCGCTGCCGTATGCTTGTTCACATTGTCGACGTTTCGGGCAGCGAGGGCAGAGATCCCAAGGAGGATTTTGACGCGATTAATTCCGAGCTTGAAAAGTTCAACCCCGAGCTTGCCGAAAGACCGATGATTGTCGCGGGCAACAAATGCGATATGGCGACCGATGAGCAGATTGAGGAATTTAAGGAGTACGTAACCGCCAAGGGCTACGATTTCTTCCCGATTATGGCGGCAATCCGCTATGATGTTGATCCGCTTCTCAAAAAAATTCAGGAAATGCTGTCAAAGCTTCCTCCCGTAACAAGGTACGAGCCTGAGCCCGCGCCTGTTCTTTCGGTCGAGGATTTTGACGACCACAGCGTTACAATCAATAACGTAAACGGAATCTATACCGTAGAAGCAGACTGGCTGCTGCAGGTTATGCGCGGGATTAATTTTGACGATTACGAAAGCCTTAATTATTTTCAAAAGGTGCTCGTAAACGGCGGCGTAATCGAAGCGCTAAAGGAAAAGGGCTGTACCGACGGCGACACCGTGTCGATTTACGACCTTGAATTTGAATTTATGGAATGATTTTGGAGAATATTATGGAACCAAACACACATACTAAGGCAGACGGATATTCGCCGCTCACCCTTGCTTTTTTGGGCGACGGCGTGTATGATTTGCTTGTGCGCGAAACACTTGTAAATAACGCCAACCGACCCGCGGGGGAGCTAAACCGCCGAAAGGTCGCTTTGGTAAACTGCAAAAGTCAGGCGGAATTCGCAAAGCTCTTAGCGCCGTCATTAACGGAAAAGGAGCTTGCGGTGTACAAGCGCGGACGCAACGCCGCGCCGAAGTGCACGCCGAAAAACGGCTCTGTCGCCGACTACCACAGCGCCACCGGGCTCGAGTGCCTGTTCGGCTACCTCTACATCAACGGAGAAAAAGAGCGTATTGACGAGCTGTTCTCCATAATAATCAACAGCGCTACATAAAATTTTAAGAGTGTGATATTATGTTTTCTGCCCGCCGCAGGCTTGAAGCGCTGATGAAAAATTCATTTTCCGACTATATCATAATCGCCCTCGGCTCGGTAATCTACGCCGCGTCGGTGGCGGTTTTTACTTCTCAAAACAACATCGCGCCAGGCGGACTGACAGGTATCGCAATAATACTCAACTACCTGTTTTCCCTGCCAATCGGCGCGATGATTTTTGCTATGAACATTCCGCTTTTTGTCTGGGCGCTTTTTGACAGCGGAAAGGGCTTTTTGATAAAAACCGTCGTCGGTACGGCGATGGTATCTGTTTCCATAGATATTCTCACTCCGCTTTTGCCTGCGTACAAAGGCGACGTTATGCTCGCCGCAATCTTCGGCGGAGCGGTTTCGGGCTTTGGGCTCGGGCTGATATTCAGCAGGGGAGGAACAACGGGCGGAACGGACATCGTAGCCGTAAATATTAACAAAAGGCTTCCGCACATCTCAACAGGCAGGCTGATTATGCTTTCCGACGTATTCGTCCTTGCGCTCGCGGTGCTGGTTTACGGAAATATCGAGAGCGCGCTGTATGCGGGAATAACCATTTTTGTCAGCGTAAGGGTAATCGACGCGGTAACCTACGGAACCTCGCGCGGCAACGGAAAGCTGATTTTCATTATTTCCGATATGTATGAGGAAATCAGCGGAGAAATTATCCAAAAGCTCGGCAGAGGCGTAACTCTGCTCGACGGCTCGGGCGCGTACACAGGCAAAAATAAACGAATAATAATGTGCGCGGCGCGTCCACAGCAGGTCGTGAAAATCACAAAAGGCGTGCGGCTTGTTGACCAAAACGCTTTTGTGGTAATCACCACCGCCAATTCAATTATGGGAGAGGGGTTTTATACCAATACTAATATTCAATAAAACAATTTAACATCTGTCGCGTAAAACTCCGCATAACTGCGTTGCCGTCCTCGGAATCCGTCTTGTTCTGCAAAATTTTCCGCTGACATCTGTTTTAAACAGCGTTTTAATGAAAATTAGTATAATACCTAATATTAATCAGACATTCTTTGCGGCCTGCTTTCTATATCAAAATCATTCGCAAAGCTAATTTCTAATAAAGAAAAATAAAATTCTTTTTCAAAATTATAAAAACTATTTCATTAGACAAAAAAATATGCTATAATAAATCTAATAACATCAATCAGAAAGCGGTGACTTAATTGCATAAAAGAATTATATTTGTAATTCTCTCCGGTTTAATGCTCGCGGGACTTGCTTCCTTTGCGGGCTGCGGCTGCGAAAGCGGCGGCGGAGAATTCAAAAATTCCTCAAAGGTAGAGAACGGCGCGATTTTGCAGGTGTTTAGCTGGGATTTTAACACAATCAAAAATTCGCTTCCCGACATCGCGGCGGCGGGCTACTCAGCTGTTCAGACCTC
>CAJOLF010000135.1 GCA_905235295.1 uncultured Ruminococcus sp. | reverse complement strand
CTTGTTGAGGTCGGCGTAATTGCCGTTGTCGTCTTTAAGAATGGTGTAGCCCTCGTCCAAAAGCGATTTGGACGCTGTTTCCGAGTCCTCCCCCATTCCGACCTTTACCTCGCTGATGTACTTTTTCTCAGCCTCCGCCGCCGAGGCGATAACCTGCGTCGGAGCGAGTACCAGCATTGTTACGCAGAGCAATGCCGATGTAATCACGGTAAGTATTTTTTTCATAGAGAATACCTCCAATATATATTTCATTAATATAATATCACAAGTTGGGGGACAAAAGGGGGACAAATTGGAATAATTTTAAGAAATTTTTAGAATTTATTTAAAAAGTAGGGGCGTGCATTGCACGCCCGCGGGCAACCGCAAGGGTTGCCCCTACGGTGTTAATCAAATGTTTTTGTTATCAATCATTACACAGCAATAGAGGAAGCGTAGCCTCCTCCGTCATTTTGCAGGGCAAAATGACACCTCCCCCGAAACAAAGTGTCGGGGGAGGCTTTAAAGTTGATTAAATTTCAAAGCTTATTATGCTTTTTCTTCTTTCTTCTTTTTGTTTGTGACTTTGAGCAGAATAAGTGTTATCGCGCCTCCGGCGAGAAGTCCTGCTGCCGCGCCGATCGCGAGAGAGCCGCCTGAGAAGTTTGAGCCTAAGGATGCTAAATCCTTAACGGAAGCTGTTTCGGTCTTAAAGTAAACGAATGTGCCCCCATAAGGATCATTGTAGCAATACAAGGGATATGTAAGGTTAAAGGGTGTTTTTTGGCCGAATTTGTGGATACCTGTTTCGTAGCCCTCGGGAGCGTTGCCATTACCCATTTTAAGTTTGAGCGAATCCGCGAGGATAGGCATACCGTTCTCATACTTTACACTGTATAGCGACAGCCACTGCTGACCTACGTCGCCGTTTAGGTCGTTTCGGTCTTTCAGTATTTCATAGTTTTTCTTTTCAATTTTACTGCTGCCTGCCGTTCTGTTGCAAAGAACTGCCTTATAATACGCGGTCTGGTTTTTAATCATAACCTCCTGACCCTTTGCGTTGATGGCTGTGATGTCAGCTCTGTCAACAATGTATTTGGGAATCGGCGCGAAAGTAACCTTGTAGTAATTAATAAAGTCCTTGATGGTGGTGTAGATTGATAAGCCTGCAAGCACCGCGCCGAGAATTGAAAAGCCCGCGGTGAGGTATTTACAAACGTTTGATTTGATAGCATACTGATTTGACGCGTTTTCGAACTCAGCTTCCGCTGCCTTGAATTCATCGGAGTTAATATATTTCTTCTTTAAGTCATAGGCTGCAATTCCCTTCTCATATAACTTTTTAAGATTTTGCGAATAATTAGGATTTGAGAACTTATCGGGAGAAACCAAATAATTCTTGATATCTAAATTGATTTGTTTAATTTTAGCTTCTAAATCTTCCAAACATTTGTATGCGAAGCTATTTTGGGAAGGTTTGGTAAAACTTCCCCATGCGATTGCGGAAGCTACCGCCGCAGCTCCGGACGCGGCAGTGCTGATCCAAAGTACACGTCCCAAGGTGCTCAACTCAGGGGATTTTGATTTTTCCTGAGCGGTTGCCTTCGCGCGCATTGCGGCGTCTGTCAGCGCTACTCCGCCTATTTCGTAAATTTCGCGGTTAACATCCTGATAAATTGAGGCAGACTGAACGTCTTTAAGGTCTACTTCTTTAAAGCCGTTTTCATCAGTAATAGCCATAACAATCAAATCCCTGATGGAAAGGAAGTCAAGACCCGCAAGCTGTCCGCCTGTGAGTGAATCTACGATAGGATAAAGCTGACGAATGTTATTAGTATCATCAAGCTCGGATTTATCTTTTTCGAAGAATTCGAGCAGTGTGCCGTCGCCGTATTTGGTTGAAGCGAGAATGTCGTGAGTGGATATGTCTTCTGCCAATATACCGTTTTTGACCAATGAGGCTTGTGTTTTGTACAAATCGGCTGCGGCTTCCGTAATTTCATTATCTGACAAATTTTTTTCCAAATCTATTTTACTTGTGCCGGTGTCTTTGTTAGCTTCATCCTCAGCATCTTGAATCGCGGTATCGTAGTTCAGGAGAACATCGTTGAACTCGCTCCACTTGTCGAGGATTTTCCTTGCGTCGTCGTAATACTGCTTGTCGAGTTCCTGATTGATTTCGGAAGGAGTCATATTGGGGTTTTCCGCTTTAACAGCATTTGTCAGTTTATCAAGGCTTGTTGCCTTGAAGCGGTCGAGCCATGTGCTGCCGGATGAATCGGCGGACTTTGTAAGCTCGGTTTCCATAATCTGAACCGCCTGACCGTTACCCTGCATTAAGAGGGTGAGAATGTCGCAGTGTTTCTTTTTCTCTTCATCTGAGAGCTTGTTGTAGGCTTCGTCGCCCATCTCATACTTTGTCTGATTTACAAGCAAATCGCCCAGCGGCTGTCCGCCCGTATCGTCGTCGGTCAGCTTGTTAAGCAGAGTTTTGTAGTAGTTAGCGCGCTTGAAGTTAGCGGTGTTCTGCGGCTTTTGCAGGTTTTCGCGGTATTCCCTAAGCGTTGCGATGAATCTGTTGACAAACGGCTTGATCTGCGTGTCCATATGGTCGTTCATCAGC
>CAJOLF010000134.1 GCA_905235295.1 uncultured Ruminococcus sp. | reverse complement strand
ACGCTCGCCTTCAAGTCCGGTCACCTTCTTGCTGGTATAAAAAATCGTAGGTGTACCCATTTAAGGGTACACCTACGATTTTTGGTGCCGGTGACCGGACTTGAACCGGTACGGTATCGCTACCGGCGGATTTTGAGTCCGCTACGTCTGCCAATTCCATCACACCGGCAAATGACCGAGATTTATTATACTATATGTTCCGAAAAAAATCAAGTAATATTTTACTATTATTTCTATGAAAAGTTATAACTGCTTTTGAATAATTTAACAAAGCCTTGCAAGGACAGCAACGCAGTTATGCGGAATTTAACACAACAGATATTAAATATCTTTATTTGATAATAATATAAGTCAAAATAATATAAAAATGTCCAATAATTACGCCTGTACGCTTCTAATTTTATATTATTCATAAAAAATTTTTTATAATTCTATTTTCGCTGTAAAAATAAATTGATTTATACTATAATATAGTTTGTATTGGTATTTTAACTCGGAGCAAAGAGTGAAGCAAGCTCGCTTGACATCGGCTGCGACGAGGCAACCTCACCGCGTGAGCTTTACTTCATCGGTGATTGGTTGTATTTTCATTTTCAGATGGAGGAATCATAATGGAAAAGATTGAGCTTATGTACGAAGGCAAGGCAAAAAAGGTATATTCTACCGACGATCCCGCATACTGCATCGTTTCCTACAAGGACGACGCGACCGCTTTTAACGGCGAGAAAAAGGGAACAATCGTAGGCAAGGGCGTTGTCAACAACCGTATGAGCAACTTTATGTTCAAGCTGCTTGAGAAAAACGGTATTCCCACCGACTTTGTCGAGGAGCTTAACGACCGCGACGCGGTGCTTAAAAGGGTAGAGATTGTTCCGCTTGAGGTAATCGTCCGCAACAAGGCTGCGGGTTCTTTCTCAAAGCGTTTCGGCGTGCCCGAGGGAACAGCGTTCAAAACTCCCACGCTTGAATATTGCCTCAAGGACGACGATTTGGGCGATCCTATGATGAACGACAGCCAAATTATCGCAATCGGCGCCGCAACTCAGGACGAGCTTGACTCAATCGCGAAGTACACCCTCAAAATCAACGAGATTATGATTGACTTTTTCAAGCAGTGCAAGGTCGATTTGATTGACTTCAAGATTGAGTTCGGCAGACTTCCCGACGGCACAATCATTCTCGCTGATGAGATTTCTCCCGACACCTGCCGCTTTTGGGACGTCGAAACAGGCGAAAAGCTCGACAAAGACCGTTTCCGCAGAGATATGGGCGGCGTAGAGGAAGCTTACGCCGAGATGATGAAGCGCGTCGGTTTGGACGGCTGATTTAAGAAGTACATAGAAAAACCTTAGACCTCAATCACGGATGGTGGAATCTTGAATTATTCTTTCGACAGTTACGCAAAGGAAGGACTGCACGAGGAGTGCGGAGTCTTCGGAATATTCAGCGACGGTTCAATTTCTCCCGCGTACGCTTGCTACAACGGACTTCTTGCGCTCCAGCACAGAGGTCAGGAAAGCTGCGGAATTGCCGTTACGGATGAAGGCGTAATAGATTATCACAAAAATATGGGTTTGGTTACCGAGGTGTTCAACAATGAAATTCTTGACTCGCTTCGGGGCAATATGGGTATTTCTCACGTTCGTTATTCAACAGCAGGCGGCTCTGTGCTTGAAAATGCGCAGCCGCTTGTTATGCGTTATGTAAAGGGAACTCTCGCGGTCGCTCACAACGGAAATCTGACCAACGCGGTAGAAATTCGCCGTGAGCTTGAAAAGTCAGGCGCGATTTTTCAGACCACAATCGACTCCGAGGTTATCTGCTATGTAATCGCGCGCGAACGCCTTAAATGCCACAAGGTAGAAGAAGCCGTCGCCAACACAATGAAAAAGATTAAGGGAGCTTATTCACTCCTTGTAATGAGCCCGAGAAAGCTGATTGCGGCTCGCGATCCCCACGGCTTCAGACCATTGTGTATGGGCAAATACAATAACTCCTACGTTTTCGCAAGCGAGAGCGCGGCGCTTGACGCCTGCGGAGCGAAGTTTGTACGCGACATCGAACCCGGCGAAATTGTCGTTGTCGATAACAACGGTATTCGCAGCATCAAGCCCGATTTGGGAGAAAATAAAAAATCCCTTTGTATTTTTGAGTATATATATTTCGCGCGCAGCGATTCGTTTATCGACGGCGTAAGCGTTTATGAAAGCCGCAAGCAGGCGGGAAGAATCCTCGCGCGGGAATTCCCCGTTGAAGCGGATATGGTAATCGGCGTTCCCGAATCGGGAATCGACGCGGCGATAGGCTACTCCGAGGAATCGGGAATACCGTATGAAAAGGCGATTGTAAAGAACTCCTACATCGGAAGAACCTTTATCAAGCCCAACCAAAACGAGCGAATGAAAAGCGTGCGAATCAAGCTTAACCCGATTGCCGACAAGGTAAAGGGCAAGCGAATCGTAATGATTGACGACAGCGTTGTCCGCGGCACAACAATCGACCGTATTGTCACAATGCTGCGCGACGCCGGCGCGAAAGAGGTTCACATGCGAATCAGCTCGCCGCCGTTTATGTGGCCCTGCTACTACGGAACCGACATTCCCTCGCGCGGAGAGCTAATCGCCTGCAACCACACAATCGAGGAGATTACAAGGCTCAGCGGAGCCGATTCACTTGGCTATCTCCCGGTAAGCTCGCTCAAAGAGATGATAAACTACGCGCCGGTAG
>CAJOLF010000133.1 GCA_905235295.1 uncultured Ruminococcus sp. | reverse complement strand
AGCTTTGATTTTGAATATTTTACAGCCTGCCGCAAACAATAACAACGGTGATAAAATATGAGTAAAAAATCAAAGGCAAACAAAAACTATCCGCTGGAGTTTCCTCCGCGCGAAAATCAAACGGAAGCTTCCCCGGTAATCGACGAGGTTGTCGAGTACGAGGCTATGGGCGTAAACTCGCGCCACCACAGCGGAGTTCATATTGACAGCATAACCGAGGTTGTAACTAACGAAGCTCTCGGAAAAGACGGTCAGCCTAACCCTTAAAAATCTCGTAAGGCAGCGCGAACCACTCGCGCACAGTGTAGGTCGCGGCGTAATGGAGCGGAGTGTCGGCGTTAACGGCTCCGACCTCCCCCTTTATGCCGAGCTTTTTTGTGATAATCCTCGCTCTGAGCTGGTGGAACCTGTCGGTCGCAATCGCTATATCGGTGTTAAGTCCGTTTTCCTCGATTACCTTTTCGGAATTTATAAAATTCTCGCGTGTGCTGGCGGACTTGTCCTCAATATACAGCCTGTCGGCGCTGATTCCGTCCCCGGTCATAACCGCGTACATACAGTCGGCCTCGCTCATCACCTCGTCCGTGCCCTTGCCTCCCGAGAGCACCGCGGACGAGCTTTTGTTTTGTTCAAGGTAATTTTCGGCGGCGTTGATTCTGCCGCGCAAAATTGTCGAGGGTTCTCCCGACGGGCGAACCTGTGCGCCCAGCACAACCGCCGTGGCGTTTTCGGGCGGAGGAGCGAGCGAAGCGGCAAGCATCGCGCCTGTCGCGATTGCTCCGTAAGCCGCAAAAACAATGAAAGCAAAATTAACAAGCCTGTACAAAAACCGCGTGAGGAAAAATCTTTTCATAGCTCCTCTTATCGCGTGATGAACCGGCTTGACGCTGACAAGAATCACCCAAACGCAGAGCGCCGTGCCCGCGATGTTGCCTATATTCATTATGCCGATTGTCATTGTAAAAACAAACATCAGCAAAAACGCGCACGCTCCCAAAAAAATCAGCGTACGGAAAAATACCGAAAAAAACTTTTTCATATTATCCTCCAAAAATCCTTTGCTTACATTATACATCAAGCGCCGACATTATTCAACAAATAATATTGACTTTTCCAAAGGTATGAATTATTATTTAATTAAGGCAACGCCGCGCAATTAACTCACCAAAATCTGCGGTATTGCCTTAATATATAAAAGTAAAAGGGGAGCTGTATTATGAAATGCACGAACTGCGGCTTTGACGCCGAAAACAACTCCGTTTGTCCCATTTGCGGTCATCAGCTTGAAAGCGGTAATATTCCCAAAGCTCAGGCTCAGCCGCCGGAAGTAAATCCTTATCAAAAGCCCTCCGCGCCACGGCAGGAAGAACAAAATCCGTATATTAATCAAAATTACGGCGGAGTTCCACGGTACTATCAGCCTCCGCAGAATGTTCAACCGCCGCAGAACGTACAACCTTCGCAGAATATTCAACCGCCGCAGAATGTTCAGCCACCGCAAAACGTTCAGCCGCCGCAGAATAATTTTTACGGACAAAATCCTTACAGTCAGGCGGCGAATCCCGAACAGCCCGCCGGCGGAACACCGTACAGGCAGAACCCTCAAGCGCCTCAGAATCAGGCGAATTTGAATTACGGCGCGCCTCAATACCAAAATTACGCGCGGGAAGCGGCTCCCGAAAAGAAAAAGTCGAACGCGGGAATAATCATTCTCCTCTGTATCGTGGGCTTAGTTGTGATTGCGGGCATTGTTCTTGCATCGCTGTCGGGTATAATGAACGCCGCGCTCTCCGGCAAAGCGACAGCTGACGAGGCTTTTAATAATTACACCCCGAACTTCGACTACATTTATCCCGAGAACAAGCTTGACCTTTCTTCACAAACCATAAACAAAATCGGCGAACCTGTCACGCTGAACGACGGCGGAACGCTGACGCTGACGAAGGTTGAGAAAACTAAGGACAAAATGCTCTCGGACGAAAACGCGGCGCAATACGCTGTTACGGTCGAGTTCAAAAACACGACCAATCACAAGCTTAAAGCTCCCGACATTATGCTTAATTACTTCAACGCCGACGGTGAAAACCTGATATATGACGCAACAAACGGTGTTACGTTCCTTTACGATGACGCAAGCGCCAACTTTTACGAAAGTATTTCCGAGGGAGAAACCGCCGTTATGGTTGAATACATATCGGTCAACAAAAATCTCGACAAAATGTACCTGCTTATGACCGATAACGTCTACCGGCAAAACAGCATCCCTCCGCAGGGAATTTGCTATGAAATTGAAGTTAAATAGACCAAAAAAACGGCACACAGCTTTGACTGCGTGCCGTAATTTTTTTGCAATTTATTCCTGGGCTCCGATTTTGCGGAAACGATTATAGCGTTTTTCGGTAAGCTCCTCGTCGCTGAGCGCGAGGTTTTTTTCAAAGGTTCTGCTGACAAGCATCTTCAAGCTTTCAAACATAGCCTCGTTCTCCGCCTTCGGCTGGCGGATAATACGCTCGACAACGCCGAGCCCGAACAAATCCTGAGCCGTCATTTTGAGCGCCTCTGCCGCCTGGGGAGCCTTTGAGCTGTCCTTCCAAAGGATTGAGGCGCAGCCCTCGGGAGAAATTGCGGAATAAACGGAGTTTTCGAGCATCCAAACCTCGTCGGAAACCGCGAGCGCGAGTGCGCCTCCGCTGCCGCCCTCGTCGTGCTCTCGCCCCTCCTTGCCGGGACGGCCATCGCCGTC
>CAJOLF010000132.1 GCA_905235295.1 uncultured Ruminococcus sp. | reverse complement strand
TAAATATTTAAAAAATTTAGACGTTAGCAAATTCAACACAGCTAAAGTTAATTCAATGAAAGCAATGTTCTATTATTGCTATTCTTTAAAAGAAATAAACCGCCCGGAGGTGAAACCGCGCCGATTACCGACAGCGCGCCTTCAACGTCGTCGGTTCCGTTTATGAGCACCCTGCCCGCTCTTTCATAGAACTGGGCGAGACGGCTGCCCAAATACGCGGGATAGCCCTCCTCGCCGGGCATTTCTTCAAGACGTCCCGACATCTCGCGCAGAGCCTCTGCCCAGCGTGAGGTGGAGTCAGCCATAAGCGCGACTGTGTAGCCCATATCGCGGAAATATTCGGCGATTGTAATGCCTGTGTAGATAGAAGCCTCGCGCGCCGCAACGGGCATATCCGAGGTGTTCGCGATGAGCACGGTTCTCTCCATAAGCGAGTTGCCCGTGCGCGGATCCTTCAGCTCGGGGAATTCGTTAAGAACGTCGGTCATCTCGTTGCCGCGCTCGCCGCAGCCGATGTAAACGATGATGTCGGCGGCAGCCCACTTTGCAAGCTGGTGCTGAACAACCGTTTTGCCCGAGCCAAACGGACCGGGAACAGCCGCTACGCCGCCCTTGGCAAGCGGAAAGAGCGTGTCAATCGGGCGCTGACCCGTTGTGAGCAGAATGTCGGGCGAGAGCTTCTTTTTGTACGGTCTGCCTACGCGGACAGGCCAGGTTGTGTACATTTTGATTTCTTCCCTGCCGTTTTCCGTTTCGATTACGGCAACGATTTCGTCAATGGTAAATTCGCCTTCCTTAATCTCGGCGACTGTACCGCTGACTTTGTTGGGAACAATGATTTTGTGGAGCACAGCGGCGGTTTCCTGAACCGTGCCGAGCACGTCGCCGGGAACAACGCTGTCGCCTTTTTTGGCGACGGGCTTAAAGCTCCACTTTTTGTCGTGATTAAGAGACGGAACGTCAATTCCGCGTTTAAGGTTGGTTCCCGCGGTTTTCATAATCTCATCAAGCGGACGCTGAATACCGTCGTAAATCGCTCCGATAAGACCGGGACCGAGCTCAACCGAAAGGGGAGCGCCCGTTGACTCGACCTTTTCTCCGGGGCCGAGACCCGAGGTTTCCTCATAAACCTGAATTGAAGCTCTGTCTCCGTGCATTTCTATAATTTCGCCTATAAGCCGCTGGTCGCTTACGCGCACAACGTCAAACATATCGGCGTCGCGCATACCCTCGGCAATAACGAGCGGACCCGCGACCTTAGTAATAATTCCTGTTTTCAAATTTAACACCTCATTGAATGTTATCAACTTGTCAGTTGTTGAAGATGATGTCCGAGCCTACCGCTTTTTCAACAAAGCCCGAAAGTCTGTTTCTTCCTGTCTGCATATTGCCCTTGACGCCCGGAATGGGGATTAGGGCGGGAGTCAGCCTTTCGGCGCAGCGGGCGCGTTCCTTTTCCGCCGAGTTGTAAATCTCCTCGGTGAGGTAGATAACAGCGTACCTGTCGCTGTCGGCAAGCTTTTTGAGAAGCTTTTGGCTGTCGGCGGGGTCGTCGCACGGGAAAATATCGAGTCCGATTGCCGAAAAGCCCTTTATGCTTTCGCTGTCGCCGATGACGGCAATGTTTTTAGCCATAAATCTCACGCAGCCTTTCTCTGATAATTTCTTTGTCGCTGCCTGTGCGGATTCCGCTCGCGATGATGTGGATTACCTTTTTTTCGGCTTCGGCGCCAAGGTAATATCCCAGCAGGGGCTCGGCGCCCTCGCTCGCGTGCTTGCAGGTTTCCTTCGCCGCCGAGATTAATTTGTCGTCAACAAATTTTTCAAACGCCGAGGGTGAAAGCTTGAATTGCTCAATCGCCTTGTCGCAGTCGTAATCGCGGATTTTTGACAGCCTTTCAAGCAGGCTGTCGCTTCCCTTTAGCGCGCAGTCGATGATTCCCTTTTTATCAAATCCGTCAACGTCGCAAAGCGCCTTGACAAGGTAATCCTTGCCCGCGTTTGTTTTGCTTGAGCGAATAGCGATTTTTACGTCGCTGTAAAAAATAACGCTGTTAAAGTATTCCTTCAAAAATTCCGAGCCTGTTTTGCCCGCGAGATTAAGGATTTCTTCCATCACGGCTTTGTCAACAATCGCGTCGGAAAGCCTTGCGTCGCCTGTGTGGGCGAGGGTTTCGTAGGCTTTGTCGGCGGCTGCTGCGAGCCATTCGGGAAGCAGAGAGTGCCTGCGGTTTTCAACCGCGTTTTTAAGGGTTTCGGGCTCGACGGTGTACGGACTGATAATCAGGCTGTTCCATTCCCTGCCCGAGAGCGTGCCCTTTAGCACAACCTTAAAGTTGTGAACGTCGTTTTGGATTATAAAAATGTTAAAAAGCTCAAAGTCGGGAGCAACGCTTTTGATGTACGCCCAAACGCCGTCGGAGTGGGCGGCGATAATTTTGTCAATCGTTTTGCCTTCGCCGTAGCCCTTGTCGGACAAAACGGAGCAAAGCTGAGAAACGCTTTCGCACGCCAAAAGCTGCTCGACGTCCGCGCTGTTAAGCAAAGACTTCTCTTTTGCGCGGACAGAGCCCAGCGAATATTCGTATGATAATGCCATAAGACCTCCTTACTGAGCAAACAGCTCGCGGTTGATGAGGTCTTCAAGCTCGTCGCGCCTTGCGCCGATAATCGCGGCAAAGTTCATATTTTCCTCTATATCGCCGGATTTAAGCACAAAGCCGCCGTCGATTTTTACGGGTGTTTGGCTTACTTTGGCGTCAAGCCCGGCGGCTTTTGCCTTCGCCG
>CAJOLF010000131.1 GCA_905235295.1 uncultured Ruminococcus sp. | reverse complement strand
GTTTACGAGCCAAACAAGGGCGGCACAATCAACGGTCTTTCAACCTTTGATTTGCCCTCAGGCACAATGGTTTACACAAACAGTACGCGCCTGTTCCACCTTGACGAGCTTACGCCCAAGAAGGTGACAATGCGCATTTGGGTAGACGGCGAGGATCCCGAGTGCGATGACGATGTTCAGGAAGCTGACCTGCAGGTTCGTATGAGCTTTGTAGGCACAGATGACAACAACGTTCCGATTTCGTAATTTGATTCGATATTAAACTGCTTAGGAGTGATGCAAATTGTTCGGTAAAAAGAAAACAAAAAGTGAACAGCCAATAACTCCTGAGGAGTTAAGTAAACTAAACGATAAACAAACCGCGCATCCTTCCGTGCGGAAGTATCATGTTCGAACTGACGCCGCAGACATAGTAAGGCTTAAAAAGCGCAGAAGAATTTTGGGTATAATTCTCGGAGCGGTAACCGCAATGCTTGCGATTATTTTCATAATCTCAATGCTTGTAACAAAGTGGGGCGACTTGGTAATCGAAATTGACCGCCCTGCCGTTGCCAAGGGAATAAGCCTGAGCGAGACAAAGGATTTTGAAAATAAATCTGTAGCGCTGTCGGCAAAGCAGGCGCTTGATGTTACCAACATTACATACAACTGGCTGCCTGTTGACCTTGACACCTCAAAGGACGGCGAGCACAACGGCGATAACTATGTGGCTTATACATTTTATGTCCGCAACGACGGCGAGGAAGCTTTCCCGTACGACGCGGTGCTTGATATAACCGGTGTGGCAAAATCCGCTGACGAAGCTTGCCGTGTAATGATTTACAAAAACGGTGAAATGTCAATTTTCGCAAAAGGTCAGTACGACGACCGCGAAAAGGCAGAGCCGAACTCGGTAAAGTTTATCGACGACAAAACCGTTTATCGTACCCGTACAGAGGATTTTGAACCCGGCGCGGTAGACAAGTACACAATCGTAATTTGGATTGAGGGCGAGGATCCCCAGTGTGTTGACGAAATCCGCGACGGCTTTGTCCGCATGAGGATGCTGTTCCAGGTTGACGATGAAGGCGCGACCCAAAGCCCGTTTGGCGATTATTATAACGACGGCGAGTATGTTGAGGATACCAAAAACTACAACGAGGGTCAGGGAATCGGAACCGACACAAAACCGCAGGAATAAAAAACACAAAGGTATTAAGCGCTTCGGCGCCGAAATATAAAAACTTCCCTATGGTGTTTTAGGGACAAAAATTTATCTTAGGAGGAATTTCTCTATGAAAGCAAAATCAAGAAAGAGATTATTAATCTCATCAGTAGCAATGCTCCTCGTAGCAATGCTCGCACTGGGAACCGCGACATTCGCATGGTTCACCCAGAACACAACCGCAACAGCTAACAACATCTATGCAAAGACTGTTAAGGCTTCTACACTGTTAATCAGTAAGGCTAACCACGCTTGGAACACATCAATTTCGTACACTCAGGGTTCATCAACTTCTTCACAGATTATGTTCCCGGCTTCATCCGGTAACGGTACTGCTTGGTTCGAGGCTACCTCTGATAACGCAACAACCGGTGCTTTCAAGTCCGGTACAATTAAGGCTGTAACAACCGCAGGAACAAACGCTAAATTCGTTTATGCTGAAGAGCTTAACGTTAAAAACGGCGGTGACGAAGGTTCACCTGATATCTCCAACATTACTATCGAGTGGAACTGGCCCACAGATACTGCTGACTATGCTCGTATCGCTCTCGTAGAGTGCAATGAGTCAGGTGCAGTAACAGGTACATTCACATCTTCTGTATATGCTCAGAACAACAGAGCTTATCAGGGACTCACAGCTACATCCGGCTCAGGCGCTTCTATCACTCCCAAAACCGCTACATCTGTATCAGTTGGTACTTTGGCAGCAGGCGCAGCTAAGTATTATAAGCTGTTCGTATGGTTCGAGGGTCAGGATACAGCTTGCGTAGACAGCAACGCAGGTCAGACTCTTGAAGGTCTTGAGTTCACAGTAACCGGTACACCTGGTGATAACTAATTAATAATTTAAAATCCAGCTGTTATAGAAACAGCTAAATAAAAAACGGAGCCCCTGGAAATGAATAAAGCAGTAAAAAAAGTATTAAATGTAATAATTGATATTATTGTTATTCTTATTTTGATAGTTTCAATACTCGTAGTGGTATTGTCGTTAACATCAAAATCTTCAGGGGTTCCAAACGTGTTCGGTTATGCTCCTTTAAGTGTGCAGTCAAACTCAATGAAGGATACCTTAAATGAGGGAGATTTGATTTTCAGCAAAGTCTCCCAAGATTCAACAGACAGGTTTAAGGTAGGCGATATTGTAAGCTTCTATCAAAACATTGATGGTCAAGACAGAATCAATACTCACCGGATTATTGAGGTCATTCCTGACGAAAGTACGGAATACTACCGCACACAGGGTGATAATAAGGACACCAACCCCGAACCTGATAAGGAATTAAAGAAACCAACCGATATTTTAGCGGTTTATACAGGCACAAAAATTCCCGGTATCGGAAACTTTTTCAGCTTTATCAGAACCCAGCTCGGATTCTTCCTTGTTATTTTGCTCCCGATGATTATCTTCTTTGTTTACGAATCCGTTCGTGTAGTTATGAACATAATTGCCTATAACAAAGCAAAAGCAACGGAACTTGCTGCTGAGCAGATTGCAAATTCCGAACTGACGGAAGGACAAAAGCAGCGCGCAGGTCATGACGACCGGCACATTTTTCGTGCTGATGCCGTTCAGCATGTACGTGCCGACACCGGGAATGGTGAAAATGCTTTCTACGATCACCGAGCCGCCCAGTATGCCGGAAAAGCCGCTGATCCTCGCGGCGTACGCGAAGGCTTTCATCACGGCGCCGAAAG
>CAJOLF010000130.1 GCA_905235295.1 uncultured Ruminococcus sp. | reverse complement strand
GACACATCATTCTCGCTTGTTACGATTGATTTGGACAGCCTGACTTGTTTTGTTGATAACTACGGCGCGGGGTATGACAGAGAGTTCAGCCTTGATTATAATGACGATTCCGGAAATCTTTTGAAAATGAATCGCATTGAGGCGGTTGCCGAAACAGACCAACTAATACCTTTTGATACAACAAAATTTTATAAAAACATAGCCTACGGATATGCAAAGGGGTATAACGCAAATTGCACTATTAATAGTGTAACTGGAAATAGTTTGTCGATGAAGGAACCGGGTGTTGGCGGAATAGCAGTAGGCTATGTCGTTGAAGTCCCCAACGTAAATCACAGTTATACTTTTGCTTGCGACTACAATGGAGCAGGAGCAGGGCGGGTTTATTATAACTTTTTCAACGATTCTGGAACTATGCTGCACGCTGCTAAGCAAATAATATCAGCCGGCGCAAATGCCGAAGGAAGTGCGTCGGTGGAAATTCCCGCTCCGACCGGCGCGTTCAAATGGCTGGTTATTATGTTTAGCTCAAACACCGGAGGAGCTAAAGACTATACAAATATTTCTCTAACGGAAAATAGTTAATAGGAGGTGCAGTCCGATGCAAATTGATATAATTAAATTCGCTGAGATAATCGGCGCTTTTTCGATTGTTCTTGGAGCTATCATAGGCGGTTATAAACTCTATGATAAACTTCTTGATAGGCTCGGAGACCTCGAGAAAAGAGTTGCCGACTTGGAACGAGAAAATAACAGTATAAAAAAAGAAAACACCCTTGTTATTTATGCACTCGGTGCTTGCCTTGACGGCCTACATCAGCAAGGTTGTAATGGCAAAGTGACCGAGGCAATGAATAAAATTTCCAAATACATAAATAATGCCGCTCACGACCAAGATGTGTGAGCGGAGAAAGGACGAATATATTATGAAAGAAAAATTTATCAAATGGTTAAAGGCTGCAGGAATTCGCGCTCTCAAAACCGCGGCTCAGACCGCTGCAGCTTCAATCGGGGTTGCTGCTGCAATGCAGGATGTTAATTGGGCTGTAGTAGGCTCGACCGCACTGCTTGCGGGAATTTTATCCCTGATTACATCAATCAGCGGTCTGCCGGAGCTGAAAGAAGAAACCGACAACGGCAAGCACTTTGAGGAGGAGTAAAAAATGACTTTACATGATACAATTGCTTTAATGGAAAGCGCAGATTATAAGGAACGTTTTATCGCAGAATATCTGCAAACAAAAATCAGGTATGACAAACTGCACAAAATGATTGTTAAATACAAAGCAGGCACGCTTGATTTTACTCCTTCAACTCCGCTCGATATTCTTGAAAAACAGGCTTGTTTTATGGGGAATTATCTTATGCAGTTAGAAATTCGCGCAGAGATTGAGGGCGTTTCAATTAATCAGCGATGATTAAGTATTACAATTACCCCGCCGATAAGAACGTCAAGTTGTCCGAGCACTTTGTTGTCGGCGAATTCGTGACTTATTCCGACTACCACGGCAACTATCCCTCGAGCATACCTATTGACAGCGGCTTACCTACAATGCTCGAAAAGGTTTATTCTCATTTCGGCTGTAACCGCGGTGAAATCAGCTCAGGCTATAGAACGCCTGCGTGTGACAAATCCGCGGGCGGCTCTGGTTCAGGTCCTCACACACAGGGAATAGCTGTTGATGTATGTTTCTACCGTGGTAATCAGCCAATACCGAGCCGCATAATCGCCTGTTACTTGCAGGATATTGGCATAAAGGGAATCGGCGTGTACTGCGGCGGCACTCAGAATTGGACACACTTCGATATGCGCACAAATTCGACGTGGTACGGCGATGAACGCGACTACTCAGCAGGTCATACCGATTATTACAGCTATACCGGCACAGCCAAAAGCGAAGTTTACGACTCGGGCTCTTCTCAGTCCTCTACCGTTATGACAACCGACCCGACCGTTCGTACCGTTCAACAGTGGATTAACAACACATATGGGTTGAACATCGCTACCGACGGTATATACGGTAACGAAACCCGCAAGGCGCTCGTCAAGGGCTTGCAGATGGTTCTTAACGCCAAATTCGGTGCTAAGCTCGACACCGACGGCATTTTCGGCGTAAAGACAAAAGCCGCAATCCAGCCCTGCACCAAAGGAACGCGCGGAGCTTATCCGTCAATCCTGCAGGCGTTTTTAATCTGTCACGGCTACGACACAGGCGGCTTTGACGGCGACTTCGGTGCTCAGACCGCAAACGCTGTTGTCCAGTTCCAGAAGGACAAAGGACTGACCGCCGACGGTATCGCCGGCAAGGCGACGTTTGCAAAACTTGCGGAATAAAATGGATTGTATTAATTAAAACCATAATTAGCTGTTTTTGGTTTTTAACTCACAAAATTGAGCGATAGAATGAGTTAACGCGCATAAATATGAATAAAGCGCGCGTTAGCGTGTGTTAAATAAACGAATTAGATAAAAGAATACTCCCCGAGGCACAGTGCTTCGGGGAGTAAAATTTATGAAGATTATTCTTTATCTTCTTTGCCTTTAAGGTAGCTGTCAATCCATACAACCTTGCCCGAGTTTTTATAATAACGAAAATGACCTCTAACTTCAAATACTCCCTCAGGGGAGCGGTGATGTCCGACCGGCACGGCGTATAGCCTTTCTTTAAATTTTCGAAAAACGATAATCTTGTCAAAACCGCTGTTGCGCCCTGCAGCAACCACATCCTTGTCGTCAATAACATTGCCATACATTAAAAAGGCGTTTGCGTGCAGAAAAGCGGTCATATAAATCTGTGCTAATTGACAGATGATAGAATGTTTATCTTTTGGAACACGTGAATCAACAGAAATCCTAAGCTGATTATCGTGTTCACCGTCCGGGGTTCTTATCGAAATGCCCTTGCACAGTTGTCCGTTAAAATTTTTTAATGAAAATTTATATCCATAACTTGTCGCCGAAACATAGAATTCAAGTTCACCATAATTTGAATCATTAATAATAATTTGAAATTTTCGTGCGACTGGCGGGCAATCAAGTGCGTAACGCTTAATCGACTCTGCCCATTCTCTTAAATAGTTATACGATTTCTCGTCAATATAGATTTTATACACGGCTTTTATCCTCTTTAGACTTATTTCTCCAATTTTTATATTCACCGGATTTAATTCTACTATCTGTATTTGGTGCGGTTTCTTCTATGAACCAATCACGGCCCATTTTTACGGCGGGGAGTTTTCCACGCCCAGCCTTTTGTCGGGCAGTAGCCGGATTAATTCCGACTTATTCAGCCCATTGTTTTAACGATATCAGCACGGTTCTACCTCCTGCCAGATGAACGGAACCGTCTTAACCTCTGATTCGCCATTAACATATACAAATTGAACTGCATATAGCTTTCCGTCGTCTCCTCTACATATAGGGTTGAAGCATCCATCATAGAACTCGTCTATCTGGTTTTCTACAAAAAGCTCGCCCCGCTCGAATTGTAATTTTTTAAATAAATCATCGTCAATAATTCGGTCTGAGTTTTTGATAAAAGCGAATCCTCTATAATCAAGTGAGCCTTGCTCGTTGTTAATGATTTCAAATTTCATAAAAGTACCTTTCTGGTGTTGAGGATGTCCGTTCCTTATCTTTGATTATATTATACCACCAAATAGGTGGTATGTCAAGCGTTTTTTCAAAAATTATTAAAAATATTTGATTTGAAAATGGTTACGGAATTGTCACAGGAAGCGCCAAGAGCCCAGTGCTTTACACACAAAACATAAAATTTACACAGTAGTGTTATTTTTCGTAGTGTTTATGCGAAAAAATAAGAGTTCGATTCCCATCATCCGCTCCAAAAAATAAAAGCACCCGACTGGGTGCTTTTATTTTTTGGCAAAGCGGAATGGGAATCGAACAGCCCGTAAAGAAAACAGTCCTGCGGACTGTTTTTAGGGCGCCGCGATATAGAATTTATAGCTATGCGCACGCCGCAAAAAACGAGCTGAATTTATATATTAAATAATAAAAACACATCATCCGCTCCAAAAAATAAAAGCACCCGATTGGGTGCTTTTATTTTTTGGTAAAGCGGATTGGGAATCGAACAGCCCGTAAAGAAAACAGTCCAGCGGACTGTTTTTAGGGCGCCGCGATATACATTCATTTCCAATTCAACACGCCGCAAAAAACGAGCTGAATTTATATATTAAATAATAAAACACATCATCCGCTCCAAAAAAATAAAGGCACCTGATTGGGTGCTTTTATTTTTTGGTAAAGCGGATTGGGAATCGAACAGCCCGTAAAGAAAACAGTCCAGCGG
>CAJOLF010000129.1 GCA_905235295.1 uncultured Ruminococcus sp. | reverse complement strand
GATTGCCGCGCGCGCGCCGAGATAGGAACCGCCGATACCGATTACAATAAAAACGTCGGTATCTTTCTTGATTTTCTCGGCAGCCGCCTTGATGCGGGCGAACTCCTCTTTGTCATAGTCTGTGGGAAGGTTGAGCCAGCCGATAAAGTCGTTGCCCAAGCCCGTTCCGTCATGTAAAGCTTTGTGAGCCGCCTTTACCTCGGCAGCCACGCCGTCATACTCATACTCGGAGATAAAATCTTTAAGATATTTATCAGTAAGCCTTGTTGCCATATCATAACCTCCAGTTATTCATTATCGGTTATATTATACTATACGGCAAAGATAATTTCAAGGCATTTGAGCCATATTTTTTATATGTTGGATTTATAATGACAATAAAGAATTAAAAGCCGCTTTGAATACCCCTCCGAAGGTGATTTCGTCAACGTCGCCGTCCGCCGTGATGTCAAAGCTTTTGCTCTGGTCGCCCGTGGTGAAGTTAAGGCTTCCGATAACCTGATCCTTTTGCACGGGAGCCTCCACGCTTTCGGGCAGGGCAATATCTACGCTGACTTCATCGGCGCTCGCCTTGCCTGTCACAAACCCCGAATTCACCTCGCAGTTAAGCCCCACGCTGCTTTTCATTCCGTTTTCTACCTCAATGCTCAGGGGTAAATCTTCGGGCACGGTTAATTCTTTTACAGAATAATTTGCAAAGCCGTAATCGAGCAGAGCCGCCGCGTCGGCAAAGCGCTGTTTGCCCGTGTCGCAGCCGAGCACAACGCCGATTAAGCTCATACCGTCGCGCGTCGCTGTTGCGGAGATACAGCAGCCCGCGTCGTCGGTTGTGCCGGTCTTTAGCCCTGTTATGCCCTTGTAGGTTTTAAGGAGCTTGTTTGTGTTGACAAGCTGGGTTTCTCCGCCGCGCAGGTAATCAATCCAAATCGAAGTATAGTCAAAAATCTTTTCGTGCCGAATCAGCTCGCGCGACATAACGGCAACGTCATACGCCGAGGTTACGTGACCGTCCTCGTCAAGACCGTTGCAGTTTTTGAACACGGTGTCCTTCATTCCGAGTTCCTTTGCGCGGGCGTTCATCTGCTCGACAAAAGCGTCCTCGCTGCCGCTTATCTGCTCGGCAAGGGCAACCGCCGCGTCGTTTGCGGAAGCCACAACCGTCGCCTTAATCATATCGTCCGCGCTCATAGTCTCGCCGGGTTCAAGCCAAATATCGCTGCCGCCCATAGAAGAAGCGTGCTCTGACGCGGTAACCGGAGTATCAAGGTCAAGCATTCCCTTGTCCATAGCCTCAAAAACAAGCAAAAGCGTCATTACCTTTGTGACCGAAGCGCAGGGACGCTGCTCGTGCGGATTTTTCTCAAAAAGAATTTTACCTGTCTGCGCCTCCATAAGCACCGCCGCGGGAGCCGACACGCTCGATTCGTCAAGCGCCGTTACCTTCGGCATTGAGCACGTCAAGAGTGCCGCCGATAAAAGCAACGACATAAATATTGATAACATTCCCCTCTTAAACATAATAAAACACCTCGCTCAATAGTATGAACGAGGCGCAGAATTTATGTTACTTGTATAACAAGGAGTTTTGGCAAGAAGATGCTGTGAAAGATTTGTGCCTATAGGCAGCCATATATTTTTAGAGGCGCCCTTAATTAATCAAACAAACCGCGTGAGAGGAAATTCCCTCAAGCCTGCCTGTGAAACCGAGCTTTTCCTCGGTGGTTGCCTTGACGCTGACCTGATTTAATTCAATTTGGCACGCGTCCGCGATATTACGGCGCATTTGCTCAATATACGGCGCGAGCTTTGGCTTTTGGGCGATTACGATTGAGTCGATATTGACTATGCTGTAGCCGTTTTCGGAAAGCGCGCGGCAGACCTCCCTGAGCAAAACAAGGCTGTCCGCTCCCTTAAAGCGCTCGTCCGTATCGGGGAACAGCTTTCCTATATCACCGAGCGCCGCCGCACCGAGCAGAGCGTCCATTATCGCGTGCAAAAGCACGTCCGCGTCGGAATGACCGAGCAAACCGAGCTCGTGCGGAATTTTTACTCCGCCGAGAATTAAATCGCGGTTTTCCGCAAAGCGGTGAACGTCGTATCCGTTACCGATTCTCATTTGCCCTCTCCCCTTGCTTTAAGAATACTCTCGGCAATTATAATGTCAATCGGCGTTGTGAGCTTTATGTTCTCGCTGCTGCCGCCGACAACGGTGACCTCGCCGCCCATATTCTCTATCAGCGAGCAGTCGTCGGTAAACTCAGCGAGCCTGTTTCCTGCGTCTTCAATCGCAAAGGTGTAAAGCTCCTTTTCAAAAACCTGCGGAGTCTGAACCGCCCTGAGCCGTGAACGCGCGGGAGTGCTCTCGATAATGCTGTTTTCGTCAACCAGCTTGATTGTATCGGTTACAGCCGTTCCCAGGGTTGCCGCTCCTGTTTCAAGCGCCGCTATGACAACGCGCTCAATCTCCGCGGGAGTGATAAGCGGACGCGCGCCGTCGTGAATCGCGTAATAATCGGCTTTAGGGTGCGCCGCGGCAATTCCGTTTTTCACGCTTTTTGCCCGGCTGTCGCCGCCGTTTACGATTTCCTTTACCTTATTAAAGCCGTTGCTGTCCGTAATCTTCCTGATTTCGGGCGCGTCCTGTTCGCGGCAAACAACAATAATCTCGTCAATAATTCCGCAGCGCTGGAACGCGCCGAGGGTGTATTCAACAGCAGGTCTGCCGAGCAGAGGAATAAACTGCTTGCTGTTCGCTGTGCCCATCCTTACCGAATTGCCCGCCGCGACGATAATCGCAGATACAAATGACATAGAATCACTCCTTGCTGAAAAGCAAAATATTTATTAATACGGTGATTTTGCATTTATAATGTTAATGAACTTTTAAATTTTCTCCAGCGCCTGAGCAAG
>CAJOLF010000128.1 GCA_905235295.1 uncultured Ruminococcus sp. | reverse complement strand
GACAAAGCGGCAAGAACAATGGGAATGCCCTATCCCGGAGGCATTGAGCTTGACAAGGTTGCCGAAAACGGCAATCCGTTCGCGTTCAAGCTCCCGCGTCCGTCGGTCAGCGACGCGCCGTATGATTTCAGCTTTTCGGGGCTGAAAACCGCCGTGATAAACCTTCTGCATAACTCCGCGCAAAAGGGCGAGGAGCTGAACAAGGCCGACGTGTGCGCTTCCTACCGCTACGCGGTTGTGGACTGCCTTGTTACCAACTTCTTAAAGGCGGCGCGGGATTTGAACGTAAAAAGGCTGGTAATCGCGGGCGGAGTTTCTGCAAATTCGCTTTTGCGCTCAACGCTGAAAAAGGAGTGCGCCGAGCGCGGCTATGAGTTCTTTATGCCCGACAAAAGCCTTTGCGGAGACAACGCCGCAATGGTCGGTTCCCAGGCATACTACGAGTACCTCAGCGGCAATATCGCGGGCTCGGACCTGAACGCGTATGCCACAATGAGCATTGAATAAACTAAATTATTTATTTTTATTGACAAAAAACATAATATCGCTTATAATGAAACCGTAGATTTTTAAGGAGGTAAACTGTTATGGATAACAATAATAATTATAATCCCAATCCCAATCCTAACCAGAACCCTGTACCTGAGTCTCCGGCACAGCCGGATTATGCTTCTCAGTATAATCAGAATCAGGCTCAGGGACAACCCGATTATGCTAACCAGTATAATCAGCAGCCCCAAAATCCCGATTACGCTAACCAGTACAATCAGCAGCCTCAGACTCCCGATTATGCTTCTCAGTATAATCAAAATCAGGCTCAGGATTACTCGGCGCAGTATAATCAGTATAACCAGGCAAACGGCGGCTACAATCAGCAGTATTACGACCAGTCTAACGGTCAGATGTACAATAACGGCTATGATGTTCAGCCCGAAGTCCTCTCAGGCGCTCCAAAGGTATTCAGCATAGTATCTATGGTTTGCGGTATCATTTCTATGATTGCCTGCTGCTACGGCTTTATTTTCTCAATTCCCGCAATCATCTTCTCAATTGTAGCAAAGTCCAAATTCAAGGGAAAGAATACAATGGCAAAGCTCGGCCTTATCTTTGGTATAGTAGGCGCGGCGCTCAGCTTCATTTGGATTATTGCTTTTGTTGTTATGGGCGCATTCGGTGGCGGAACATTCGGTGGCGGAAATTATTACTACTAATTACCGCGAATAAATTAACAACCGTTCGGGCAGGGGATACCCTGCCCGATTTGTGCGATTGAGGTGATTTGTTGAAATATAAAACATATCACAGAGTGCTCGTGATAGCGGTGCCTTTGCTTTCCCTCGCGGCGCTGTGCGTAATCGCCGCGGCTGTGCTTTCAAACTTTTCGCTTTTGCCATGCCCGTGCTACACGCTTTTTCACATCTATTGCCCCGGCTGCGGCTCAACAAGGGCGGTAACAGCGCTTATGCGCGGCGATATTTTGCTTGCCCTGCGCCAAAACGCTGCGGTTATAGTTATGATAATCCTCGCGCTGATGTTCTACATCGAGCTTGTGCTAAAAGTTTTCGGCAAAAGCTTTAGGTTTCCGCTGATTCACAATGAAAAATTTTACTTTGTTCTGCTCGGCTTGTGGCTTGTTTACGCGGTTTTACGCAATTTTATTCCCGCGATTGCGCCAATCGGAACCCGGGCGGGGCTCGGACTAACATTTAACTGAAAAGGAAGATTATTATGTCAAATCCAATCATTACCTTCACTCTTCAAAACGGAAAAACAATCAAGGCTGAGCTTTATCCCGACGTTGCTCCCAACACGGTAAACAACTTTATAAGCCTTGTAAACGACGGATTTTACGACGGACTGACATTTCACCGCGTAATTTACGGCTTTATGATTCAGGGTGGTTGTCCCGAGGGCACCGGAATGGGAGGTCCCGGCTATCAGATAAAGGGCGAATTTTCGGCTAACGGCTTCAAAAACGACCTGAAGCACACCGAGGGCGTGCTCTCAATGGCTCGCTCAATGATGCCCGACAGCGCGGGCTCGCAGTTCTTCATTATGCACAAAGCCGCTCCTCACCTTGACGGTCAGTACGCTGCCTTCGGCAAGGTTATCGAGGGAATGGACGTTGTTAACGAAATCGCCGAGTGCGACACCGACTTCGCCGACAAACCTCTTGACCCTCAGGTAATCTTAAAAGCAGAGGCGGAAACCTTTGACGTTGAATATCCCGAGCCCGAAAAGATGTAAAAAACTATAATTCCAATAACGAATTAAAATCCGTGAAAAAACAGAAAAATCATATACTATTTAAAAAGGGAAATTTTAAGGAGCTTAAAATTTGTCGGAAAGGATAAAAGATGAACGTACTACTTGCAGGCGGCGCGGGGTACATCGGAACCCATACCTGCGTTGAGCTAATAAATGCCGGTCACACTGTTGTGATTGCGGACAACTTTTCAAATTCCTGTCCCGAGGCGGTAAAAAGGACAGAGGAGCTTACCAAAACAAAAATCCCGCTGTATGAGGCGGATGTTTGCGACAGAGCTTCGGTAGAAAAAATCTTTGCCGAAAACAAAATTGACGCGGTAATCCACTTTGCAGGACTAAAGGCTGTCGGCGAAAGCGTTGAAAAACCGCTGCTTTATTACCGCAACAACATCGACTCCACCCTGACCCTGCTCGAAACCATGAAGGACTACGGAGTCAACAAATTTATTTTCAGCTCGTCCGCGACCGTTTACGGAACACCGAAAACCGTACCGTTAGTCGAGACAATGCCCACAGGCAGCCCGACCAATCCCTACGGCTGGACAAAGCTGATGATGGAGCGTATTCTTTCTGATACCGCAAACGCGAATCCCGAGATGTCGGTTGTGCTGCTTCGCTATTTCAATCCAATCGGCGCCCACGAAAGCGGAAGAATCGGAGAGGATCCCAACGGAATACCCAACAACCTTATGCCGTACATTACTCAGGTAGCCGCAGGCAGACT
>CAJOLF010000127.1 GCA_905235295.1 uncultured Ruminococcus sp. | reverse complement strand
GAAACGCATTTGAACCGTCAACTATTTATTACGCTTTCTCGCTGTCGGGAATTTAACATTAATTACTATACCGTGCTATCTGCTCGAGTAGCGGTGTCGCCGCAGCGACCGCCGCATAAAACGAGCAGAAACGCATTTGAACCGCTAACACAGGTCACCTACGTTATAAATACGCAGACAAATGGCGACCGAATTATAAAATACCAACACCAAAAAGGAGCCGTGAAGAACGAAGATTAAATCTTCATTTCTTCATAGCTCCTTTTAGTATAATTATGTTAGAACTCCTCTATTCCCAAAGCCTCTTCAAAAATCTGTTTTGAGGTGCGAACCATTGTTCTCAGCCTATGCCTGCCGCATTTGTCGGAGATATTGTCCACCGCCTGAGTGAACACCTCGGGTGTGCTGTGGGTAAAGGAATGGGTGTCCGAGCCGAGAATGTCAATCAATCCGCCTGAAATCATTTTTAAGAGCTTGCGCTTTCTGAAAAACGGCGCTTTGTCGGAATAATTGCTGATGTTCGACTGGATTACCACGCCCAAATCCTTTAGCTCCCTGATTTTGTCGTTGTGCTCCATAAGATGCACATAGCGCTCAACGTGTGGCAAAACGGGAATCAGACCGTAGTTTTGGGTGAGAATATAAATCTGCTGCATTTCCTTTTCGCTGAACTGAATATCATACGGAAATTCAGTGAGGATATACTTTGACTTGCCGTAGGTTATGCCCGACAAATCGTCATTGTTAAAAAGGTAGTTTGTAACATAAACCTCGGTTCCGAGCACGATGTTTACATCCTCGGGAATATAGGGCTTGAACTGCTCAAACTTGCGCTGACGTCTGCTCAAAAACTTTTCGAGACTAATCTCGTTGGTATAAAAATGCGGCGTCAGGCAGATATTTGTCACCCCTTGACTTTTGAGGGATTCTATCAGCGAAAGAGCGTCCTCCACAGTCTTTGCGCCGTCGTCAATGGCGGGAAGAATGTGGGAGTGCATATCGTAGAACTGCATCTTAAATCTCCGCGCATACAAGGTCGCCCATTTCCTCGCAGCTTACCTTGTTCATACCTTCTTCGTAAATGTCGGGGGTGCGGTTGGAAACAAGAACCTTGCTCACCGCCGTTTCAATAGCCTCGGCAGCCTCGGGCTGTCCCAGCGAATACCTGAGCATCATAGCTACCGAAAGGATTGTCGCGAGAGGATTGGCGATTCCCTTGCCCGCGATGTCGGGAGCCGAGCCGTGAATAGGCTCATAAAGTCCGAGCTTTCCGCCCGAAAGGCTTGCGGACGCGAGCATACCGATTGAGCCCGCTATCATTGAAGCCTCGTCGGAGAGGATGTCGCCGAAGATGTTTGAGGTTACGATTACGTCAAACTGCTTGGGGTTGCGGACAAGCTGCATAGCGCAGTTGTCAACATACATGTGGTTAAGCTCAACCTCGGGGTAGTCCTTGCTTACTTTAATCACGGTTTCCCTCCAAAGGCGCGAGGACTCGAGCACGTTTGCCTTGTCAACGCTTGTGAGCTTTTTGTTCCTTTTCATCGCGAGGTCAAAGGCTACGCGCGCGATGCGCTCAACCTCAGCTACGGAGTATTTTTCGGTATCCCACGCAAAGTCGTCTCCTCTGCCGCGCTCGCCGAAGTAAATTCCGCCCGTAAGCTCGCGGACAATCATAATATCCATTTCGTCGCCGATAATCTCGTCCTTAATCGGGGAAGCGCTCTTGAGAGGTCCGAAAATTACGGACGGACGGAGATTGGCGAAAAGTCCGAGAGCGCCGCGGATTCCGAGAAGTCCCGCCTCGGGGCGGTTATTGCCCGGCTGAGTGTCCCACTTGGGACCGCCTACCGCGCCCAAAAGAACGCTGTCGCTCGCCTTGCACTTCGCTACGGTTTCCTCGGGCAGAGGTACGCCTGTGGCGTCAATCGCGCAGCCGCCGAGCAGAGCCTCGTCGTATTCTACCGTAAAATTAAACTTTTCAGCCGTCTTGTCAAGCACCTTTACCGCCTGATTTACAATTTCGGGACCGATTCCGTCGCCCTTTAAGAGCGTAATTTTGTAGTCTGCCATAAATAATTACTCCTTCTTTTGCAGGCGCCGCCGAGAAACCCCGGGGCTTGCCTATTTGTTTATTATTCTTCGTCCTCTTTTGGGACAGGAATTTGCTGATAAACCTCGCTGACCTTTCCGCGCTGCCAGAGCATTGGGGTTATCCTTATTGAATATCCGCAGCCGCTTTCCATCGCCCATTCAAAGGGCTTTGCCTGCGGAAGTCCGTAAACGGACAGAAGCGTCATAATCACACCGCCGTGGGTAACGATTACGCTTTCGGTTGTGCCCGTTTTCATCAGTCCTTCAACAATGCTCTCGAACATTTTGCAGATTCTGCGGACAAAATCGGCGTTGCTCTCTCCCCTTGGCGGCTTTACGGAATTGTCGCCCGCGAGCCACTTTTGAAAATCCGCGTCATCCTTCAGCTCGTCGGCGGTTTTGCCCTCCCACTCGCCGAAGCTGCACTCGCTGAGATTATCAATCACAAGCGGTTTTATGTCGGGATATAAAATTTTGCAGGTTTGGGTACAGCGCTTTAGCGGACTTGTGAAAACCACCTTTGCGTAAGGATATTTGTTTTCAAAATCAAGGCGGCGAAGCTCTGCCTTGCCCTTGTCCGAAAGCTCGGCGTCGGTTGTGCCGATGTACTTTCCGAGCAGGGTTTCGTCAATAGCGCCGTGGCGGATAAAGTGGATTACGTAACTTTTCATAAAAGCTCCAAAATACTATTTACAAAAAGTAAAAAATAAATTATACTATTTGTAGATTGGCTGTAATTACCGTTTGTCGAAATTACATTTATTTTATATTATACTATTATTCAAAACGAGGTGTCAAGTGTTGAACAGTGATTTTCCCAGAATTATTACGTTTCTCCGCAAAGAACGCGGACTGAGCCAAAAACAGGTCGCGCAGGATTTGGGCATTTCCCAGGCGCTTTTGTCGCACTACGAAAAGGGAATCAGAGAATGCGGACTGGATTTTTTGATAAAGGT
>CAJOLF010000126.1 GCA_905235295.1 uncultured Ruminococcus sp. | reverse complement strand
AGAAGAAACAGCATAATAAGCTTTGAAATTTAACAAACTTATAAATTAAATTGCATTTTAAAGCCTCTCCCGACACTTTGTTTCGGGGGAGGTGTCGCCTTTAGGCGACGGAGGGGGCTACGCTTCCTCTATTGCTGTGTAATGATTGGTAACAAAAACATTTGATTAACACCGTAGGGGCGCACCCATGTGTGCGCCCGAGGTCGGTCAATATAAGTTTTGTATTAATTCATGTTTTCGGACGAGAACAAACATCTGCTCACGGGCGTCCGTAGCCGGACGGCAACCCTTTTGTCGTTGCACGACATTTCCCCTGTCAGGGGAATTTCACACAGGTCCGCCCCTACAATTAAAACCCACGCCCCTACTTTTTTAAATAAATTCTAAAAATTTCTTAAAATTTCTTAAAATTTCTTAAAATTATTCCAATTTGTCCCCCTTTTGTCCCCCAACGTGTGATATTATATTATTGAGATTAAATATTTAAATATATTTCGGAGGTATTATCTATGAAAAAATTTCTTACGGTGATTACATCGGCATTGCTTTCTGTAACAATGCTGGTACTCGCGCCGACGCAGGTTATCGCCTCTGCGGCGGAGGCTGAGAAAAAGTACATCAGCGAGGTAAAGGTCGGGCGAGACCTCAGACCAGGCTTCCAAGGAGCTTTTGGACGAGGGCTACACCATTCTTAAAGACGACAACGGCAATTACGCCGACCTCAACAAGGACGCAGGCACAAAGAACGCCTTAAAGGAAGGTCCTAATCAGAAGATAGTTTATCTCGGTTACAAGACCACCGCTGACGCTAATGACGCGATTACCGACCTTGCGGTTATGAATATGGAGGGCGGCTTCAGCTACAAGGAATACGAAAAGATGATGAACGACCATATGAACACGCAGATCAAGCCGTTTGTCGACAGATTTATCGCAACGCTTAAGGAATACCGTGAAAACCTGCAAAAGCCGCAGGATTCCGCAAACTTCAAGCGCGCTAATTATTACAAGTCGCTTCTCAACAAGCTCACCGACGACGACACAGGCAATAAGCCCTTGGGCGATTTGCTTGTAAATCAGACAAAGTACGAGATGGGCGACGAAGCCTACAACAAGCTCTCCGATGAAGAAAAGAAGAACCACTGCGACATCCTCACCCTCTTAATGCAGGGTAACGGTCAGGCAATTCAGCTTATGGAGACCGAGCTTACAAAGTCCGCGGATTCATCGGGCAGCACATGGCTCGACCGCTTCAAGGCAACAAGCCTTGATAAGCTGACAAATGCTGTTGAAGTGGAAAACCCCAATATGACTCCTTCCGAAATCGATCAGGAGCTTGACAAGCAGTATTACGACGACGCAAGGAAAATCCTCGACAAGTGGAGCGAGTTCAACGATGATCTCCTGAACTACGACACAGCTATTGACAATGCGGATGAGGTTGTCAATTCGGATGTCGGAGAGAAAGAAATTAATATCAACAAAAATTCATCCGATAAAGAGGTTGAAGAAGCCGCTGCTGAAATGTACAATAACCAGGCTGCAATGGTCAAGGGCGGTATGGCGGCAGAGGATATGGCTGTTCACGACATTCTTGAAGCAACCAAATTCGGCGACGGCACATTGCTTGAGTTCTTTGACAGGGACAAGAGCGAGTTTGATGATAAAGTCAACATCCGTCAGCTTTATCCTATCGTAGATTCACTCACGGGCGGACAGCTTGCAGGACTTGACTTCCTTTCTATCAAGGATATGATTTTGATGGCTGTTACCGACGAAAACGGCTATAAAAATGTGAATCTCGGCGATATGCAGCCTGCCTCGATCTATCAGGACGTTAACCGTGAAATTTACGAAAAAGGCGGAGTCGCCCTTACAGACGCGGCAATGCGCGCAGATGCGACTGCTAATGAAAAAACAGAAACCTTTCAGTTGAGCACCTTGGGAATCGTACTTTGGAGCAGCACCGCAGCTGCGGGTCTTGCTGTGGCAGGTACATTGATCGCGAAATCATTTGCTTATAAGGGACCTGCTTTTGATAAACTGGCAGAAATTAATAAAAGAGTTAATGAGCTTGTAGAATTAAATAGTCATGGGTATGTTGAACAAATTAATACTAAAATGTGGGATGCCATGTTCGAAAAAGCATATTACGTAACCAACAACAAAGATTATCTGGCCGCGACTGCCAAAGCAGCATCAAAATCAGCTATCTGCAAATATCTTGCCGTGGGCTTTTCCGTTCTCGGAGCGATTTTGGCAGGTTTTTCTATCGCCACGACCATCTTGGAAATGAAGCAATTTTACAAGGTTACTTTCGCTCCGATCCCCAAATACATTGTTGAAAGAACCGACATAACGGGCACAAACGCAAAGGGTCAAGAGATTATGATTAAAAACCAGACCGCGTATTATAAGGTAGTTCTCTGCAACAGAACAGCAGGCAACAGCAGCGTTGAAAAGAAAAACTATGAAATACTGCAAGACCGCAACGACCTAAACGGCGATGTAGGTCAGCAGTGGCTGTCGCTATACAGCGTAAAGTACGAGAACGGCACTCCGATTCTCGCGGATTCGCTCAAACTCAAAATGGGCGAGGGCGACGCTCCCGAGGGCTACGAAACAGGTATCCACAAATTCGGTCAAAAAACAGCCTTTAACCTTACATATCCCAAGTATTGCTACAGAGATCCTTATGGGGGCACGTTCGTTTACTTTAAGACCGAGACAGCTTCCGTTAAGGATTTAGCATCCGCAGGCTCAACCTTCTCAGGCGGCTCTGTCGCGATCGGCGCGGTAGGCGGACTCCTTTTAGGCACGGCAATTACATTGCTCTTGTCAACTTCAATAAGAAAAAGAAGAGAAAACCAAGCGGCGTAATCTCAGCCGTTACAAAAAATAAAGAAGGAAGTGAGCAAAGTGAAAAATAGAGTATCATTCCGTGTACGTATAATGTCGGTGATACTAACATTCCTTTTACTTTTCACAACTATAGCGGGTATGGGTATTACCACCGCTTCGGCAAAGGAATATGCCAATAAAATCAATGTCAACGTAGGTGATTTATCCGAGGGTGACATTATAAATGAAGGAACCAGGTTATATAGAAACTTTTATGATAGTAATATAAAGTCTTTTAAAATATATTATAACGATGAATTCTACACGGAAAGTTCTTATTCTATTATAATATCTAACCGCCGCGCGACTCTTGTGTCGAAAAAAACGGATCCGGATAAAAGTACTACATTACTGTTGTATTTTAGTGATTTTTCATCACTTAGCGATCAGAATCCTGATAATGCTCTGAAAGAGGAACTTCAGAAAAACGAAACAATTAATCTTTCGGAAGACGTTTCGCTGATGAACACGCTGGTAATTAATGACGGAAAGAACCATGTAATCAATACCAACGGATATAACTTTTCTATCGATGAATCCGGAAAAAGCATTATATCAGTTGAGTACGGTTCTACCCTAACCATTAACGGTCTCGGCGAAAACGAAGAAAAAACAACGTTTTTCGGTGAGGGACAAACAACAGTCTATGAAAGCGGCGCTATCAGGGTTTCCGCAAAAAGCAGTAAATAATGTTGTATTCGATGGAAACAAAAGTAAAAACGGCGGCGCAATCAGCGTAAGGGGCGGAAGCGTTGAAATGACAAATTGCTCCATTGAAAACTGTGCTGCAAAAGAAAAAGGCGGCGGCTTGTTTATTGACGAAAATTCAACCGCCGATTTGAAAAACTGTACATTTGAAAGCAACCGTGCATTCGACAACGGCGGCGGTATAGCTAATTCAGGCAAGCTTACAGTTACAGACTGTGAGGTTAAAAACAATACGGTATACAACAACACCGGCGCGGGAATTTGGTCAAACGGAGACGCTGTTATATCGGGTACGACAGTTCACCAGAACACCGAAGCCAGTTATGGCGGCGGCATTGCAAACCTCAAGAATATGACAATCAGCGGCTGCACAATTAAAGGCAACAACGCATATAGCTTGGGCGGCGGATTGATTAGTCTATTTGACAGCAATACTATTCTTGAGGACGGCAACGTTATCCAGGAAAATACCGCGAATAATGGAGCAGGAATTTATCTCAACAAAGGAAAACTATCCATTACCGATGCATCAATTTTTAATAATATATCCAAAGACGCCGGCGGCGGAATTTGGGCAAATACAGGCACCGAGCTTGCGCTTAAAAACGTTAAAATTCAGGGTAACTCCTGTGCTACAAACGGCGGAGGTATTAACTCTCAGGGAACGGTAAGCCTTGTTAACTGCAACATCAACTCCAACTCCGCGGATAAATTCGGCGGCGGTATATATATGGATACACCCTCAACGCTGACGGTAGATAACAGCTCAATCACCTTCTGCCAAGCCAAGCGCGAGGGCGGCGGAGTTTACTTCCATTCAGGCTCTTTAGTCCTTGCGGGCGGAAAAATAAGGATTGCCGACTCCAACACAAACGGTAGAATCAGCAATCTATATCAAAGAGAATTTAAAAACATTCAGGTTACGGGAAGATTATCAAGCGGCTCTGAAATCGGATTTAGACTGCCTGTCGATACCGAAAACAGGGATATAACAACAGGTTACGGTCAATATAACGAGGTTGCTCCCTCAGTGTACTTCCGTTGCGATACCAACGAGTTCACGGTTAACAAGGAAGAAGGCGTCAAGGAAGCAAACGTGCTTCAAGGTCTGCGCGGAACAAATACAAGCTATAAAATAAGAATTGAAATTAACGTTACCGATGAAGCTGACCCCCACGTTTGGAGGTGCGCCTATTTACATATTTACGGCAGAGCCAACAAGGGAAAGGGCAATCAGGTTAAGCTTAAATCCACTCCCGAATTTAGTGATTACATTGACGAATTAGGTGATCATTACATCTATGAATATGACTGCGGCGCGGATAACTTCCCCACGGCGGTAAACTTTGTAACCAAATTCGGTGATATCGGCAGACGTGACTTTGAGGGAGATATTAAAATTTATATCAACGAAGTAAATGTCGTCAGCACCCACGCAAGGCACGTGGTTTGGGAATGTGAGGAAAAGAATACCTGGATAGACATCACCGGCGATAAATATCCCTATCCCGACCCCGATGCATTTGAAGTTGACGTACCTGATGGCGATATAGAAGGATCCGGAACCATCACTGTCTCGGCTCTTGACCAATACGGACTTATCTGGAAGGCTGACGCCAATAACACGTCAATGAAGAGCATCACCTTCCCGAATGAGGATACATTCAGTATGGCAGATAACACCGGCTTTAAGTGGAAGCTGAGCAGTACCCATAACAACAACCACTGGAGTACATATCAGCTCATCTTTAAGTCCGGAAGTAACGTCTATCCTGAAATCATAAAGTCAATCACGGTAAGGTTTATATTTCCGCTTCACGTCAGAGTAGTTGTTGACGGCAAGGAAGTATTCGATAAAACCTTAGAAAAAGAAAAGGAAACCGTACAAATCAGGGGAATAGAATCAATCCCCGGCTATTATATCAGCGGCTATAATAAAGAAGGCACCGGAGAGGTTATCACAGTAGGCAATAACTCCGCCGACGTTGATGTAACCCCGATCAATCAGTCCGTTACCCTCACGGCAACCTTGAAAAGTATCAACTACATACTCGTTTACGACGGAAACGGTACTTTGGGTAATAACAACAAATATACCGATATTAAAAACTCAATGCGAAAGAGAACACTTTATTATGGCAATTCATTTGTATTGGACGCTGCCAAATTTACACGCACCGGCTACACCTTTGCAGGCTGGAACACTCAGCCTGACGGTAAGGGTACTATGTTTAAGGACAGGGATACCGTAAAAAACCTTACAACTGAAAAGGGAAGTAAAGTCACCCTGTACGCTATTTGGAAGCCTAATGACGGAGTGACAACAGCGTCAATTTTCTCCGACGGAACAGTGCTTGTTTATGTAGGCGCGGGTATTCTGATTTTGTCCATAGTTGCCGCGGTAATCTATTCCAAACGTAAAAAACGCAAGAGCGTACAAACGGATAATCAATAACCGAAGGAAGTGAGCAAAGTGAAAAAAAGAGTATC
>CAJOLF010000125.1 GCA_905235295.1 uncultured Ruminococcus sp. | reverse complement strand
GTTCAACCGGTGGTTATTATTGCGTTATTTCGGCTCAAGAAACGCCGATTCCCTCTTTATACATCTTCTTGATACCGTCAAGATTCTCGGAGATAATCAGCGAGATATACAGGTTGTCAATATCCACGTTGCTTTTTTCAATTATAGCGTACTGCTCAGGATTGTAGTTCTTCGTTTCGTTCAGCTTGGATTTCAGACGAGCGTTTAGCTTTTCGGCGATTGCTTTTGCCTTTTCGGCGTCCTTTGCCTTAACGAAAACGATTTCCTCCTGATTTACGCCGGAGTTGTTGATACCTCCCGCAAATTCGTCAACATCGTCGGCAGTAATGCCGTAGAACTTATCGAGGGTTGAGATATCTTCAAACTCGACCATATCGGTGATTTTGTATTCATTTTTAATCTGAGCGAAGATGTCGCTCAGCGGCTGTGTTTTGCTGTTGCTGCCGCCGCAGGCGCAGAGCGCCGCCGCAAGCACGGCAACCAGCGCGATAATACTGATAATTTTTTTCATACTTATACACCCATTAATTCCTTATCAAGCGTTATTCTTCAAATAATCCACCCACATCAGGCAGGACTTATCGTTGAAGTGCAAGCCCATGTTGTCGGTATCGCCGCACAAATCGTCCGGCAGATTGCCCTCTTTATCCGCGAGAGCGGAGAAAACATCCAAATATTTATAATGGTTTTCCTCGCAGTAGCTTTTTAACAGACCGTTAAATTCCTTGACCAGCGTATTGTTAAAGCTTTCCTTTTGAGCGGATTTAATCATCGGAGTCACCGACTGGATGTAAATATGCGCGTCCGGCGATTTTTCGAGGATATGACTTACGAGCGTTTTGCAGCTGTCCATCGCTCCCTGAGTGCCGTAAAGACCGATATCGTTCATTCCCAGCATGATAAACACATTGTTTTTGCCGGTAACCGCAACGCAGTCCTCCGTCAAATGCATTTCACCCTTATAGTAGGGATGTACCGCCCGAGAATCGTCGATATCCCACAGCGCGCTGGTATAGCCCAGACTGCCGGCGCAGAAAAACTGCGCGTCTCCCAACGCTTCGGGGTGCGATTCACAGTAATAGCTGAGCTTCAGCGTAACACTGTCGCCGATAAACACCGCATTGTTAAACCACTCGGCGCTCTTAGGCGAAGTTTTGTCATACCCGTAGTCCGCCTCGGTAGTGGCGGGGACAGTCTCGGAAGCGGTCTCCTGCGCCTTATCCGCATCATATTTGCACCCGCCCAGCACAAGGGCGGTACAGCACAACAAAGCCGTTAAAATAAGATAAACTTTTTTCATATTATTACACATCCCCAAATTATACCCAAATCTTTGTTATTCTGACATAATTTTACACTATGAAAAAAGTATATCACTTGATTTTCACGATATATTTATTTATTAGAAATATGATAATGCCACATAGAATATTTTTAGGACGCGTGATTATTTGCGGTAAAGCCGCCCGTTTTTATCCGCGCTATAGCTATACTGCGGCACTATTAATAAGCACTTGTCGCGTCGCCCGTAATACTATTATCAAATAAAATCCTTTAACATCTGTTGTGTTAAAGCGTTTTGCGGATAGTTGGTATTGATATTGACAACCGTCCTGTTTTTTGGTATCATAATAATTGTTGAGTCGGATTATGATTGCGAATATCGCAGAAGAAGGTTCACGCGCGCATAATCGGCAAAATACGGAGGATTAGCTCAGCTGGTTAGAGCGCTTGCTTGACATGCAAGAGGTCACTGGTTCGAGTCCAGCATTCTCCACCAAAAATCCCGTCGCTTTTAGCGGCGGGATTTTTTGTACAGCGTTGGCAGGCTGCGGTAATCATAGCGGTATTCGTTCACCATATTGTCAAAATAGAAGCCCACAAAGCCGCCGCTGCTGTTCCTTATTTTGTCGATAATTTTTTTGTGAATAACGGGGGTGTAAAAGAGCTTTTGAGCCTTCCTGCCGTCGTTCACAATGCGGATCAGGGGTTTTACGCTTTCAAGGTAGTTTTTCTTGGGCGAGCTTGTTTTCAGGGCGTTCGCCGCCAAAATTCCCGACTTCATCGACATATACAGCCCTTCTCCCGAAACGGGATCGGTAAAGCCCGCCGCATCGCCTGTCAGCATAACGTTTTTCGGCAGCTTATTCTGCGGAACCGCGTTGCCGTAGGGCAAAAACGCTCCGACGTATTTTTGACCTTTGCAGTCGATTCCCCTTTCGCGCAGGAAATCCGTGAGTATTCCCCGATAGTCGGTGCTTTTGCTGTAACGGTTGCCGAACCCGACGCATACGGTTTCTCCGTGAGGAAAAGCCCAAAAATATCCGTCGGCGACATAATCAAAGAACAAATCAACGCTGTCGGTATTGAATTTATCGGACGGAATGTACGCTTCAATTCCGAACCCGAGGTTTTCTTTTTTGAAGTTAATCTGCTTGTGTGCCAGGCTGAGCGCGCCGTCGGCAAAAACGAGATTTTTGTATTGGATAATTTTGCCGCTTTTCAGCCTGATTTTATTTGATTTGTAATCAATTCGCAAAATCTGCTCGCCGTCGAACAGCGTTCCGCCGAGGGCTTTGTAGCGGTCAACAAGCGCGTTGTCAAATTCCCTGCGGTTCACAAGGCGGACGGCGTTTGTAATCGGAGCAGATACAAGCATTTCCGTTTTGTCAAAAAGCCTGACGGCTTTCGCTTCGGCGCAGAACAGACCGTCACGGCAGTCCTCGCCCATAAGCGTTTGTATCAAATTATACGTTTTGGTCGTAACAAGTCCCGCGCAGGTTTTATTTCTGGGGAAAACCGCCCTGTCGATTACGCAGTTTTCCGATTTACTGCTTTGCAGGGTAATTCCGCAAGCCGCTCCTGCGGGACCCGAACCGATTATCACATTTTCAAAGTAAGCCATATTTCTACCCTCTTTTAAGTCATTAAAAATATTATAGCATTATACGCGGCTCGGCGCAACATTTAATAACTGATTATGAAAACGGTCAGGCTTGTGTTAAGCCGCTGACGCAGCGTCTTTTTTGAATACAATATAGGTATAAACCGCGTCGATTACCGCCGTCAGCAGAATCAGCCCCAACATCAGGAAAATGTTTGGAAAAGCAAAAGCGAGGATAATGTTGAGAGCTCCCGGAATGATGAAGGATACTCCGCTTAAAAATATTTTTAAATAGAGTCAAAAACGGCAAGTATAAATTGATTTCAAATAATTGAAGTATCACCCTGTTTGGGTGTATTACTATGCTTTATACTATTATCAAATAAAACACTTTAACATCTGTTTCGTAAAATCCCCTGCCGGACATCAGCGGCAGGGAAAATTTTATTCGTAGCAAAACCCGAAGTAAGCTCGCTTGATAATAGTATGACATCGGTGATTGGTTAAATCTGTTATTCAACCGTACTTTCGAGCAGGGAAATCAGATTTTCTGCGGAAAACCGTCCGTCCCTGTCAAATTCGGCGTTGAGCGCCTCGGTGTTGTCGTAGGAGTGTTCAACCTCCTTGGAGTATCTCTGCAAAATCCTCATACGGCTAAGCGGATAGCCCTTTTGGGCAAAATCCGCGTCAATCATTCCTGTGACGATGTACGCGCAGACAATCCGCTTTATCGAGTACATTACGTCGCCCGAGTTAACCGCTTCAAGGTAGTAGCGGTAGATGTAGTAAAGCGCGAATTTTTCAAAATCACGCTCAAAGTCCGCCGATATTTTAAGCCCTGCGGAGCTTTCCGCGGCGTCGTTCAGCGCGGCGCGCCATTTTTCGCTCATAATCTCAAAGCCGAGGTGCATATCGAAGATAAAGCCGAAGCCGCTCTTGCCGTCTCCGCTTTCGAGCGGCGCGGGTTCTTTGCCGTCGAGCACGCACTGAACCTGGGCGTTAAATTCAAGGCAGTCGGCGAGCCTGTACGCAAACGGCTCGTTTTGCCTTGTTAGGATTTCTGCCGAGCGGCTGCGCGATTTCAGCAAAAAGCTCATATAGTCCTCGTCGTTTTCGGAGGCTTCAAGCTCATAATAGCCGCCGAAATCCGAGTAGGCTGACGCGTCGGCGCGCAGCATAAGCCTTGCCGCCTCGGGGCAGGCAAAGGACAAAATGTTTTCCCGAAAATCCCCAAAGTCAACCCTTACCCTCGGGAAATTCGCGCACGTGCGGCTTAGGTGTTCCTCGCCAAGCCCTATATAAATATCACAGAGCATATCGTCGTTCCAAAACGGACACCTGCCGTTTGACGACCTGAAAACCCTCTCGCCGTATTCATCGGTGTAGGTCAGCGAGCGGATTTTTTCGCCCAAAGGAGAATTTACGGTGTTGTAAAATTTTTCGGTCTCGCTGTCAACGTCAATGTCCCAGTCCTTGCAGCAGCTGTCCTCGCACAAATTCGCTATGCACTTAAATTCTTTGTAAAAGCTCGGGTAAATTTCCCTCATAAAATCACTTCCGTTCAGTCATATTGTACCATAAAGCTTAAAAAATTGCTACATCCGAAACAAAATTCAGAAAAATATTGATTTTTGGTACTGAAATTTAGTATAATAATTTTAAGCTTTGTTTTTTAATCGGCAGAGGCGTTGCCGAAAATATACGAAAATACTTTGCAAAGGAGTTTTGAAGGTGAAAAAGCTAATCGCGCTGTTGCTTTGCGCCGGTTTTTGCGTT
>CAJOLF010000124.1 GCA_905235295.1 uncultured Ruminococcus sp. | reverse complement strand
GTTGACCTCGGCAAAAAAGAAAAGAAAAGCAAATCCGACGGCGAGCATTATTCCGAGTTTGACAACTTGGGATATAAGACCGATAATTCTGAAAAAGAAATAAAATCCGAAAAAGTTTATCATTATCCGCCTGTTCAGCTTCTCAAGCCGAACAACAGCAATAACGACAAATCCGCAATGGAGGAGCTTCAGCACAATTCCAAAAAGCTGATAGAAACCCTCAACAGCTTCGGCGTTAACGCCAACATCACAAACATCTGCCGCGGACCGTCCGTAACCCGTTACGAGCTCCAACCCGCGCCGGGCGTAAAAATCAGCAAAATCACAAATCTTTCGGACGACATCGCCCTCAACCTCGCCGCGAACGGCGTGCGTATTGAGGCTCCGATTCCGGGCAAGGCCGCCGTGGGAATCGAGGTTCCAAACAAGGTTGTCAGTATGGTTTCAATGCGCGAGCTGATTGATTCCGACAAATTCCGCGATTCAAAAAGCAAGCTCACCGCCGTGCTCGGACGCGACATTTCGGGAGAGATTGTCGTAACGGACATCTCAAAAATGCCGCACCTGCTGATTGCTGGTACAACCGGTTCGGGTAAGTCGGTGTGCGTAAACTCAATCCTTATCAGCATACTCTACAAGGCGACTCCCGACGAGGTAAAGCTGCTTTTGATTGATCCGAAAATGGTGGAGTTCTCAAAGTACAAGGGAATACCGCATCTGCTTATCCCGATTGTCTCCGACGCCAAAAAGGCCGCCGCGGCGCTCGGCTGGGCGGTCAACGAGATGCTCCAAAGGTACAAGATTTTCTCGGAGTTTGACTGCAAAGAGATTGACTCTTATAATTCTTTAGTAGAAAAAAACATTGAATATATGAAGAATAACCCGCCCGTCGAAAACGAGGACGGAGAGCTTGTTCAGCCCACGCTCGAGGTCAACGGACTTCCCGTTGCCAAGGAGAAAATGAGCCGCGTTGTAATCGCGATAGACGAGCTCGCCGATTTGATGATGGCGGCGCCCAACGAGGTAGAGGACAGCATCTGCCGCCTTGCGCAAATGGCGCGCGCCGCGGGTATGCACCTGATTCTCGCAACCCAAAGACCGACTGTTAACGTAATCACTGGTCTTATCAAGGCGAACGTTCCAAGCCGAATCGCCCTCAGGGTAAGCTCGAATATGGACAGCCGTACAATCCTTGATTCGGGCGGAGCCGAAAAGCTTATCGGCAAGGGAGATATGCTATTTTCACCGGTCGGCGCGCCAAAGCCCCTGCGTGTTCAGGGCTGCTACGCTTCCGACGAGGAAATCGACGGCGTAACAGGCTACATCAAAAAGAGCTACAAGGCTGAGTATAACGCCGAGATTGAGGAGAGCATCAAACGCATCGAGGTCGAGGAAATCGCCGCAGGCAAAAAAGCCGGAGCGGTTGATGAAGGCGACGACGGACTTGATTATGACGCTAAGCTTGACGAGGCAATCCAGTGCGTAATCGAAGCGGGACAAGCCTCAACCTCGCTTGTACAGCGCAAGCTCAAAGTCGGTTACGCGCGCGCGGGAAGAATTATCGACGAGATGGAACAGCTCGGCGTAGTTGGTCCTCACCAGGGTTCAAAGCCGCGTGATGTACTGATGACCTACAACGAGTGGCTCGAACGCCGCAACGCCCTGCAAAACCGCGGAGCGGAAGACTGATAAATAATTGATAATACATTTTGTTCGCGCTGAATTAATATGACGCGGATTTATACCAACCAATATTTATTGCGAGGTGAGCGAATGCCGTTTTTACCAATGAATAACGCCGAGGTAAAGCAGCGCGGGTGGGACGGCGTTGATTTTGTTTATGTCAGCGGCGACAGCTATGTTGACCACCCGTCCTTCGGCGCGGCAATAATCACAAGGGTGCTTGAGGACTGCGGCTGCAGGGTAGCGGTGCTCGCCCAGCCGAACGTCAAAAGCGACGCTGATTTCACCCAATTCGGCAAGCCTCGCCTGGGCTTTATGGTGTCCTCGGGCAACATCGACAGTATGGTAGCCCACTACACCGCCGCCAAGCGCAAAAGGCGCGACGACGCCTACACCGCAGGCGGAAAAAACGGCAGGCGTCCCGACCGCGCACTGACTGTTTACTGCAACATTCTCCGCCGTCTTTACCCCGACAGCCCTATTATCATAGGCGGGTTAGAGGCTTCTCTGCGCCGTTTTGCCCACTACGACTACTGGAGCGATTCGGTAATGCCCTCGGTGCTTTTCGACACAAAGGCGGATATTCTCGTCTACGGAATGGGCGAGCTTCAAACAATGGAGATTGCCAAGCGCCTATCCGAAGGCTATACAGCGGACGCTCTGCAGGACATCCGCGGAATTTGCTACAAGGTCAGGACCGACGATTACGTTCCGAGGTCTGCGGTCGATTTACCGAGCTTTGAGCGTGTTAAAGAGAATAAACACGACTACGCCATAGCCGCGCGGCGCGAACTCGAGGAAGCCGACGCCGTGCGCGGAAAAACGCTGATTCAGCGTCACGGAAAATACCTTCTTGTGCAAAATCCGCCAATGCCGCCGCTTAACACAAAACAGCTCGACTATGTATATTCTCTGCCGTATATGCGCGCCTATCCCAAGTGCTACGATAAGCTCGGCGGAGTACCGGGAATAAAAGAGGTTGAATTTTCAATCACGCACAACCGCGGCTGCTTCGGCGCGTGCAGCTTTTGCTCGCTCGCGTTTCACCAGGGCAGAGCCGTAACCGTAAGGAGCGAAGAAAGCATAATCAAAGAAGCCGAAAGCTTCCTTTCCAACCCTAATTTCAAGGGCTATATCAGCGACGTCGGCGGACCGACCGCGAATTTCAGAATACCGTCCTGTGAAAAGCAAAAAAAGCTCGGGCTCTGCAAAAACCGCCGCTGTCTCGCGCCGGCTCCGTGCCCGAATTTGCAGGTGTCGCACGCGGAATACCTTGATTTGCTAAGAAAGCTGCGGCAGCTTGACGGAATAAAAAAGGTCTTTATCCGCAGCGGAATCCGCTTTGATTACCTTATGGAGGACGACAGCGACGAATTTTTCACCGAGCTTGTGCGCCACCATATCAGCGGACAGCTTCGCGTGGCTCCCGAGCACTGCTCAGCCGCGGTGCTTGATAAAATGGGCAAGCCGCATATTGAGGTTTATAAAAGGTTTTGCGATAAATTTTACGCGCTAAATTCCAAAGAAAAGCGCGACCAGTACGTTGTGCCGTACCTTATGAGCTCACACCCGGGCTCAACGCTCAAGGACGCGGTAGAGCTCGCGCTGTTCTGCAAGGAGCAGAATATTCACCCCAAGCAGGTGCAGGATTTTTACCCCACGCCGGGAACA
>CAJOLF010000123.1 GCA_905235295.1 uncultured Ruminococcus sp. | reverse complement strand
GGAAAGGTGTATTTTCCGAGGCTTGTAATGCCGATTGCGTCGATTCTGTACAATTTGATTAACTTTTTGTTACAGACGGTGGTTTTCGTGATTCTTGTAATCGTCTACTCCGCAATCGGAGCCAACGTCCACCCGAATCTGATGCTTTTGCTGACTCCTGTTTTGGTGCTGCAAACCGCTCTGCTCGGAACGGGAATCGGACTGATAATTTCCTCAATAACGGTCAAGTACAGGGATTTAAACGTTTTGGTAGGCTTCGGAATTTCTCTTTTAATGTATATCACGCCGGTTGTTTACCCGATTTCTCGCGTGCCCGAATACTTAAAGCCCATATTTTTGCTCAATCCCGTTGCGCCGATTATTGAAACCTACCGTAACGCTTTTTTGGGCTGCGGAAGCTTTGAGTGGCAGTTTTGGCTGATAAGCCTTGCTGTGACCGCGTTGATTGTTTTTTGGGGCGTAATTGTATTCAGCAAGGTAGAAAAGAACTTTATTGATACGGTGTAATTATGATAAATATGAAGGAAAATTGTGTTATTAAAACCGAACATCTTTCAAAAGAATATAAGCTCGGCATAATCGGCTCGGGCACGCTCAGGCGTGATTTGCAGAGCTGGTGCGCGAAGCGCAGGGGCAAAGAGGACCCTAACTCTATCATCGGCAGACCAAGCTATCAGGAAGGAGATACCTTTTTGGCGCTTGACGACGTAAACCTTGAAATTTTCCGCGGCGAGCGCGTCGGAATAATCGGCGCTAACGGCGCGGGAAAATCAACGCTGTTAAAGCTCCTTTCGCGCGTTACCTCTCCGAGCTCGGGCGACTTTGCCTTCCGCGGCAGAATCGCGAGTATGCTGGAGGTAGGCACAGGCTTTCACCCCGAGCTTACGGGCAGAGAGAACATCTACCTTAACGGTGCTATCCTCGGAATGAACAGGGCGGAGGTAAGCGAAAAAATTGATGACATCATCGAGTTTTCGGAGTGCGAAAAGTTCATTGACACGCCTGTAAAGCGCTATTCCTCGGGAATGTTTGTAAAGCTTGCGTTTTCGGTCGCGGCGCACCTTGACGCCGAGATTATGATAATGGACGAGGTGCTCGCGGTGGGCGATATGCGCTTCCAAAAAAAGTGCCTTAAAAAAATGCGCGAGCTTGCCGAGCAGGAAAACCGCACCGTGCTCTACGTTTCTCACAATATGGGAACAATTCAGGAGCTTTGCGACAGGTGCATTGTGCTCGACCACGGCAAGGTGACCTTTGACGGCGAGGTTGACGAGGCGATAAAATGCTACCTCGGCGGAGAAAACGACGATTTTTATTCCTGCGAATACACCGATAATCAATATAAGGACAACGTTGCGGTAAATACGCTTTGCCTTGAACGCGTAAAATTCAACGGCAGAACGAACAATATCTTTTATCCCGGAGAAAAAATGCTCCTTGAGCTTGACTGGAAAAACTTAGAGGACGTCGAGGACGTAAGCCTCAGAATTGAGGTTTATGATTACCGCAGGTATCCGATTACCGCGTTTTTGGCGGAGAATATTTACAGCGGAAAAGCGGGTGAGAAGGGCTCGGTAAGGCTGAGCATTGATATTGATCAGCTCGCTCAGGGCGTGTATTACACGCGTTACGTTTTTACCCAAAAGCTCAGCGAGGATTCAGAGCCCCAAACCGTCGAGGCCGCTGCGGGACTTGTTTTCAGAAAAACAGTCAAAAACGTAGGAGATCAAAAATGGAAAAAGGTATGGGGAAGCGCGATGTTAGGCAGCGCGGAGGTTGTTGATTAATATTCATATTTACAGAAAACGAGGCGCAGTGCACGCCTCGTTTTTAATTTTATAATATTATCATATAAAATCCTTTAAAATCTTTTGTGTTAAAGTTTTCTTTTCAGCTCCGCGACAGGCAGGCCTACAACGTTAAAGTAATCTCCCTTAATCTGCTTTATCAGCACTCCGCCCTTGCCCTGAATACCGTATGCTCCGGCTTTGTCCATTGGCTCGCCTGTTTGAATATACTCGCGGATTTCTTCGTCGCTGAGCTTATAAAACTCAACCTCTGTCATTTTGGAAAAGCTTTCGAGCGCACCGCTGCGATAAATCGCGCAGCCCGTAATTACCCTGTGAGTTTTGCCCGACAACAGCCGCAAAATCTCAAACGCCGCTTCCTCGGACTTTGGCTTTCCAATCATCTGGTTGTCAACAAAAACTCCCGTGTCGCACCCGATAACGGTATCGTCGGGGTGCATTGAATACACCCTTGACGCTTTTTTGCGCGCGAGGTACTCGGGAATATCATACAGGCTGATATTGCTGCCGACGTTTTCGTCAATATCGGCGGGAATAACCTTGAAGTTATCGCAAATCAGGCTCAAAAGCTCCTTCCTGCGGGGAGAAGCGGAAGCTAAAATAATCATCTTTAAACCTCATTTCATCGGAATTATCTACATATATTCTACTATAATAAAAGCCGTTTGTAAATATTTTTCAATTTGATGTTGACAAATAAAAATTTAAATGTTATAATAAACCTACTAAATACGTAGGATTAATAAACAATGAATTAAAGAAGGGTTTATTTATGGTCATTCAAGGTTCAAAACGATGTTGACGCTGCAGGAAAACTCAAATAAAACCACATACATTCACTTACAGTAAAAATCTATTTTAATCTAAAAGGAGTAATTATTATGAAAGTTTATAACAGACTCACAGATACCATCGGCAACACACCTCTCTTAAAGCTCAACAACTATATTGAGCTCAACGACCTCGGCGCTGACATTTACGCGAAGCTTGAGTATTTCAATCCCGCGGGCAGCGTTAAAGACAGAATCGCAAAGGCGATGATTGACGAGGCTGAGGCAGAGGGCGCGTTAAAGCCCGGCTCGGTTATTATTGAGCCTACAAGCGGCAACACGGGTATCGGTCTTGCGTCGGTAGCCGCTTCTCGCGGATACAAAATTATCCTGACAATGCCCGAGACCATGAGCGTTGAAAGACGCAATCTTCTCAAGGCTTACGGCGCGGAGCTTGTGCTCACAGACGGCGCGAAGGGAATGAAGGGCGCAATCGAAAAGGCAAACGAGCTTGCCGCCGAGACTCCCAACAGCTTTATTCCCAGCCAGTTTAAGAACCCTGCCAACCCCGAGGCTCACTTAAAGACAACTGGTCCCGAGATTTGGGAGGACACAGACGGCAAGGTTGACATTTTTGTAGCGGGCGTAGGCACAGGCGGAACGCTTTCGGGCGCCGGCGCTTACCTCAAGAGCAAGAATCCCGACGTAAAGGTTGTCGCTGTTGAGCCCGCAGGTTCTCCTGTACTTTCAAAGGGAACTCCCGGACCGCACAAGATTCAGGGTATCGGCGCAGGTTTTGTGCCTGACACACTCAACACCGACATTTATGACGAGATTATCACAGTAGAGAACGAGGACGCCTTTGAAACAGGCAGAGTTCTCGCCAAAAAGGAAGGCGTGCTTGTCGGAATTTCCTCGGGCGCTGCGGTATGGGCGGCGGCTCAGCTCGCAAAACGCCCCGAGAACAAGGGCAAGGTAATC
>CAJOLF010000122.1 GCA_905235295.1 uncultured Ruminococcus sp. | reverse complement strand
GCTTACGGGCAGACAGAGTGTAACAACGTCGCCTTCCTTTACGCCTGCCATTGCAAGTCCGCGCGCGTACGCGTCGCGAAGCGCGGGCATCTCGCCGTAGGTAACAGTCGTGCCGAAATAATCAAAAGCTTCGCCGTCAAGGTTGTCCTGATTAAACGTCATGATATTATCAAAAATATTCATGTTGTAGATTTTCAGTCCGTTGATCTCACGATCAACCTTAGCCCATTCCGGAAACTTTCTTTGGATTTTGCTGGTGTTTACACCGGTAACTTTACTCATGTGCTTTTCTTCTCCCTTTTAATCAATTTGCTCAAAGCCGAAAAATTAAGCTCAAAGCATTTAAATGAGTATGCGGTGCTGTTCTTTGCTGTTAATAACACAATATAACCCAAATGTTTTAACAATATTAGAATTCCCCACATATCAAATCATATTAATTATATCACCATCTTGCCAAAAAAGTAAATAGGGTGTTCCATTATGGAACATTCTAATAATTGGAAGAAATCCATTTTTCCGTATTTTACGGAGTTTTTGTTTTTAAAGTGACAGCAGTGCGCGTCTAATAATAATTTCTTATACCATAAAACGGGGCAGCCTGAGCTGCCCCGTTTATGGTATATTTATTATTCCGCGTCGTCTGCGGTTTTATCCTCCGCGGCTGTTTCTTCCGCAATTTTCTCTGCCGTTTCGATAATTTCCTCGGCAGCTTCAGCGTCAACAGCTTCTTCGGCTTCCTCGACCTTCTCTGCCTCGTCAAGGATATCCGCTTCTATTCCGCCCTCAATCGGAGCCGATTTCTCCTGCTCCTCCGGCTCGTCGTCATCCTTCAGCTCAAAGCCGCTGAGGAAGGTATAAGGAATTCCGTATCCGAGAGCCACGCCCGCCAAAGCGACAATCACGCTGATTGTGCCTGTGTTTGACGAGAACACGCTGTTAAGCGGCATAAACTTAGCCATTGAGGCTATGATTATGTACAGCGAGGGAATTACGAGAATGATAAGCGTTAACGGAGAAAAGCGCTTGATTGCCTTGCCGTCGCCGACTCTTGTCGCGTAAAAGACAAGCAGACCGAAAACAACATAAATAAGCACGGTAACAAGCTGACCGAGCACGCTGAGCTTGCCGTCGGCGCCTGATAAGCTCGCGGCGAACTGTGAAAAGAACTGGGCGCAAACAATAAACGCCAAAATCAAAAATGCTGAGAAAAACAGATTTACGGTTTCTCTTTTATCGGGTTTTTTCAATTTCATTACCTCCAATATATATGCGGTTATCCGTTATAAAAAATTTCCGTCGGCTAACCTTATATCACTTTATCACAAATCGCGTAAAAATGCAAGTGTATGCCGCATTTTTTATGACTGACTGAGTAATATTTTGTAATTTCTGATTTCCTGGTCAAGCGCCGTCCTCTCGGCGGGCTGAGCGATAAGCAGATAAGTCATCCCGTATTGGTCGGTGCGCTTCATTTTCAGCAGCCACTTGTTGATAAAGGCAATCCTGTTGTAGGCGTTGGTTTTGACGTCCTTATACGGAGTTCGGTTGAACAGGGTGATAAAAACATTCTTATATCCGTAGAGCAAATCGCACATCGCGTTGTACACAGCGTCGTTTGTAACGCGGTTTACGGAGTCGGACTTGTACCACTGGAACAGCTTTGAGGAATTTAAGTCGTTTGTCATACACTGGTTAATCTCGTGCGCGAAGCAGAAGAAGCAGTTATCCCACAGACCTAAAAAGTAGTTTGTAAGGTAATTCGGGTTTACCTGCTCTTGGAACAACTTGATGCAGTCCATAATCATAAAGTAAAATTCGTCAACCCTGCCGAGCGGCTGATAATTTACCGACGGAATGTACTCCGACAAAACGTTCCTGTCGTAGGGCGTAACATACAGCATACCCGCGATGATTGAATCGGTAATATTTTTGAGGAATTGATTAAACTCAACGGTGAGGTTGCCTGTTACTCCCGCGTTTTCGGGAGCGAATTTTTTGCAGTTCGCGGCGGCAAAAACGTAGCTGTCAAGCGCTGTTTTTATATCGGCGGGCTTTTCGGCGGCGAGCACCTTGCACTCGCAGAACCACACCTCAAAATTCTCGGGCTCGCTCTCCTTCAAAAGCTTTAGGCAAGCGTTGGCAGTCTCGTAATCCCTGCTGTTGTAGCAGGCAATCGCCTTTGACAAATCCGCGGAAGGCGCGGGTTTTTCGGGTGATGAAAACTGAGCGGAAGCTGTATGCTGTTCGGCAGCCGCTTGCTGAGCAAAATTGTTCTGCGGCTCAGCCGACGGATTCACCGGAGGAACAGCAGCGCCGCGCTGAACCTCGTACGGATTAATTTCCTCATTTTGAAGCGGCAGAGGCTCTTCGGCAGCGTTAACCGCCGCCTGCGGAGCGGTAACGGATTCCGCGGGAGCTGCCGCGATTTGTTCAAAGCGGCTGTTATCCTCCGCCGCGGCAGCCTGAGCGCTTTCGCCGACCGGAGCAAGCTGAATTTTATTCCCGCAGAACTCGCAGAACACATACTCCCTGTCAATATCAAACTCAAACTCATGACCGCATTTATTACACGTAATTTTTTTAGCACTCATAACATCACGTCCTTTGTACGATTGGTTATAATAATATTATAACCCCAAATCAAATTTCAGTCAACAGCTTTTGCGTAAAACAAAGACGGAGCCTTTCGGCTCCGCCCCGTTTTTAGTTATTCAGATTTGTCTGAAAATCTCGGTTAAGCTGTCCAGCCATCCCAAGCTCCTGCGGGAACTGTGTAAAGCTTTCCGTCGGTAATATCAAGGTTAGCCGACTGGTTCCACTTATTATTCCAGTTGTTCTCCGTTGTCGAGGGATCCATACGAACAAAGATAACCGTTTCCCATGTGCCTTCGGGAAGTGTAACCGTGTATGTGCCGTCGCCTACTGCTGTCAAATCAGCCCAAGCGATTGCGTATGTGCTGGTGTTAAATACATAAACAGCAAAACGTGCGTTGTCCTTATTCCAGTTATCATTGGGCTTGAACTTTAAGGTTGTGCCTGTCGGCTCGGGATCGGGAGTAGGATCTTCGGTGGGCTCTTCATCAGTTACGAGAACTACCTTGTAGTTGTTGCCGTCTTTCTCGTCGATTGTGTACCACTGTGCGCCGTCTGCGATACCGTCTTTGATATCTACAGTCTGGTTGCCGTTTCCGTTGAAGATAATTCCGTCAACTTCCGCAGGGATTTCAGCGGTGTAAACCTGCTGACCGTAGTCGTTAACCTCTGCCTTTGTCATAGCATTGCCGGGCCAATCTCCGCCGTTCGGCCAATAATAAACGTTTGCAGTACCCCAACCGAGAGCGTCTGTGAACTTAACTGTGATTGTATCAGCGGGCTCCTCAGTAGGCTCAGTTGCCTCTGTGGGCTCAACTACCTCTGTAGGCTCCTCTGTGGGAGTAGTCTCGCCAACGAGAACTACCTTGTAGTTGTCGCCGTCTTTCTCGTCGATTGTGTACCACTGAGCTCCGTCTGCAATACCGTCTTTGATATCTACAGTCTGGTTGCCGTTTCCGTTGAAGATAATTCCGTCAACTTCCGCGGGGATTTCAGCGGTGTAAACC
>CAJOLF010000121.1 GCA_905235295.1 uncultured Ruminococcus sp. | reverse complement strand
TCAGCTTCTTCTGCCTTTTTAGCTTCCTCGGCTTTCTTTGCTTCCTCAGCCTTTTTTGCCGCTTCAGCTTTCTTTGTTTCCTCGGCGAGCTTCTTTTCGGCTGCTTCCTTCTCTGTTTTAAGCTTATTTGCTGTTTGCGTAGCCTTGTTTGCCTCGAGCTTTGCCGCGTTTGCCGCCTTGACTGTGTCAGACACCGTTGTATTTGCCTTGTTTACGTTTTGTACCGAGTTGAATACTACGAAGCCCGCTGCGATTGCCGACGCCGCCGCGATACTTGCCATAACGATAGCGACTACCTTTGTCTTTACGTCTTTCTTTTTCTGAACGGGCTTTGAGTAGAGGGGCTCTCTGCGGAATTCGCCGTAGCTATCGCTGTATCTGTCGTTTGCCTGAAATTCCGCGTTTCTGTCAAATCCTGAGCTGCTGCTTATGTCTTCGAATGTTCTTGTCTTGGCGTCGAGAGCGTCAAATCTCTGAGTGCTTTCGTTGTCTGAAAGATGTCTGCTGTTGTAGTTATTGTTTGTCATTTTCTCTTCTCCTTTGGTTTCATTGGTTTTGATGTAGTGGTTTCTTTCAAGGTTGTTGTTGAAGTTGTTGTTTGTCATTTTTGTTTTCTCCTTTATTTCAAAATTTGTCAGGGTGATTTTTGTTTTTTTTGTTTTTCCTTGACTGTGACTAAAGTATATCAAACCTACTCTGACAAAACTATGACAAAAAACAGGGTATTTTAAACTTTTTTAAAAAATTTTAAAAAAATTAAAAACATTAAAAAAACATAAAAAAGACGGCATCCGAAGAAGCCGTCTATATTAATGGTAATTAAGTTTTATTTTGCTTTAGCCGCCAGGCATACCCAACCGCCGTCAAGGTGTTCCTCGATGATGTCAAAATATTTGCTTACCTCCGCCTTGACCTCGTCGGCGCGGGTGTCGATAATTCCGCTCATAATATACACGGCGTTTTCATTCATAAAGTCCCTGACGCCCTTTGACAAAAACATAATCGCGTCGGCGACGATGTTCGCCAGCACAATGTCAAACTTGCCCTCTACCTTGTCGGTAAAGCTGCCGCAGATTGTGGTGAATTTGTCCGCTACGCCGTTAATTTCGGCGTTTTCGGCGGCGGTGCGAACGGCTGTTTCGTCAATATCAACTCCGACCGCGGAGGACGCGCCCGTCAGCAGAGCGGCGATTCCGAGAATACCGCTGCCGCAGCCGACGTCAAGCACCGCGTCGCCGGGTTTCATATATTTTTCGCACATTTCAAGGCATAGCCGTGTGGTCTCGTGACCGCCCGTGCCGAACGCCAGACCGGGATCTATATTGAGGGCGATTCTTCCGTTTGTGTCGTAATTTTCGTACCAGCTCGGAACGATTGTCAGCTTTTTGCCGACTTCAAGCGGAGAAAAATATTTTTTCCAGTTGTTGCGCCAGTCCTCCTCGGCGCAGCTGAGCAGCTCAATTTTGTGCCAAATACCCTCGCTGTCGTAACGCTCGCTGAGGAACGCGACAGCCTCGGCGGGAGAAACATCGGGTTCAAGATAGATGTGGACGTAAGCCTTGCTCCTGTCCTTTTTGAGCAAATCCTCGTCGATAAGGTCGATGTGAGCGATGTCCTCAATGGTCTGCTCAAGGTCTGTGTAGTCCTCTATGTAGATTCCGTAGGGTACGACAACGTTCGCAATATCTCCGGCGCGGTCAACGTCCGCCGAGTTAATCTCGATTTTAATTTCTGTCCAGCTGTTCATAATCAATCGTTAAAAAAGTCCTTTAATTTGTCAAAAAAGTTCTTGCGCTTCGCGTAGTTTTTCTCTGTTGTGGTCGCGTCAAACTGGCGCACAAGCTCCTTTTGCTTTGTGTTGAGGTTCTTTGGAATTTCCACAATCACCCTGCAGTACTGGTCGCCGCGTCCGCGTCCGCCAAGGTGGGGAATACCCCTGCCTTTAAGTCTGAAAACATCATTTGGCTGGGTGCCCTCGTGGATTGAGTAGTTGACCTTGCCGTCAAGCGTTGGAACAACCACCTCGGCGCCCAAAACAGCCTGGGCAAAGGTTACGGGCAGGTCGCACCAAACGTCGTCGCCGCGGCGCTCAAACAGGCTGTGCGCGCGAACATTAATGTTTACGTGCAGGTCGCCCGTAGGACCGCCGTTGTAGCCTGCGTTTCCGTGACCGCTTACGTTAAGGAGCATTTGATCCTTGATACCCGCGGGAATGGAAACGTCAACGGTGTGGCTTTTTCTGTGCCTTCCCGAACCGTTGCACTTGTGGCACGGCTGGTCGATTATCTTGCCCGTGCCGTGGCAGGCGTCGCAGGAGCGCTGGGTTTGAACCGTACCGAAGGGTGTGCGCTGGTTTACGGTTACCTTTCCCGAACCACCGCAGGCGGAGCAGGTCTTTGCCTGAGTTCCGGGCTCCGCGCCCGTGCCGTGGCAGGCGTCGCAGTTGTCAACGCTGTTGTAGCTCACCTTTTTTGTACAGCCCTTCGCGGCTTCCTCAAAGGTGATTGTCACGCTTGCGTTAACGTCGCCTCCGCGCTGGGGACGGTTTGTTGAGCGTCCGCGGTTGCCGCCGAAGCCGCCGAAAAAGCTTGAGAAAATATCGTCAATATCAATATTGCCGTTGAACGGGCTGCCGCCGCCCGCGCCGAAGTTGGGGTCAACTCCCGCGTGACCGAACTGGTCGTATCGCGCCTTTTTATCCTTGTCGGACAGCACCTCGTACGCCTCGTTGACTTCCTTGAACTTTTCCTCGCACTCCTTGTCGCCGGGGTGAAGGTCGGGGTGGTATTTTTTGGCGTTTTGCCTGTACGCCTTTTTTATTTCATCGTCGCTCGCGCCTTTGTTCAGCCCGAGCACCTCGTAGTAATCTCTTTTATCTGCCATAAAATACACTCATTTCTTTTTTGGGTGTTTACACAACGTATGGGCGCACAATGTGCGCCCTGCGTTTGTTTTCAAATATATACCGATTATTCGTTTACATCTGTAAAATCAGCGTCGTAAACATTGGGGTCGCCGCCGTTGTTCGCATCGTTGCCGTTCGGCTGAGCGCCGCCCATATCGGGAGCGCCCTGCTGCGGACCGCCCTGAGGAGCCGCCTGCTGATAGAGCTTTGAGGAAACCTCATAAAGCGACTTCTGCAAATCGTCCTTTGCGGTATTCATCAGCGAAACATCATTCTTTGAGATTGCTTCTCTGAGAGCCGAAACCTTGGTGTTGATTGTGTTCTTGTCGGCTTCGTCAAGCTTGTCGCCGCTTTCGCTGACGAGCTTTTCAGCCTGATAAGCGAGGTTTTCGGCTTCGTTCTTGGAGTCAACCTCCTCGCGGCGCTTTTTGTCCTCCGCGGCGTACTGCTCGGCATCCTTAACCGCCTTGTCAATATCCTCCTTGCTCATATTTGTAGAGGATGTGATAGTTATCTTCTGCTCCTTGCCTGTGCCGAGATCCTTTGCGGAAACGTTAACAATGCCGTTCGCGTCAATATCAAAGGTAACCTCAATCTGAGGAACGCCTCTCATAGCGGGAGCGATGCCTGTGAGGGCGAAAAGTCCGAGCGATTTGTTGTCGCGCGCGAACTCACGCTCACCCTGAAGAACGTTGATTTCTACCTGAGTCTGATTGTCAGCTGCGGTTGAGAAAATCTGGCTCTTCTTTGTGGGGATAGTTGTGTTTCTGTCGATAATCTTTGTCATTACGCCGCCCATTGTCTCAACACCGAGAGAAAGGGGAGTAACGTCGAGGAGAAGCAGTCCGTCAACCTCGCCGCCGAGTAC
>CAJOLF010000120.1 GCA_905235295.1 uncultured Ruminococcus sp. | reverse complement strand
TGTCGGCGCTGATACTATAAAATCGGTAGCCAAAGGCTTCGGCGGAGTGGCTCACAGAGCGGAATTTGTCAGGGAGTTCGGCAGCGTAAAATACTACAACGACTCAATCGCCTCAAGCCCGACGCGTACCGCGCTCGGAACGCTCTCGCTTTATGATGAAAAAATTATCATCATCGCAGGCGGCTACGACAAGCACATTCCTTACGAACCGCTCGGCCCCGTGATTAACGACAAGGTCAAGGTTCTTGTGCTTCTCGGCGACACCGCGCCCAAGATTGAGGCGGCGGTAAAGAACGCCGATAACTACAACGCAGGCTCAATCAAAATTATTAACGTCGACAATATGGAGCAGGCGGTTGAGGCGGCAAGGCAAAACGCCGAACAGGGCGATATCGTTTCGCTTTCTCCCGCAAGCGCGAGCTTTGGACTGTACAAGAATTTTGAAGAAAGAGGTAACCACTTTAAGTCGATAGTAAACGCCTTAAAGTAAGATAATATGGATTTAAAACAGTTAATTTTTGATTTGTGCTCGGTTCAGGGCGTTTCGGGCTGCGAGGAAGCAGCCGCAAATGCCGCAAAAAAATACCTTGACGGAATCGCCGAGGTAACAACCGACTCAAACGGAAATCTTTTTGCCGTAACAGGCAGCAAAAACGCCGGTAAAACAATCCTGCTCGACGCGCACATCGACCGCATCGGGGTGATTGTCACGGATATTAACGAAAACGGCTTTGTAAAGGCGGACCGCTGCGGCGGGATTGATTCAAGGGTAATGCAGGACTCCGTGCTGATGACCGAAAGCGGCTTAAAGGGCACAGTCTGCTGTCTGCCGCCGCACCTGACAAACGGCAAAGAGGACAAGGCAGCTCCGCTTTCAAAGCTTTGGGTGGACTTCGGTATGCCCGCGGATGAAGTAAAAAAGCAAATAAAAATCGGCGACAGGCTGACCTTCTGCCTTGAACCAAAAGCTCTGCTGGGCGGCAAAATCACAGCGCCAGCGCTTGACAACCGCTGCGGAGCCGCGGCTTTGATTTACGCCGCGCATTTGCTCAGCGGCAAGCCCTGCGAATACAGAGTTGTAATTCTGCTCAGCGCTCAGGAAGAAACCTTCGGCACAGGCGCGATTACGGGAGCTTACCAAGCCGACGCGGACGAAGCGGTTACGGTTGACGTAAGCTTCGCTTCTCAGCCCGACGTCAGCGGACTTTACTCGGGAATCGGGCTTGGCAAGGGACCGATGATAGGAATTGCGCCGATACTCAATAAAAAAATGACAAACAAGCTGATAACCCTTGCGAAGGAAAATAACATTCCTTATCAGCTTGAACCTATTTCAGGCTCAACAGGCACAAACGCCGACCATATTTCTGTTACAAGGAGCGGAGTAAAAACCGCGCTGATTTCAATTCCGCAGAGATATATGCACACTCCCGCCGAGGTAATAAGCCTTTCGGACGTCGAGAACACCGCAAAGCTTATTTGCGGCTACATTTGCAGCGGAGGTGCTTTTAATGGTTGATTATTCCTTGCTTAAAAGACTCTGCTCCGCGCGCGGAATTTCTGGCGACGAGGGAGCGGTAAGAGATATTATTCTGTCGGAAATCAGTGACTTTGCCGACGATATAAGGACCGACGCTCTCGGCAACCTGATTGTGTTCAAAAAGGGCAAAAACCGCGCTTCACGCAAGCTGATGTTTTCCGCTCACCTTGACGAGGTCGGGCTGATGGTTACCGACATAACGTCGGAGGGCTATATCAAATTTGACGAAGTCGGCGGAATTGACCGCCGTGTTTTGCCGGGAAAACGCGTATATATCGGCGAAAATGCAATTTTGGGCGTGATTGGAATTAAGCCCGTCCACCTTTCAAAGGGCGATGAAAGCGACAGCGTGCCTGAATACAGCGATATGTACATCGACATCGGCGCCGCTGATAAGGAGGAAGCCGAAAAATTCGTCAGCCCCGGCGACAGCGTAAGCTTTGAATCGGAATTTATCGAGAATGAATATACAATCAACTCAAAGGCGATTGACGACCGCTTCGGCTGTTACGTGCTGATTGAGCTAATCAAAAGCGAGCTCGAGTACGACGCTTACTTTGCCTTTGTCGTTCAGGAGGAAACAGGGCTCAGCGGCTCAAAGGTTGCCGCTTACACTGTAAATCCCGACTGCGCCGTGGTGATTGAAACCACAACCGCCGCGGATATTCCCGAGGTTGACGCCGCAAAACAGGTGTGCAGGCTTGGCGGCGGAGCGGTAATCTCGGTAATGGACAGGCGCACAATTTACGACAAAGAGCTTGTAAAGCTTTCGTTTGAGCGCGCCGAAAAAATCGGCGTTAAGGCACAGTACAAGCGCGCCGTAGCAGGCGGCAACGACGCGGGAGAAATCCACAAAAGCAGGGGAGGAGTCCGCACCGTCGCGGTGTCGCTCGCGTGCAGGTGCCTTCATTCTCCAAGCTGCGTTGCCCGCAAGGACGACTGCGAAAGCGTTTTGGCTCTCGCGCGCGACCTTTGTGTGCAAATCGCAAAATAAACATAGGAAGTGTATTGATGATTATTTCAGCTTTAGAAGCTGACAATTTCATAAAAAGCGTTCAAGACGTGTCTGCCTGCGACCCGTTTGCCTGCAGGATAATCTCGCTTTTCAACAGCTACAAGCCCGAGCTTGTCTTTGTCGATTACTGGCTGATTGCGGACGAAAACGGCGAATACAACGGCGCGATTGCTCGCAACGGCTCAAACTTCATACTTTTTTTGAGCGGTAAAAGCGACATTGACGAGGTTTCGTCCTTTATGCGCGTGGCGGGAGCGTCGGCGGTAATCTGCGACGGCAAATACAGCCTTGACTTAATCGGGTGCAAAACCCTCAGCGGTGTTGTGCTGGTAAGGAAAGAAGCCTTTGAGGATGAGGAAACGGAAATTTCTTTCATTGAGCCCGATATTAAATCGGTTTATGAGCTGATGACTTGCTCAGCGGACGAAAATTTTGTTCCGCCGAGCTTTGACGATTTTTACGTTGACGTTAACCACAAGCTAAGGCATAACTCCACGCGAATTTGCGGCATAGAGCGCGACGGAATTTTGGCGGCGTCCGCAATGACCGTCGCCGAAAGCGAAAACGCGGCTGTTTTGGGCGCGGTTTCCTGCCGCCCCGATTACAGAAAACGCGGCTTCGGCTCAACCCTGATTAAGCACATCACAAACCGCCTGGTGTCCGAGAACAAATCGGTTTACCTGCACAGGGCGCAAAACGCGAACGAGGCTTTTTATGACGGTCTCGGCTTTACGGAATACGGCGCTTGGCGCGAATATTATTTAATAAGGTGAGAATTTGGAATTTTATGATATAGACAGCAGGGTTTTGACCGCGTCAAAAAAAGCGGCGGAGCTTTGCGCGGACAAGCTCAGTGAGATTGACGAAATCCAGGAATACAACCAAATAAAAATGATAAAGGCGTTCCAACTCGCCGGTGTGCGGGAAAGCTATTTTAACGCTTCAACGGGCTACGGCTACGACGACTTCGGACGCGACGCGCTCGACAGGGTTTACGCCTACGCCTTTGACGCTGAGGACGCTCTTGTCAGGCACAATTTTGTCAGCGGAACCCACGCGCTGACGGTCGCGTTATTCGGAATTTTGCGCCCGAACGACACAGCCCTCTGCGTAACCGGTATGCCATACGACACAATCCGTGCGTCAATCGGCTTGGAGGGCGGATATTCGGGTTCGCTGAAGGACTTTGACATTAATTTTGAAATCACCGACCTTCTTCCCGACGGTACGCCCGATTATGAGGCGATTAAAAATGATATAGCGAAAAAAC
>CAJOLF010000119.1 GCA_905235295.1 uncultured Ruminococcus sp. | reverse complement strand
GGTATCCTGACCTCGGCGGAGTCCACCAAAAAGCAGAACAGCACGTACAGCAGGATAATTACCGCAGGGGCGGCGAACGCCTTTAGCCTTGTAGGCATAAGCTCCTTTGACCGGTTGTCGACCAATCCGTCCATCTGACCGTAATTTGCGGAAAGCAGAAACATAAAGCTTCCGATTATTCCCAGCATACCGACCTGAAAACCCGGTTCAATATCGCCCTGAGTGACCATATAGATCACCATAAACAATTCGGTTAACATCAGACAGCTCACTCCGCCGGTTATCATTTTCAGAAACAGTGCTTTTTTTGGTCGGTAAAACCAATAAAAGCCGTAAAAACTTCCGCCCAGCGCGCAGACGAATATCCAGAGATTCATTATAAGTTTCAGACCCATATGAGCCCTCCTTGTTTCGCGTAAGTATACTTATAGTTAATTATAACACAATTAAACAAAAAAGTCATTATTTTTTTGATGATTAATTGCAATAAATTGCAATTTAAAACAATAAAGCTCTCCGCGAAAGGGAGAGCTTTAGAGCTTATGTGTTGAAATGCATTTTTAAGGTCAAAACATTCTGACCGTCGATATACGAATAGGCAACATCGTCCATATTCCTTTTTACAAGATAAATGCCGAGTCCGCCGATCTTCCGCTCCTCCGCCGAAAGGCTGAGGTCGGGATCCTCCTTTTCAAGCGGATCGTACCGAGTGCCGCTGTCTTTGAAGGTGACGGTTATACCTTTAACGCTGCCCTCGACGTCGACGCCGACAGTTCCGCTGTTATCTCCGTAGGCGTAATCGGCGATATTTACAAAGACCTCTTCAACGGAGAGAGCGATTTTTTTCTTTGTTTTTTTAGGACAGCCGAGCCTGTCCAAAACACCGTTTACAAGGCTTTTAACCTCATTAAGCTTATTTAAAGAGGCTTCGGTCGTCAGGCTTTCAGCGATGACGCCGCCGTTCATTTTAAAACAAAGCATAGTCATATCGTCAAACTGCGGTGCGTCTCCGGCGAATTCGTCAACGCTGCTTTGAACGCCCTCAATTATCTCCTGAGGAGTTCTGTCGCTGTACTTATTGAGCGCGCTGAGCATACCGTCTATCCTGAACCGCCTGCCCTCGCCGTTCTTTGCCTCGGGGATACCGTCGGTAAAAAGGAAAAGCTTGTCGCCGCTGTTCAAGGTGAACTCTATATTTTTATATTCGATATTCTCGATCGTGCCGAGCACAAGACCGTGCTTGCTCCTGACAAGCTCAAATTCACCGTTTTTGCGGCAGACAGCCGGATCTTCGTGTCCGGCGTTTGCGCAAATGATTCTGCCGGTAGAAACCTCTAAGATACCCAGCCAGACCGTTACGAACATTCCTGCCTTGTTCCTGCTGCACACACTGTCATTAATTTCCGACAATACCTCCGCGGGAGAATAACCGCCGGAGCTTGTTTTTTCGCTGATGAGAATACTTGTTACCATCATAAACAGCGCAGCCGGAACGCCCTTGCCCGAAACGTCAGCGATAACGAGCGCGAGGTGATTATTGTCAATAAAGAAGAAATTATAAAAATCTCCTCCCACCACCTTAGCCGGAGTCATCGAGGCGTAAATCTCAAATTCCTTTCTGTCCGGGAACGGCGGAAATACGCTCGGTATCATTCCTGTTTGGATTCTTCTCGCGATATCGAGCTCTGCGCCCATCCTCTCCTTTTCGGCTGTTACTGCGGTGAGATTGTCGATGTACTCCGTCAGCTCGGTTTCCATATCGTCTATCGAGACTGACAGATCGTCAAATACCTTGTAGCGGCTGATTTTGCCGAGAGGCTCTCCCTTTGTATTCTGAGTTGCGAACCGCGTCGCCTCGCGCGAGACCATGTTGACGGGATTGATGATCGATTTTTTTAAGAATATTGAAACAAAAATGGTAGACATCACAACCAGCACCAGAGTACATCCGAGAATGATGAATATATAGGGCATTATCATATTGACAAGTTCGGAAGCCGGACGCTGCATACAGAGCAGCGCTACGACCTTGTCGGATGAATCCTTGATCGGCACCATCGCGGTTATATGAGGCTTTCGCCCGTCCTCGGGATTCATACGGTAAATTATCTCGTGAGCGGAGCCTTTCTCATAAATAGATATGTATTTCTGCCTGTATTCTTCATTTGTGGTATTGCGTTTGTAGCCGAAAGGCCATTCTACGTAGTCCGTATCATCAACCGTGTTGTTGACGGAATTCACGATGCTGACAAAGCTCCCGTAATCGCTTGTGTCAACGGCAATAACGTAGATTAACGTGACGTTCGTCTTTTTACAGCAGCGGTCAAGATCCAGTTTCATCCTTGAATATTCGAGTTGGTTGTTTCCCTCAAGGAAAAGCTCGATATAGTCTCCGTTGACCAGTGCGGAAGCCGCGTTAGCCATACGGTATGTGCTTTCGCCATGCTCACGCTTGATTCCGTTGTAGCAAATCGAGTTACCGATTACGAGAAATACAAAGCCGAATATCAGCATATGCACCGTGATTGCGCCGATAACATTGACATTTAAGCTGCTGCGCAGATAACTGATTTTTTCCTTCATCGCCGTTACCCAAAATTGATTATATCCAGAAAGCCGACCATCTCAAAGATCTCCATCACATCATCCTGAACATTGATGATTTTGAAGCTCTTATCCTTGCCCATAGCCTTTTTTGCCTGAAGAATAACACGAAGTCCGGCGGAAGCGATATACTCCAAATCCTTCAAATCAAGGGTAAGACTGTTAACGCCGTCAAGACTGCCGAGCACGCTCTGCTCCAGTTCGTCTGCGTTCACAGCTTCTATCTCTCCTGCTACTGCTATTGTAAGACTGTCATTTTCTCTGGTTTGTGTAATTTTCATAATCGTTTCTCCCGAATAAAAAGATATTAGCTATATCATAACACGAACAGCTCGCTTTTTCAATACGGAAGTTCTAAATCATGCTTTCTGTAACGTAAATTGTTTGGGGATGTCAAGCAAACGGTTCGAGGAGAAGGTTCGCCCAATTTCGCCCTGTGTCGTGCAAATAAAAAACGCATATTCCGTTTTACCCGACATAGCCCAACAAAGCTCACACAGGCAATTTGTGAGCACTTGTAGACGCAAATAAAGGCTTTTGGCTGAAAAATATCGCACATCAGCTCAATTCTGAGGGAGTGAAATCGCCGTTTTTCTATCAGAACAAGAAGATGAAAAAGAAAACCATGAGCAACGCGCCGAAAATCACGAGCCGGTTTCTGTGGACGAGTAAGACTGTCAAACGGATTCTGAAAAATGAATTTTACAAAGGCACGCTGGTTTGCCACAAAACTCATACCAATAAAATCTATCAAATCCGCGAGGTGCTTCCGGTTAAGGAAAACTTCGTGCATAAAAACTTTGTACCTGCTATCATTTCAAAGGAGAAATGGGAGCAGGTACAATCTATTTTCGGGCAGAAAAAACATAAAAACGTTCGGGCAAACTCAGGTAAACCTTGTCACAGATACACCGGATTGTTGAGGTGCAAGAAATGCGGTTGCACCCTGTGTTTCAAGCCAGTCAAGATACGCCTGATAGATGTATTTGCTGATCTTCTTTTGGCTCTTTGTTTTCTTTTTGCCCGTAACAGCGTTCAATAAACCACAGGCTGTGAACAGCGTCATCTGCGTATCATCGGAGATTAGAGCAATATGGGGGGCACAGCGCTCCGCCACACGCGCCGGAAAAGAATTATTGTCATCCGACGACGCCCTTGCCAAAGCAAAGAGAGCATTGTATTTGGCGCGCACCGCCGCACATACTGCATCTGCGGTCGGTGACAGACAATCCGCCTCCGTTGCCGTAATCAGGGGCGTACACTGTTTTATCGGTGGTTCCTGTGCCGTGGCAGGTAGGACAGGTCATCATTCCCGAACC
>CAJOLF010000118.1 GCA_905235295.1 uncultured Ruminococcus sp. | reverse complement strand
AGCGGAGTTAAAACAAAACTATTTCTGATAGAGTAAAACAAGGCAACACCGCTGTCGGCAGAGCCGTTTGCGGTATTGCCCGAGAAGCAGTATTTAACCGCTTAGATTAAGAAGCCGTGCTGTGCTTTTGGCGCTTTGCGGAATCCTTGCGCTGCAGCTTTACAGGGAAAGAAGCTTTGTCTTTCCTTTTGATAATCTGAGGCTGCGCGTTATCCGTAACAACTTCTTTGGTGATAATTATTTTTTCGATAGTGCTGTCTGATGGAGTTTCAAACATCGGATTTTTGAGGATTCCTTCCATAATTCCGCGCAGACCTCTCGCTCCCGTATGCTGGTCGTGAGCGGTTTCGGCTATCGCTTCAAGCGCTCCGTCCTCAAAGTACAATTCCACGTTATCAAGCTCAAACAGCTTTTTGTACTGCTGAACAATGGAATTTTTGGGAACGGTGAGAATTTTTACAAGAGCCTCGGTATCAAGACCGCTGAGCGCGGTGATAACAGGCAAACGGCCGATAAGCTCGGGAATAATGCCGTATTTGACAAGATCGTGAGCCACAACGTCCTTCATCCAGTAGGTTTCATCAAGCTCCTTTTTGGACTTGACAGCGGATTCAAAGCCGATTACCGAGCCGCCCTGACGCTTTTCAACTATTTTTTCGAGTCCGTCAAAGGCTCCGCCGCAGATAAAGAGGATATTTTTTGTGTCTATCTGCAAAAATTCCTGCTGAGGGTGCTTTCTTCCGCCTTGCGGAGGAACGTTCGCGACAGTACCCTCGACAATTTTGAGCAAAGCCTGCTGAACGCCCTCGCCGCTGACGTCGCGGGTGATTGAGGGGTTCTCGGATTTACGGGCGATTTTGTCAATTTCATCAATATAAATAATGCCGTGCTCGGCGCGCTCGATGTCATAATCGGCTGCCTGAATGAGCTTTAGCAGTATATTTTCTACGTCCTCGCCAACGTAACCCGCCTCGGTAAGAGTAGTTGCGTCGGCAATGGCGAACGGCACGTCAAGCGCCTTTGCGAGCGTTTGGGCAAGCAAGGTTTTTCCAACGCCCGTGGGTCCGAGCAGGAGCACGTTGCTTTTTGAAAATTCAACGCTGTCGTCGTCGGACAAAGCGCGCTTATAGTGATTATAAACCGCAACGCTGAGCGTAATCTTAGCGTCGTCCTGACCGATTACATATTCGTCAAGAATCGCCTTGATTTCTTTGGGCTTAATCAAATCGGCGATGTCCTCTTTGGACTCCGTGGGCGGAATTTGCTTTCCCTTGGGAGACGGATCGAACTGTTCGTTCTCGCCCGACTGGTCAAGAATATTCATACAAAGGTTAACGCAACGGTCGCAAATATATGCTCCGTTACCCGCAATAAGGCGCAGTACCATATCCTGCGGCTTTCCGCAGAATGAACAGTAAATCTCCTTATTGTTGTTATTATTAGCCATTTGCTTTCCTCACCTTATCTTTTGTCAATTACCTTGTCAATAAGACCGTATTCCATAGCCTGTTCGGCTGTCATAAAATTATCGCGCTCGGTGTCGTTTTTGATAATATCAAGAGGCTTGCCAGTGTTCTCGGATAAAATCCTGTTTAAGCGAGCCTTGGTGTCAAGCATATAATTTGTATGGATTTCCATATCTGTAGCCTGACCTTTGTATCCGCCGAGCGGCTGATGAATCATAATTGTGCTGTTAGGCAGGGCGATTCTTTTGCCCTTTGCGCCGGACGAAAGCAGGAAAGCTCCCATGCTCGCCGCCATACCCATACAGATTGTTGAAACATCGCACTTGATGTAGTTCATTGTGTCATAAATCGCGAAGCCGTCGGTTACGCTTCCGCCGGGGCTGTTGATATAAAGACTGATGTCCTTTGTAGGATCCTGGCTTTCAAGGTATAAAAGCTGAGCCACAACAACGCTTGCGGTCGCGCTGTTAACCTCGTCGTTGAGGATAACGATTCTGTCGTTCAAGAGCCTTGAAAAAATATCATACGAACGCTCACCGCGATTTGTTTGTTCTACTACATACGGTACCAGTGCCATAAAATCATAACCTTTCTATTTTATTAATTAACAAAACAACTTTTTTTATTCCAAAATTACTTTATATCAGCGTTGTTCTTAATAAAATCAAGAGCCTTCTGAACCTTTACGTCCTCAGAAAGCGAGTCGGCGGGAATTGCCGCCTTTACCTGAGCAACTTCCATCTTGTAAGTCTCTGCCATCTTTGAATACTCATCATCAAGGTCGGCGTCGGTTACTTCGATTCCCTCCTTGGCGGCAATCGCCTGGAGAGCAAGTCTGAGTTTAACCTTCTTTTCGGCTTCGTCCCTGTACATTTCTCTCAGGGCGCTTTCCTCCATACCCATATACTGCAGGTAAGTCTTCATATCAATATTCATACCCTGTGAACGCAGGCGTGCCTCAAATTCTCTGATGCTCTCGTTAACCTGATTCTCATACATTGCCTCGGGGATGTCGCCCTGAGCAAGCTCGATAAGCTTGTTGGCAATTTGGTCGTCAATGTCCTTCTGAGCCTCGTCCTTTAAGCGGGCTTCGATTGTCTGTCTGAGCTCTGCCTTGTACTCGTCAAGAGTATCCTTGTCGGAAACATCCTTAACAAAATCCTCGTCAACCTCGGGGAGCTCCTTTTCCTTAATCTCATTGAGCTTGATTTTGAACTCGGCTTCCTTGCCCGCAAGGTTTTCCGCCTGATAATCCTCGGGGAAATTAACGTTAATGCTGAATTCCTCGCCAGTGCTGTGACCTACAATCTGCTCCTCAAAGCCGGGAATAAAGTTGCCCGAGCCGAGCGAGAGGCTGTAGCCCTCTGCCTTTCCGCCCTCAAAAGCAACGCCGTCAACAAAGCCCTCAAAGTCAATAACGGTTGTGTCGCCCTCCTTGGCGGGTCTGTCCTCTACGGTGACAAGTCTTGAATTGCGGTCTCTGACCTTTTCGATTTCTTCGTCAACGAGCTCGTCGGTAACCTCGGTTGACTTTTTCTCAATCTCAATGCCCTTGTAGCCGTCAATATCAAGAGTAGGCTCAACGACAATCTCTACCTTAAAGGTAAAGCCGTCCTTGCCTGCCTCAATCGCCTCAAGTGAGTTTACGGCAACAATCTTGAGGTCCTTTTCCTTTGCGGCTTCATAAAGAGCCTCGGGATAGCAGTCTTGCATAGCGTCCTCGTAGAAAACCTCTGAGCCGTACATCTTCTCGATGATTCTGCGGGGAGCCTTGCCCTTTCTGAATCCCTGGATATTGATGTTTTTAACCTGCTTTTTATAAACTGTGTTGACAGCGCGCTCAAAAGTTTCGCCGTCAACCGAAACAACTAATTCGTATGTATTAGCGTCTTCCTTTTTTGTACATTCCTTTAGTGCCATTTTTAATTCCTCCAATAATAATTATATTCAATTGATTTATTATATCATAAAGCTTAGTATAAATCAAGCTATCTGACTAAAACAGGCATAAACCGAACTCTGTCGCAGGAAATTAGCTTTAGGTTAACTCCCTTGTACTCTCCCTCGTAAGCAAGACCGAAGTTTTGCCTGCCGTGAATATGCCCGTAGTAACAGCGTTTTATGCCGTAGCTGATCAGCACATCCATAATCTCTTTACATTCTATGCCGCGGTAGTACGGCGGATAATGCAAAAATACGACCGGCTCTTTTTCGGTTTTCAGAGCGGCTTCAATCGAGGTTTTCAGCCTGCCGACCTCTCGGTTTAGCACCTTGATGTCCTCTGGAGTGTCGTTTTCCAAAAACCAGCCTCGAGTGCCGCAGACCGCGTATTCTCCGCAGGCGTAGGCGTTGTTAAAAAGTATTGAAATCGTACTCAGACCGTTATCGGCGAGCAATTTTTCTATTTTACTCTTTGTTCCCCACCAATAGTCGTGATTTCCCTTTAAAAGTATCTTTT
>CAJOLF010000117.1 GCA_905235295.1 uncultured Ruminococcus sp. | reverse complement strand
ATACAAGAATGATTGTGGAGTTGATTGCACTATTAATCATTACTTCCGTTTTCGAGCCCGAAAAGTTACTGAAAAAGAACAGATAGCCAATCGCCGCTGCCCAAAGGCCGCTGAGGATTATTCCGAGAGCGTTGTAAACGCGGAAGCCCTCCTTGAACATAAGAACTATGTTGCTGACAGATACGGCGATAGCCAAAAGAGCGATAACCGGAGCGGTTAATGTCAAAAGCGGCACAGCGCCGATAATGAACAAATTGAGGAAGTAGGAAAAGCTTGACACACCGTCAAACGCTATATCATAAACCAGCATGGCGAGCATATTCATAAAGAATAATCCGACGCCTCCGCAGGCTATCAGCGAGTAAGTAAACTTCGACTTTATCAGCGAGTCCGCGAATGAGAACACCATTAAAAACTCAATAAAAAACATCAGCAGGGTCAGCATAATTACGACTGTCTTGTAGCCGTTAAAATTTAAATCATCAATTCTTATAACTGTTCCGAACGAAGTAACATAGAAAATATATAATTGTTCATTATGCTGATTTTTCTCTGTTATATAATTAACAATCATCGAGCTTTTTCCGCTTTTTTTGCCTACTATGTCAACGTGCGCGATTCCGTCGGTCAGGCTTTGGTTTTCCGGTGAAATTGAGTCTCCGTCAATCTCGTATTCAATCTTCACGATTTTATCATTGCTGTTTTCCTGATAATCAGCCATCCTGTTTCTGATGTTTAACGGATAAGTGCCGCCGACTATGAATACATATACCACGCAAGCCACCAGCGTCGAGATTATTGCAAGCGCCAAAATTTTTGTTCTGAGTTTTATTTTCAAATTAAACACCCGATTTTTGATGATATTTGACAATACATTTATATTTTATCACCGTATAATTGCAGTGTCAATCTCAGTGACATTTCTGTTTTAATTATGACAAAAAGAACCCGAAAATTTCCGGGTTCTTCGTGTAAGCGCAAATATTGAGTTTTATTTATTCTCTTCCCCGGTTTCGGGAGCGGAATTTTGCTGCTGCGGCGGAGCATAGTTATACCTCGGCGACTGATTTTGAGGAACGTTACCCTGCTGTGGAGGAACGTAGCTGTACTGCGGCGGAGCCGGCTGCTGAGTATTTTGACGCGGTGGCTGATACTGCGGCGGCGTTTGCGGCTGTCCGTTCTGCTGTGGGTACTGCTGAGCCTGACCGTACTGCGGCTGTCCGTTTTGCTGAGGGTACTGCGGAGCCTGACCGTAGGGCGGCTGTCCGTTTTGCTGAGGGTACTGCTGAGCCTGACCGTAGGGCGGCTGTCCGTTCTGCTGAGGGTACTGCGGAGCCTGACCGTACTGCGGCGGTACCGGTTGGTAATCGTCGCTGTCCGCCCAATCGACAGCTTTGTCAACTCCTGTTTTTCCTGTATTAATCAAGGTTTTTCCGAGATCTCTGAAAGCGTGGCCGAGCTCTGTGCCCGTGTCTTTCCAAGAATCCTTCATACTTTTAGACATAGATATATCCCCTTTCCCGAAACACTTTATAAAATTATAATATCATATACACGAATTTAAAGTCAATACAGGGAGCTTCCAATAAATTTTTATGGGCTTTGCAAAGAGTTAAAAACAAAAGCGCCTCCGTAAGGAAGCGCTTTGAGTGCGGATAATTATGCAAGCATCTTTTTGGCTTTTGCAAGATAGCTGAGATACATAATGTACTCAACAACCTGAAGAACAGCAGCCGTAATAGCAAATACGCCCGATATAGTCATGCCGACACTTAATGCAACCTGATTAACGCTGCCTGAATAAATTGTAGCAATGATGTTAGCGATTAACTCGAGTATAATTACTGCAAGGATAAGCTTTAACAATTTGTCGCCTTTAACGTCCATTTGCGTGTTGCCGAGCTTTACAGCAAGGTTACGTACACCCTGAATGACATAAATAAGAACAAAAATATCTGCAACTGTTCCGAGAGTCTGCATCAGGTTTGAAACCATAGGACTAATGTTGACAAAAATGCTGCCCAAAATTGCAAATACAATACCCGCAATCACTCCGTAAAGAGCAATCCTGAAAGCCTCATCGTCCTTTGAAGCCTGCGAAACACCGACAATATTAATAATAAAACCAACGATGAACAATACAAAGGCCGCAAAAATGGATACAATCGCTGTGATTCCTATTATCCCTTTGGCAGCCAAGGTCGCGCCGGAAGATAAATCTGCCCCTTGAACAGCGGTCATAACAACTGCGAACGCAAAGCCTATAACAAGCAGCACCGAAGCGATTAACTCAAGAATCTGCGCGGCAAAGAGCTTGCTTACACCATTTTCAGCATTCTTAAATTTTTTCATTTTATATTTTCTCCTTCCATAGTGTTCCGATTATTTAACGGCATTGCCGCTACTGACCGATATTATTTTAACATTGTATTTTAATAAAGTCAACTTTTTACGCAAAATATATTAGATATAATTATCCCTAATTATCCCCTTTCCGCGGTGAAGCGCAAGCCGTCATCCGAAAAGCTTGGCTTTTGGTTTTTTTCTGCGAGAAATTCCGCGATGCTCTGCGTTATTTTCCCGTCCGCGCGCTCAAGCTCAAAATACGGCTTTGGGCACACATCATGATAATGCAGCTCAACGTTATATTTTGACCTAAGCTCCGATTTAAGCAAAGCTACATCTGACAGTGAAAGCATATTTTTCCCTCTTTTCTGTTTTTAGATTTTTAGGCGCGCCGATAACCGCGCACACTGTACCCTTTGTTTTTTCTTTGACTGTATATTTATCTGAGTACAGTTTTAAGGTAAAATTCGTTTGTCAAGCATTATTTATCAAGTATTAAAGGAGCAATATTATATGAAAAGGATTTTAACCATTCAGGATATTTCCTGCGTAGGCAAATGCTCTTTGACCGTTGCGCTGCCGATTATTTCCGCTATCGGCGTTGAAACGGCTATTCTCCCCACCGCGGTGCTCTCTACCCACACAATGTTTAAGAACTTTACCTGCAAGGATTTGGACGACCAAATTCTTCCGATTGCAAGGCACTGGAAGGAGCAGGGAATTACCTTTGACGCCTTTTACACGGGTTACCTTGCTTCCGCTCAGCAAATTTCAAAGGTTATCTCGCTGATAGACGATTTGAAGCAGGAGGAAAATCTGATAATCGTTGATCCCGCTATGGCTGACAACGGAAAGCTCTACCCCGCTTTTGACGGCGGCTTCCCCGCAGAAATGGCGAAGCTCTGCTCGCGGGCGGACATTATTTTGCCGAACATCACCGAGGCTTGCCTGATGACCGATACGCCGTACCGCGAAAAATACGACGAGGCTTTCGCGAAAAACACGGTTGAAAAGCTCGCGGCTCAGGGCGCAGAAATTGTTGTGCTGACAGGCGCGGAATTTGACGGCAAATACGGCGTTTTGGTATATGACAGCAGGAGCAAGTTATTTTACCTATTACCATAAAAAGGTTGAAGCTGTTTTCCACGGCACGGGAGATATTTTCAGCTCGGCGTTCACGGGATTGATGGTCCGCGGCGCTTCCATTGAGGACAGCGTAAAAATCGCCGCCGATTTTACCGCCGAGTGTATTCGCGTTACTCAGGAATCCACAAGCTCCAACTGGTACGGAGTGGATTTTGAGAAGGCGATTCCAATGTTAATTGATAGAACGCGGAAATTATAGTCAAGCAAGCTTGCGTCGGACTTTGCTATCCTCTCATCATAATTATGCTTAATTCTTAAAAGAATATCATTTGTTTTTTCTCTGTGATAAAATGATAGATAATACATGGAGGAAAACTAATGATATATCTTGATTACAGCGCGAATACTCCGACGGACGAACGCGTGCTTGACCGCTTTTGCGAAGCCGTCAGGAAATATCCCGGGAACGCAAACTCTAAACACCAATGCGGTTACGAAGCCGCACGTTTTCAGGATAAAATAAGCCGCAGTATTGCCGAAGCGCTCGGCGTTCTGCCGGAGGAAATAATCTATACCTCGGGCGCGAGCGAAAGCAACAACCTCGCGATTAAGGGCATTGCGAGAGCGGGCAGACACATCGGCAGGCATATTATTACCACTCCGCTTGAGCATCCGTCGGTAAGCGCGCCGCTGACCTTTTTGCAGGAACAGGGGTACGAGATTGATGTTTTAAACATCGGCAGGGACGGAAAAATTGACCTTGAAAATCTTGAATATCTTTTGAGGAAAGACACCGTTCTTGTAACGGTCAGTTCCGTAGACAGTGAAATCGGAACTGTTCAGCCGACAGAGCAAATACAAAGCATTATGAAAAAATCCCCCGGCTGCCGTTTGCATATTGACGCTACCCAGGCGGTCGGCAAAATACCAGTTGACTTTAGCTTAGGCGATACAATCAGCCTTGCGCCGCATAAGTTTTTCGGGCTTGAGGGCAGCGGTATTCTTATCAAAAGAAAAGCTCTTGTTATCGAGCCGATTATCCACGGCGGCAGCGGAACGACAATTTACCGCAGCGGTACTCCCACCGTCGCGCTGAACGCCGCGGCGGAAGCGGCGTTATCTGTCTCGCTCAACGATATGGACGAAAATTACAAAACCGTGGAGGCTCTTAATTCGGCATTACGCAGCGAGCTCGAAAAAATCGACGGAATTACAATCAACAGTCCGCGCGGCGCTGTTCCCCACATTCTTAACATCAGCGTCGAGGGCATCAGAGGCTCGGCGTTAAGGGATAAACTGAGCGAACACGGCGTTTGCGTTTCGGTGAAGTCGGCGTGCAGCGCGGACGGATTGCCGTCGCGCGCGGTTTTTGCCGTAAGCAAAAGCAGGAAAAATGCCCTTTCTTCATTTAGAATCAGCCTGAGCCACCTTACCGAAAAACAGGAATTATCGGATTTCATCAGCATATTGAAGCGCTGTATTGAGGAGTTAAAATCATAATGAAAAGGGAATTGGAAAAATATCAGCTTGTTGAAAGAAGCATTACCAAAAAATTCCGTAAGGAAATCTGGAACAATTTTATCAGGGCTGTCAAGGAATATGAGCTGATACAGAGCGGCGACAGGATTGCCGTATGTATTTCCGGCGGCAAGGATTCAATGCTGATGGCAAAGCTGATGCAGATGCTGCAAAGATACAGCGAGGTTCCCTTTGAGCTTGTTTACCTTGTGATGGATCCCGGATATAATGAGATTAACCGCCGAAAAATTGAAAGCAACGCCGCCCTGCTCAATATTCCGATTCAGGTTTTTGAGACAAATATTTTTGATATTGCCAACAGCGCCGAAAAGTACCCCTGTTATCTGTGCGCCAAAATGCGCAGAGGACACCTGTACAGCCAAGCTGAAAAATCGGGCTGTAACAAAATCGCCCTCGGTCACCACTTTTCGGATGTGATTGAAACAACTGTGATGGCTATGTTTTACGGTTCTCAGCTTCAGGCGATGATTCCTAAGCTCCACAGCACAAACTTTGACGGAATAGAGCTGATAAGACCTATGTATTGTATTCACGAGGACAGTATTATCGCGTGGAAAAGGTACAATGACCTGGAGTTTATTCAATGCGCCTGCCGCTTTACCGAAAACTGCACAATGTGCGACAACGGCGGCGGAGGAAGCAAACGGCAGGAAGTCAAGACCTTAATCAAACGGCTGAAACGCGACAATCCGAATATTGAAAAAAGCATTTTCGCGAGCATACATAAAGTTCATCTTGACACCTTCCCCGGGTATAAGACAAAGGGAGAAACACACAGCTTTCTTGAAAATTATTAAGCGCTGTTCGTAAAATAAAAGGCTGTAAAAATCGGGTAAAGAAGCCCGGCTTTTACAGTCTTTTTTTAGTATTTGTTAGGAATAAACGGAAGTTCGTAGGGATCCGTATTGCTGATTACAAAATCTGTAGAGATGACGTCATCCTCTTTGAATTCGATAATTTCAAGCTCGGCGCGGTCATATTTTTCTTTTTTCATTTTTTAAGCCTCCTGTTTTACCGTAAAATTTTCCGTTTGCAAAACCTTTTATCCGTTCGCAATCTGTTATAATTATTCACTGCAATAATTATAACAAAAAAATCTGCGATTGTCTATAAGCAAATCATAAAATTATGGTTTGTTTATTTGCTGCATCATTAATCGGATGAAATTATGATGAATAAAAGGGTCAAGCTCCGTCTTCATTAAACTTCGAACAAGTTGCACAATTACTATATCCTGCTTATCTGCTTCAACGCAGTGATCTTGATTTTAATGGTTCTCTTCAATACTCTAAAGAGTATGGTTTATATACGAAAAAAGATAACGGTTTATTAATCCAAAAACCGGCTTATACATATTATACAGACCAAGGATTTGCTTGTGTTTACTATGACAATAATAAATATAAAGGAAAGCTATTACTAAACAGTCCTGAACTAACAAAACTTTACGAAGTGTAAAGGGAGAATACCATAATGAAAAATATTTAAAATAGAGCGGTTCTAATGTACAGAATCTATTGACAATATTAACCTATTACTGTACAATATTGATATAGTGTTTTTGTATATCTTGGGCACTGATTATTTTAGAGGTGATTTATATGAAAAAAACGAAAAAACTGTTATCCGTCCTTTTAGCGGTAATTATCGCCTTGAGCACACTTGCTGCTGCAACGATAAATGTCGGTGCGGCAGAGGTATTTGACGAATCAGTCGGTGCTACTAAGGTTTATAGCTATACAATTTCAGTCGGGGAATATGTGTATAGAGATTTTACTTTATCCTCCTATGAGGATTTTTATATGGTTCCGCAAATTAATATTAATAATCCAAACGTTATTAGGTATAGCCAGCAAGGATCTGTTATATATTTCATCGGAATAGCACAGGGATATTGTGAAATTTCGATTCAAGCAGCTATATATAATAATGAAGACCAGAGCATGACTTTAATTGATGAGTTATATAAAATTACGGTTAAGTCAAATTCAACTCCTGCTGCGACCAAACCCGGCGCAACATCATTTAGCAGCGTAACTTATAACGGAAGCGACATTAATCTCAAGTGGAACGAGGCGAGCAACGCTTCAAAATATCAAATTGCAAGGCTAAAAACCGGCGAAAGCAAATACGAAAAATTCGAATTGACTAATACATCAGTTCGCGATAGCAACGTAACAGCCGGTGTGAAGTATACATATCAGGTTCGTGCGATGAACGGCAATACAGCCGGTGCCTGGTCAAAAAGCGTAACGGTTGTCACCATGACAAAGCCAAACGTAACAGTTTCCAACAAATCCAACGGCATACGCGCGGAGTGGACTCCGGTTAGAGGCGCGACAAAATATAAAGTGTATTACAAAAGCGAATACGACAGCGGCTGGTCTTCGGTTACCACATCAAATACATATTACCCCTTGCTCAACACCGTAATCGGCAGAAAGTACGCTTTCCAAATTCAGCCTATTGGCAGCAGCAATATCGCCGGTCCTTATTCAAGCGTTAAAAATATTGTTTTTAAAATACCCGGCATGAGCGTTAAACCAAGCGTTACGCTCTCCAACAAATCAAACGGAATCCGCGTGGAGTGGGTGGAGTGGAACGCTGTCAGCGGCGCAAGCTCATACGTTGTATATTATTGTAAATCGGGCGCTTCAAGCTGGTCGTCGGTGACAACAAAGAACACCTATTATCCTTATCTTAATGTTACCGCCGGCAGCAGATACAGCTTTCAGGTTTTGCCGATGTTCGGCAGCACAAAGGGAACCTACTCGGATGTAAAATCATTGACATTTACCGTTCCCGGCATGAGCGTTAAGCCAAAAGTTACGCTTTCCAACAAATCAAACGGAATCCGCGTGGAATGGAACTCGGTTTCCGGCGCAAGCTCATACGTTGTATATTATTGTAAATCGGGCGCTACAAGCTGGTCGTCTGTGACTACCACAAATAATTATTATCCTTTCCTCAGCGCAGTTGGAGGAACACGGTATAACTTCCAGGTTTTGCCGATGTTCGGCAGCGCCAAGGGCACATACTCAGACGTTGTGGGAATAAAATATACGCACGCTACAAACGAAAAGCCCGAGGTCAGCGTCGACAACAAGAAAAACGGCATACGTGTTGAGTGGAACAAGGTGAGCGGAGCCACATCTTATATTGTGTACTATAAACAGACCTCGTCCTCAACATGGTCAAGTACCACAACCGCAAACACCTACTATCCATACTTTAACACAATAATCGGAACACGCTATGACTTCCAGGTGCAGCCGTTATTTAACGGAGAAAAGGGAGCCTATTCCAGCAAATGGAGCATTACCTTCTTCCCGGAAACAGACACAAGCATCTCCACGCCAACCGTTTCGCTGACCATTGATTACGGAATTGACGTCAATTGGTCAAGCGTTTCGGGCGCTTCCGGATATGTTGTGCAGTATATGAATTATGACACCGATGTTCGTCAGTATGTGTACACTTCCGGAACCGGAACCTACCGCTGGCTTAAACCGTCTGAATTGCAATCCGGACATTACTATTATGTGTGGGTAAGAGCCTACAAGCAAATCAACGGCAGCAAATACTACGGTCCGTGGTCAAGCGGAGTACGTATTTATTACAAATAACAATTAAGCCCCGGATTGTATTCGTGAACATCCTGACGGCAACAAAAACAATGCAAATAGCGACTCCCGGCGCAATGCGTCGGGAGTCGTTTGCTATATGCATTAATAATAACAATCCGCCAATAGGTAATACTAATTTCTAATTAAACACTTTAACACAACAGATGTCAAAGGATTTTATTTGATAACAGTATAAGGTTTCAAATAAGCATATCCCGATAAATCGGTTTATCACATTTTCTTATTACAATGCCTTAACAATACGGACAAATAACCTTAAAGAAATCCTCACAAAATTAATTGACAATATTAACCTATTACTTTACAATATTGATATAGTGCTTTTGTATATCTTGGGCACTGATTATTTTAGAGGTGATTTATATGAAAAAAACAATATTTATTATTCTTTTAATTGTATCGCTGTTTTTATGCGGTTGCAACAATAATGATTACAGCAAAGAATCCTCAAACATAAGTAAGGAAATTCTCAACTCAAACAGCAATATTCCCTCAAAAAATAACGAAATAAATGGTTTTTATTTAGAAACAAATGAAAATATTAAACTTAATACATCTAAATTAACCAGTACGAAATTCAATGAATTATTAACATACATTGATGGAAGTAGTGTTATTAATGATCTTGAACAACATTTTCAATTTGATTCTCTATCAAATTATGACACGGAAACTGTTTTTAGGAAAGTAGAAACTGATGATTATACGTGCTATTATTGTATCTATGAGAATTCAACTAACAATCAAAAAGCATACTTGTTTTTTACTCTTTTAGAAGATATATGGGTTTGTCATGAATATATGATTCTTGACAAAAACGGAACGCCTGTGAACACTCCAAAAACAGAATACACTTTCCAAACAGACAGAGTAGAATTCTTAAAAAAAATTGTTGCCGATATTGATTTGGATTAAAGGCATATAGATTATTAAACGCAGCACGTGGCTGTCGCTTGTTTTGTGATATGTGTTGAATTTTATATTAAAAAAATATCCGAATATTCCCCGTCCGCTAAAAACAGTCCGCTGGACTGTTTTCTTAACGCGAACCTTCGTGCCCTGTTTTGTTTGTGGATTTTTGAAGCCAAAAATAAAACGAGCCCAAACGGACTCGTTTTCATTTTGGCTCCCCCAACTTTTGTTTGCGTTAACTTAAAGTTTCTGCTCGTTTTATGCGGCGTGTTGTTCCGAAACGTATGTATATTCCCCGTCCGCTAAAAACAGTCCGCAGGACTGTTTTCTTAACGCGAACCTTCGTGCCCTGTTT
>CAJOLF010000116.1 GCA_905235295.1 uncultured Ruminococcus sp. | reverse complement strand
TATCTGCTCGCAAAGCAGGCGGGGCACACTGTCACCGATTTAAAACCCTCGCTTGTTCCTCTTGAAAGCCCTGACGGAGAATGTAAGTCAATGCAGGGCTTGGCGCTGAAAAACGTAGCGTTGAGCATAGTTGAAAATAATTCTAAAAAAGAAATATACTCCGATTTCGGAGAAATGCTTTTTACTCATTTTGGGCTCAGCGGACCGATGATTCTCTCCGCGAGCTCCCACATCAGGGATATAAAAAAGGGAAAATACACGGCTGTAATTGACCTCAAGCCTGCGCTCGACTATTCTCAGCTTGACAAACGGCTTCAAAACGAGTTCCGCTTAAACGCCAATAAGGACGTTTCAAATTCTTTCTCAAAGCTTTTGCCGAAAAAAATCATCATCCCTGTTCTAAAGCGATGGGGAGTTCCTTTTGATAAAAAATGTAATGTAATCACAAGGGAAGAACGCCGCGCCCTTTGCGAAATCCTAAAGGGCTTCACCATAGAAATCAGCGGCTTTCGCCCCATAGAGGAGGCAATCATCACCTCCGGAGGCGTCAAAACCTCGGAAATCAACCCAAAGACCATGGAAAGCAAGCTTGTAAGCGGCTTGTATTTTGCGGGAGAGGTAATCGACTGCGATGCCTACACAGGCGGCTTCAACCTGCAAATCGCGTGGTGCACAGGCAGACTTGCTGGAGAAAATTCGGCATATATATAGCTTGTCTGTCCTTTTTGTCAGGTACGGCAAATCACCGGTGTCAAGCAATCTTGCGTCGGATTTTGCTACGAGTAAAACTTTGCTACAAGTAAAACAAAATGAAAGCAATAACAGGAAGGGAAATTATTATGTATACAGCAGTTGCGCTTGACGGACCCGCGGGCGCGGGCAAATCAACAATCGCAAAAAGAGCGGCAAAGGAGCTTGACTTTATCTATGTAGACACAGGCGCGCTCTACCGCACAATCGGCTATGCCGCAATCAAAAACGGAATTGAGCCTGTCGATTCGCCCGAGGTAGACGAGCTTCTTGATAAAATCACCGTGGACCTTACCTTTAACGATAACGGCGAACAGGTTGTGCTGCTGAACGGCGAGGACGTTTCCGCCTTTATCCGCACGCCCGAGGTTTCCATGACAGCGTCCAAAATTTCCGCCATACCTAACGTCAGGGCTTATCTTTTGGATTTACAGAGGGATATGGCAAAGACACACAGCGTTATTATGGACGGCCGCGACATCGGAACAGTCGTACTGCCCGACGCCGAGGTCAAGATTTTCCTGACGGCGTCGCCCGAGGCAAGAGCCCGTCGCAGGTACAAGGAGCTGGCGGAAAAGGGAATGAATGTAAATTACGAGGATATACTAAAGGACGTAAAAACACGCGACTATAACGATTCCCACCGCGCCGCCGCTCCGCTCAAGCCCGCCGAAGGCTGCACGGTTGTCGATACAACCGAGCTCGATTTTGAACAGAGCGTAGAAAAAATAATTTCTGTTATAAAGGAGAAAATCTAAATGGCTCAGTCAAAATTCCTCTATACGCTCGGCAAAGCAATCCTTTTTCCGGTGTATAAGCTTTTGTACCGCTATAAAAATATAGGAAGCGACCAAATTCCAAAGGAAGGCGGGTTTATTCTTGCGTGCAACCACCTTTCGTTTTCGGATCCCGTGCTGCTTGGTCTTTGCCTGAAAAGAAGGCTCTATTTTATGGCTAAGATTGAGCTTTTCAGAAACAAATTCGCAGCCGCCGTAATCCGCTCGCTCGGCGCGTTTCCCGTTGAACGCGGCGCGGGCGATGGCAAGGCGATAAAAACAGGCGAGGATATAATCCAAGACGGCAACGCAATGACAATCTTCCTTGAGGGCGGAAGAAGCAAAACAGGCGATCTTATGCGTCCGCGAAGCGGATGCGCGCTTGTCGCTCAGCAAATGCAGGTTCCCGTTGTGCCCGCGTGCATAACGATAGTCGGCAATCCAAAGCACCTGTTCGCAAAGAGGGTAATTCACTTCGGCGCTCCGCTTTCTCCTCAGGAGCTCGGACTCACAACCTCGGGTGACAGACGCGAGCTTAAAACCGCTTCGTACAAAATTATGGACGAAATCAAAAATATGAGGGAGAATGACCTTAGTGAGTATAAAAAAGGCTGAATCGGCAGGATTTTGCTTCGGAGTAAACCGAGCCATAACAATAGTCAACGAGCTAATTGACAGCGGAGCAAGGGTTTGCACCCTCGGACCGATTATCCATAACATGGAGGTTGTCCGCGAGCTAAAGCAGCGCGGCTGCCGTCCGATAGAAAGCATAGACGAGCTTGATGAAGGCGAGACGCTTGTAATCCGTTCTCACGGAGTAAAAAAATCCGTAATTGATGAACTGAAAGAAAAAAATATAGATTTCAGGGACGCCACCTGTCCGTTTGTAAAAAAAATTCATAGAATTGTAAGCAAGGCTCAGCCCGGCAGCGACGTTGTGCTTGTCGCAGGAAATCCGGAGCACCCCGAGGTCGAGGGGATAATCAGTCATTGCCGGAGCGATTGTTACACTTTTAACAATGAGGCGGAATTAGACAAAATTTTGGATATAATTCTAAAAAAGAATTATAATAACGTGATTATAGCCGCCCAAACCACTTTTGACACAAAAGAATGGAAAAAATCTGTAAAAAAGATAAAAAAAGTATGTACAAATGCAAAAATATTTGATACAATATGTAATGCTACGTCAGTTAGGCAGAGCGAAGCGGATTTAATTGCTGCTCAGTCGGACTTTATGATAGTTATTGGAGATCGTCACAGCTCCAACACAGGCAAGCTTTTTAACATTTGTAAAAGGCGGTGTCCCGACACGGTTTTAATTGAAACCGCAAACGAGCTTGATTTAAGCAAGGTTCATTCTGCCAAACAAATAGGCGTAACTGCAGGCGCTTCAACACCTGCAAGGATAATAAAGGAGGTACTGGATACAATGAGTGAAGAAATCAAATCCGGTGAAACAACAAATTTTGAAGAATCTTTTGAGGAGTTGCTTGAGGAATCCCTCAAAAACTTAAATACAAATGAGAGGGTAATGGGTACGGTCATCAGCATAGCGCCTAATGAAGTACAGGTTGACGTCGGCAGAAAACAGACAGGCTTTATCCCTGTGACAGAGCTTTCAAACGATCCCAACGCAAAGCCTGAGGATGTAGTCAGCATTGGTGACGAGGTTGAACTGCTGATAATGAAGACAAACGACCAGGAAGGCACAATTATGCTTTCAAAGCGCAGAGTAGACGCTCAGAAGGGCTGGGAGGAGCTCCAGGAGAAGGTAGATTCCCAGGAAATCCTCACAAGCAAGGTTACAGAGGCTGTCAAGGGCGGCGTAATCGTTGTCTATAACGGCGTAAGGGTATTTATCCCCGCGTCACAGGCAACCGCGACACGCGACGAAAATCTTGAGGATCTTGTAGGTCAGGACGTTGACTTCAGACTTATCGAGGTTTCTCAGCGCGGAAGATACAAAAGAGCAATCGGTTCAATCCGCAGCGTGCTCAAGGAGCAGAGAGCCGCTCAGCGCGAGGAGTTCTGGAAGAACTGCGAAATCGGCAAGCGCTACAAGGGCGTTGTAAAATCTCTCACAAGCTACGGCGCGTTTGTTGACCTCGGCGGAGTATTCGGTATGATTCACATTTCCGAGCTTTCATGGACCCACATCAAGCATCCGTCAGAGGTTGTCAATATCGGCGACACCGTTGACGTATATGTTAAGGATATTAACGAGGAAACCAAGAAAATTTCTCTCGGCTTCAAGAACGCCGAGGACAATCCGTGGGAGATTCTCAAGAGGGATTATCCCGTCGGAACAGTTGTAAACGCGAAGATTGTTGGTCTTACAACCTTCGGTGCGTTCGCAAACATCATCCCCGGAATTGACGGTCTTATCCACATTTCTCAGATTGCGAACAAGAGAATCGAAAAGCCCGCCGATGTTCTTTCAATCGGCGAGACAGTTGAAGCAAAAATCACAGCTATCGACTTTGACAAAAAGCGCGTAAGCCTTTCAATGAGAGCTCTCCTTTCCGAGGACGAGCAGGCTCCCGCAAAGGAAGCTCCTGCTGAGGAAGCGGCAGAGGAAGAAGCTCCTGCTGTAGAAGAAGTTGCTGAAGAAGCAGCTCCTGTTGTAGAGGAAGCTGTAGAAGAAGCAGCTCCCGCAGTAGAAGAGGTTGCCGAG
>CAJOLF010000115.1 GCA_905235295.1 uncultured Ruminococcus sp. | reverse complement strand
ATGTCGTTGTCGTATTCAGGCGGCTGATAATCCGCCCAAACCTCGTCGAGCTGTGTGAGCTTGAGGAAGCGGATTCCGCCGGTATCCTCGTCGCCTGTTTCCTCGCCCTGGTTGAGTGATTCGATTTCCTCGCCCGTAAGCTCGGAAATTTCGTTGGGATTGAGACCGATTTGAGAAACCTTCATAGAAAGAATCTTGTCTTTCTCGAGGTTAAGACGCATAACCTCGCGGTTGAGCGCCTGAACTTCCTTAACAAGCGAGCCTGCGTCCTTGCGAGCCTGCCTGTTGCGGATAGATTTTTTTACTGAAACTACAATTAAGAAAATGAGGAATCCGATTACAGCAGCCAAAAGCACGATAGCGATGATAGCAACTACCCAGGCAAGTCCGCCGAGGGTGTTGGTGTAGCTTGTGATAATGTTGATGTATTCGGGAATATTGAAAGCTCCGAGCATTGTTACAATACCGTTAAAGATGGAGCCGAAAAATTGACCTAAAAACTGAAAGAGAAATTTAAATACGGTATCCATAATTTTCTCCTGATAAAATTGACTAAAAGCCCTTCTGACCTCTTTTTACAGTCATATTACATACTGCGGTTGCTTTTGCCGTTGTGTGTATGTACGAGTGTTTATTAAATCGCGAAAACGCGGAGGAATGTCACTGCGAAGCCTCGTCGGATTTTTCTTCTGTATCTAAGGACGCGCCGGGTTCGGGAGTCTCAGCCATTTCCTCGGGCTGAGGGTCCTGAGCCTGTTTGTCCTTTTGAGCTTCAAGGTATTCGGCGATAGCCTTTGCCTTTTGCTCTTCGGTAAGTTCGGAATTCTGAATTGCCTCCTCAGCGGCAAGTCTGCCCTTTTCTTTACTGTAAGCCATAGCGTTGATGATAACGCGGACAGCCTGGTATATAAAGAAAATTATCATCGGAAGCAAGATGCAGAGGAAGAATCCCAAGGGACTTCTGATAAAATCTACAAAATTACCCAAACCGGGAATTTTGCTGCCGTGGTAAACCGCGAGGATATCCGAGGGATAAACATCGCTGAATATTGTCGTGTTTGACGGGTTTTGGTCGTAGGTGACGTTCGCGTCACCCTTTGTTTTGAACGAGCCGTTTTCGTTTTGCTCGTAAAGTCTGTGGGTTACAAGCTCCAATTCGCCGTTGCCGTCCAAATCCTCGCGGAAGGTAACGATTTCGCCGACCTCAAAATTAGTTTCCGCGCCGTCCTTTACTACGTCGCAGATAAGAAGGTCGCCTTTGTTAAAATTGTCGTCCTTGTCGCCCGCCATTGAATCTGACAGTACGCTGATAGGAGCCTTGCCGAAAACGTTAGGGACACCTTCGCCGCCTCTGGTTGTTGCGAATACCGAAATCAGCGTGATTACCGAGATAATCAACACAAATACAATCAGTATGTCAATCACAACATTAAATATTTTGGTTAAAGTTTTTTTCATCGAAAGTGTCTCCATTTCCTGCGCTTTTGATTACATATCTAAGAGTGTGGCTTTGTCGACTTCATCACGAATAACTAAAATAGATATAAGCGACAAAGCCGTATCACTTAGATTAAGACCTTTACCCCTGCTGACTGAGTATCAGTCTTTTAATAAAAACCCCGGGCCGAGCGCTCGGCCCGGGGTAAAATTATTTAATCAGTTAAATTATAATTACTTAAAAGATTAAATTAAGCTGCTGTGAAAGAATACTCAACGTCGATTGTTGAGATGTCAGCTGTGCTGTTCTTGCAGAGCGGGTTGTAACCATCAGCAAAACCGATAACAGTAATCTTTGTGCCGCCGCTTTCCTTAGTTGCAGCAGAGATTGTGCCTGCGCTTGTAGAAGCAGCAAGAGCTGTCAAATCCTGTGTACCAGCATTTGTTGTGGGGGCAGCTGCTGTTCCGCCAATCTTTGTTGTTGAGTTAACGTTTGTAGCAGAAGTGTAAACACCTCTAAGCTCAGAACCAACATAAACAGCGAGGTTGAGGTATGTGCCAGTCTTTGTACCGCTCTTGATTGTGAATGTAGCGTTCTTAGCTGCGCCGCTTGAAGAAGCAACATAGAAAGAATCTACGAGGAACACTGTGCCGTTTTCTACTGCAGCAGCAGAAAGAGCACCGTTAAGTGTACCGTCGTCAAAATCAGTACCCTGACCGGTAGCACCAAACTCGTTGCCGAGTGTAGCGTAGTTCATTGCAGCAGGAGTGAGGCTTGAAGCTGTTTCAAGGTCTGTAACCTTGTCTGACCATGTGTCTGATGTTGTGTGGCGGATTACAAGACCGTCAGCAGAAGCAGCAGAGAACTGAGTCTTTTCAGCTGTTACGGTAGCGTTGGTGATGTACCATGCGAATGTCGCTGAACCAAGAGCTACGAGAGCTACGAGGAGCATTGCGATTGAAGATAATAACATCTTCTTTCTTGATTTTTTCATAGAGAAATCCTCCTTAAATTTTTTGCCGGTTTTCGGCTTTTTTAATTTTTATATCGTCGCCTACGTCCGTTCAGCACCCAAACGCCGGCGTGTGATACCGCAAGAAATAATTAACAATTAACAATTAACGATTAACAGTTATTTGTTATTGTTTTGTTTGTTTGCTCGGTAAAGTTTTGCTATTTACCGTACGAATTACTTAAATCAATTTACAATTTACAATTAACGATTAACAGTTATTTGTTACTGTTTTGTTTGTTTGCTCGGTAAAGTTTTGCTCTTTACCGTACGAATTACTTAAATCAATTTACAATTAACAATTAACGATTAACAGTTATTTGTTACTGTTTTGTTTGTTTGCTCGGTAAAGTTTTGCTCTTTACCAAAAGTATATTTTTATTCTTTAGGGCTTGTGCTTTTAACAATGCTTATTAATATTTTTATAATTGGTGATAAATCCGAGTAAATTGAATCATACTCTTTTTTAGTTAAGTATTCTGATTTATACAATAAAGTTAACCAATACTCTGTTTCTGCCGCCTCTTTTAACGCAATGCTCATTTTAGCTCTGAAATCCGCTCTGCTTATTGCGTATTCTGCTTCTGTTACATTAGCGCCTATGCTTGTGCCTGAACGTAAAAGTTGGTTTGAAAGAACAAACTCTTTTTTCTCTTTTGTCAGAAACTTATATAGCTTAACAATTCTTAACGCAAAATCATCAGTTTTGGGGTTAATTATGCTTTCTTTAATTCCCACAACAGAATCCTCAAAATCCTTTAAATCGGAGCGAAGCGACCCTTCACTGTTAATTGTTAATCGTTAATTGTTAATTGTTAATTGGTTTCCTCCGGGTTGACGTTGAAAATCATATTGGCGCGGACAAAGCCTCCGCGGATTGGGTCGAGACATTCGGGATCGTTGCCCTCTACCCAAATTACTACGGTGAATTTATCGACAGCGCCTGCCGCGAGAGCCGATGAATCCTCGTGCATAATTACGGTGTCATCCTCCCACTTTGTGGCGTCGGTCTCTGCCTGTTCGCGGTCTTTGTACTGCCCCTTGGCGTAGGTTTGTTCCTGTCCGTTTTTGTAAATCATTACGCGGATTGCCTCGTCGGCTGACTTTGAGGTTCCCGTGACGTTCATTACCGTTTCGTAATCCAAATCCGCGTCGCCCGTGTTCTTGAGGTAGAAGGTATAGGCGAGGTAGTTTTCTCCGTTATGCTGACCGTCCTTTTCGGTGTCGAGATTCTGAGGCAGCCACGCTTTGGTGATGTTCGTTACCTCCTGAACAACTCCGCCGTCAAGCTTTACTCCGACGCCGTCTTCAAAACCGGCGGATTCGCAGAGCATAATGGTCTTTCCGTCGTTAAGGTCTCCGATTGAGATTACCAAATCGCCCCACTGGGTAAGGAGCATTGAGATTATGTACATTATGAGCAATATCGCGAGAAGTCCCGCGAGGATTGCGGCGTAAATCTTTTTACGCTTTTTCGCGTCGGCTACCGCTTTCGCGTTCTCCTGCGAATGGAAATGGTCGTAGACTGACGAGTTTTTGTCCTTCGCGGCGTCGACTTCGTGCTTGAAGCCTAAGTTTGCGACTTCCTCAGGAGTAGGAGCGTCAACCTGATTATTCTTTTTTTTGAAGGCCATATATATCCTCTCCCCGGTTAAGGAATATGTAATAAGGAATAAGGAATAGCTCCTTATTCTGTAACCTTTAGCGCAAGTCTGTCGTGTGGCTTATTACTTTGTTTCCTTGTTCTCTTTTACAGTATCTAAACTTTGTTTTGACGTATTGACGATGCTCGTCATTTGTATTTATTACTTATTCTTATTACTTCACACAGCGCGTCAGCGCGGAGTGTTGGAGCCCTCGCGGATTCCTACGAACGAAAGCTTGATGCTGAGGTCCGCTCTTTGAATATCGTTATCACACTCGGGATCCTCGCCCTCGA
>CAJOLF010000114.1 GCA_905235295.1 uncultured Ruminococcus sp. | reverse complement strand
GGGAAGGAGCAAATCCTTTTGCAGCATATAGCTGACTTTTCCGGGCTTGCCGGTAATATCCTCTCCGTCAAGCAAAACCTTGCCGCTTTTCGGCTTGTTCAGACCGGAAATTACGTTAAAAAGCGTAGTTTTTCCGCTTCCGCTCACGCCCAGCAGGCTGACGAGCTCGCCTTCGTTGAGATTGATGTTGATGTTTTCAATTACATTTTCATTTCCGTCGTAGGAAAAGCTTACGTTTTTTACTTCAATCTTAGACATACTCAGCTGAGGTATTCGTTGGTAAAGCCGTGATTTTCGGGGATGTCGTCTTCGCAGAGCTTGTTTTCATTAATCCAGTTGTAAAAGGCGTTCCATCTTTTTGCGTCGATGTAGCCCCACTGAGAAACCTCTGCCTTGTACTGGGTTGAAAGGTAGCTTTGGCTCTTTTTAACAAGCTTCTCGTCAAGCTCGGGAACGGCTTTAAGAAGTATATCCGCTGCAGCGTCGGGATTGTCAATCGCGTACTCATATCCCATTTTCAGAGCAGACAAAAACGCCTTCGCGGCATCGGGGTTTTGCTTCATCCAGTCGGTATTGCCCAAAACAACGGGTGTGTAGTAGTCAAAAACAGGGTTGATGTCCTTGAACGCGAAGTAGTCTGTGGCAACTCCCGCGAGATCCGTGGCAATAGCGCCCCAGCCGTAGAACACCCAGATAGCGTCAACGCTCTTTGTGCTGAGCGCGGAAGCCTCGTCGGTAACGGTGCTGGGAATTAACTCAACCTTGTTAAAATCACCGTCGTCGTCAGTTACAACCTGTTTCAGCGTAGCCAATTCAATCGGCAAATCCCATGTGGCGTATTTTTTGCCCTCAAGCCCCTTGGGAGTGTCAATTCCGTCGCCCTTGCGCGATAAAATTCCCGAGGTGTTGTGCTGAATCAGTGCGGCGACCGCCTCAACAGGCATAGCGTTTTCGCCGACGATAGCGGGGAGCATAGAGTCCTGGAAGCTTACGCAGAACTGAGCCTTGCCCGAACCGACAAGCGCCTCGGCTCCGTCCTCGGGCGGCTGTACGATTTCTACCTCAAGGTTGGCTTCGTCAAAATATCCCTTTTCCTGAGCCACATAAAGACCTGTGTGGTTGGTGTTCGGCGTCCAGTCAAGGACAAAAGTAATCTTTGTTTTTTCCTTTGCGGCCTCCGTTGTGGTCTCCGAGCTTCCGGAAGAGCTGTTTGAGCAGCCCGCAAAGGCGGCAACCGCCATAAGCGAAGCCAAAACAAGCGATATAATTTTCTTTTTCATTTTGTTCTCCTTTTTCTTTATAATCTCTTTATTATCTCCGACGCAGCGATTTTTGACTTAATTTAGAGCTGTCGGCGGCGGAGCCGGATGCGGTTTTACGTTGCTCCCACGGCATAGACTTCTTTTGCAAAAGCGAAACAAGTAACATCAAAATAAGGCTCATAGCCGAAATCAACAAGATTACGGCGAACATTTTGTCGTAGGAATACGCTTTTTTAACTCTTGTCATATAAACTCCGAGTCCGTTGAAGCCGCCGAGCCATTCGGCAATTACAGCGGAAACAACCGCGTAAGAAACCGAAATTTTCAGGCTTGAGAAAAAGTTGCCCAACGCTCCCGGAAATTTAACATATCTGAAAATCTGCGATTCGTTCGCGCCCATAGAGCGCAAAAGCCTGATTGTGTCCTCGTCCGCCGAGCTGAAACCGTCAAGCAGGCTGACGGTGATGGGGAAGAAAACGACAATTACAATCAAAATAATCTTCGGCAGCATCTCGTAGCCGAACCACAGCACAAGCAGCGGAGCGATTGCCACCGTGGGAATTGTCTGAGTCAAAATAATCCTGGGATAAAGCAAACGCCGCAGCCATAAAAACCTGTCCATCAGCAGCGCGGTAAAAAAGCCGATTGCAATTCCTATCACAAGACCGATGATGGTTTCGAGCATGGTTGACATCGCGTGGCTCATCAAAAGCGGAAAATCGCTGACAAACGCCTTTACAACGTAAACAGGCGAGGGCAGCATAAAATTCGGAACAATTCCGAGAATACTTATAAGCTCCCAAACAGCCAGGACAATAATAATCGACAAAACCGAAAACAGGTACTTAGTTGTGGTGCTTTGTGACTTTCTTTTCAATGGTGAGCACATCTCCCTCGGGTTTGTATGTAACCTTGATATACGCCATAACCGACGGCGCGCCCGCGCGAACAGCGATGTGCTGACATTCCTTTACAATGTCCATCAGCTCGTCATAATCGCCCTCAATCGCGGTTTCAAACGGACCTACGTAATAATTAAGACCCGTGCTTTTGATGTAGTCAATTACCTCGTCAACAATTCTGATAAGCTCGTCATCGTTTTTTGCCTCGGGCAAGGTTTGAATAGCTACGCTTGCATTCATAATATTACTCCTTTTCTGATAAAAATAAAAAGCACCGCGCCAAAGCGTAGTGCTTATATACAAAATATAATAAACAAGCTTCCTACGTCGGCATTATCCGAATCAGGTTAAAGGGTTAAGGCGCACAGCCTAATCTCAGCCTGCTTAAGCAGACACCCCTGCGTTTATTATAGAATACACTATTTTTATTTTTATGTCAACATAAACTTACAGCTTTTTTATCTCGCAGTCGGGCAGGTACCACCCGAGCGCTTTCTCGGCGGAATATCCGTTTTCGCACAGGTAATTAACCCCGAAAAGGCTTACGCCCTCGCAGGAAAGATTTGAAGAATATTCATCGCTTTCGCAGTCCCACGGGGAAGCTGCGGAGCGTATGTAATCGTATTTTTCGCTGTTAACGGTCACGCCGTTTGAACAAAACGAGTGGGGAATGTAGGCGGCTTTTCCGTTGTGAAGGATATATAATTCCTTATTAGAATTATAAAACTCAGTTAATTGCTTGTATAATTCTGTATCGGAATTATAATTTTTATCCGCGGTTTCGCCGGCGGCTTTATAATTTGTATTTGCCAAAATCACAGCCGCTCTCAGCGCCTCGCTGCAAAAGTCCTCTTTGCACATCTCTGCCGCCGCGGAGATTATTGTTGCGGATATATCATTATTGCCGCCCGCGCTTTCGGCTGCCGCGGTTGTTTTCTGAATTTTTGGGGCGGAATCGGGGGTAGAGGAGGTCGCTTCCGCTTCAACGTTTTTGCTGCTCAGGCTTACCACCGCCGCAGGCAGCATACCCATAATTATCAGCAGGCATAAAAACGCCGCGATTTTGTTTTTCATAATCCTTCACCAAAACTTTAACTTTATCTTGACAATAGCTCACATTTGTCTTAAAATAATATATGTACGCATATAAGATAAAATAACATATCCAAAACTCAAATTTACAGAACGGAGATTATATATGAAGGTAAAGTATTCAATAATTCCCTTTATTCCGGCAGTGCTCGCAATGCTCTTTTTCAAGGTAATGAGCATTTTCGGAGTAGATGAAAGCGGAAATTTCCTCGGAATGGACAGAATGGCTCTTTCGTACACTGTAATCGGAATAGCGCTCGGATTGTTTGTCATTTGTATTATATTTAATATTTTTGACAGAAAAACCGCTCCTGTCTATCCTGTAAAAAGGAACATAATCGCCGGTATTTTGGCGGTGCTCTCGGGACTTTCGGTAATCGCCGCGTCCGTTTCAGCGCTTTTGGCGACCACCTCGGAATCCGAATATTACGCAATGGCGATTATCGTCGCGGTGTTCTCAATTCCCGCGGGATTATCGTTAATGATGATGTCAAAGGTTCACTTTTCCGGAAAGTCAAACGTTTCCTCGTCGTCAATTATCTTTGTATTTCCCGCGCTTTGGGGCTGCACAGAGCTTGTGTTTGAGTTCCTCAACGCCACAAAGGTTTCAATCTCCTCGACCGACCTCACAGGTCTGTTCTGCTACATTTTCATTACGCTTTACTACTTCTCGCACGCTATGGTTTTGTCGAGAATCAAGGGCAGAAATCCCGTAAAGGGCTGCTTTATCTACGGCTTACCCGCCGTGGCTCTTACATTTGCTCACGGAGTATATGTGTTCCTTACCGCTTCCAGGGAAGGTATGGGATACGAAGCAATCTTAGCGGCGGTTCAGTTTGTTTTACTTGGTCTTTACGCTCTCAGCTTTATTATTGAGATGTTCATACATTCATACACCAAGGATGAGCTTGAAATAGTCGATTCTCTTCCCGAAAACGCACAGGAAGAGGAGGAAAAGTATATCGGCACAAAGGGCTATGACGACCTTGTTTTTTCAAACAGCGCTTCAAGCACAGACCCCAACGTTGATTCCGCCGATGATTACTATTCGTCGGCAAAGGGACTTAATGATTTTATAATGGCATTTGATAATCCCGAAAATGAGGACAATGACAAGCCTGATAAAAAAGCAGATGCAAAGGCTGCTAAAAAGGCAGAGAAAAAAGCTGCCAAGGCTAAAAAAGCCGAAAAGCCTGCTCCTGTTGCCGAGCCTAAGCCCGAGCCTGTTCAGCCTAAGGCGCCCGTTCCCGAGCCCAAGCCCGAGCCCGT
>CAJOLF010000113.1 GCA_905235295.1 uncultured Ruminococcus sp. | reverse complement strand
CTATGATTAAAAATTCTTTTATGGAAAAATACAACGCTGTGTTCGCGCAGCCTTCTTATTCGTCAGACAACGCGGCGGGAATCGCCTGCCTTTGCCACAGAAGGTTTAACTATGTACACACCTAATTTATCAAAGCCCGCTGTCCTGAGCGTATCTCAGGTTACAGGCTATATAAAATCATTAATAGAGGGACAGCCCACCCTGCGAACCGTTTTTTTAACGGGAGAAATCTCAAATCTCGGGCATTATCCGTCGGGAATTTACTTCTCGCTGAAGGACAGCGAAGCGGTAATCTCCGCCGTGATGTTCAAGTATCAGGCTCAAAGATTGAAGTTCGAACCGAAAAACGGTCAAAAGGTTCTCTGCGTCGGAAGAATCGAGGTCTACGCTCCACGCGGCGCATATCAAATTATCATTGAGAATATGCAGCCCGACGGCGTAGGAGCGCTCAATCTCGCTTATGAACAGCTAAAGGAAAAGCTCGAAAAAGAGGGGCTGTTTGACCGAAAATTCAAAAAGCCGATACCTAAAATGCCAAAAACCGTCGGAGTAATCACCTCTCCCTCGGGAGCGGCGGTTCAGGATATAAAAAACGTGCTTTTCAGGCGTTACCCGCGAATAGACGTCATAATGTGCCCTGTTCAGGTGCAGGGCGAGCTTGCGCCGAAGCAGCTGATTAACGCCGTGAACACTCTCGGCAAATACTCGCTCTGCGACGTAATCATCATCGGCAGGGGCGGCGGTTCTATTGAGGATCTCTGGGCTTTTAATAACGAGGATTTGGCAAGGGCGATTTTCAATTGCAAAATCCCCGTAATCTCCGCAGTAGGTCATCAGACCGACTACACAATCTGCGACTTTGTGTCGGATTTGCGCGCGCCGACTCCTTCGGCGGCGGCGGAGCTCGCCGTGCCGGATATTGCCGAGCTTAAGAAAAATTACCTCGCTATGCTCAAAAGCGCAACCTATAACCTGAGCCACAAGCTCAGCTTATACAGACTGAAAAATACCGATTATTACAGGCGGGCGCTGAACGCTCCCGCGAAAACATCGGCTGAAAAATATGCCGGTACCATTCGCCTTTTGGCGGCAAGAGCGGAGCGCGCCGTTCAAAAAAACTATGACAGCAAAAAATCAAGCCTGCTCAGGCTTGCCGACAAGGCGGAGGAATTAAGTCCCGTCGCCGTCCTGAAAAGAGGCTATTCAATCGCCGAAAAGGACGGAGAAATCGTAACAAATAAAGCTCAGCTCAAAAGCGGAGATAAATTTACGCTGATACTCAGTGACGGCAAAATCAGCGCGAAGGTAGACTAATAAATTCAAAAAGGAGGCGGTAGCATTGTCGTTTACTCATCTTCACGTTCATACCGAATATAGCCTGCTTGACGGCGCCTGCAGAATTGGCAAAATTGCCGCCGCCGCAAAGCAAAAGGGATTTGACTCTCTGGCGATTACCGACCACGGCGTAATGTACGGCGTAATAGATTTTTACCGCGCGTGCAAAAAAGAGGGAATCAAGCCCATAATCGGCTGCGAGGTTTATGTCGCGCCGAAATCCCGCTTTGACAAAACCACAGGCTATGACAAATACTATCACATGGTTTTGCTCTGCGAGAACCTCACAGGTTACCAAAATCTGATAAAGCTTGTGTCGCTCGGCTTTACCGAAGGCTTTTACTCCAAGCCGCGTATCGACGACGAGCTGCTTGAAAAATACAACGAGGGATTAATTTGCCTTTCCGCCTGCCTCGCGGGGGAAATCCCGAGTCTTCTGTCCTCGGGCAACTACGCCGCCGCAAAGCAAAAGGCGGTTTACTACCGCGATTTGTTCGGCAAGGATAACTTTTTTATCGAGCTGCAGGATCACGGAATTGAGGAGCAGCGGCGTATTTTGCCCGAGCTTAAAAGAATAGCGGAAGAAATCGGCGTCGGAACGGTCGCGACAAACGACTGTCACTATATCGAAAAAGAGGACAGCAAAATCCACAGTATTCTTTTGTGCATCCAGACCAACAGAACCCTTGACGACCCCGACAGAATGGAATTTCAGACCGACGAGTTTTATATGAAAACCGAGGAAGAAATGACCTCAATCTTCAAGGACTTCCCCGGCGCGATAGAGAATACTCACAAAATCGCCGAACGCTGCAACGTGGAATTTGAGTTCGGCGTCCGCAAGCTTCCGCATTTTGACGTGCCCAACAACGAGGATCACCTCGAATATTTCAGACGTGAATGTTACAAGGGGCTTCGCAGGCACTACGGAGAAAATCCCGACCAAAGCCTGATTGACAGGCTCGAGTACGAGATTGGCACAATCAGCAAAATGGGCTTTGTCGATTACTACCTGATTGTAAACGATTTTGTTCAGTACGCGAAGTCAAACGGTATTCCCGTAGGTCCCGGCAGAGGCTCGGGAGCAGGCTCGCTCTGCGCTTACTGCATCGGAATAACCGCGATTGACCCGATTAAGTATAACTTGCTGTTTGAGCGTTTCCTCAACCCCGAGCGCGTTAGTATGCCGGATTTTGACATCGACTTCTGCAACGTCCGCCGCGGCGAGGTTATCGACTACGTTGTCCGCAAATACGGCGAGGACAGGGTAGCCCAGATTGTCACCTTCGGAACAATGGCGGCAAGGGCGGCAATCCGCGACGTCGGCAGGGTAATGGCAATGCCCTACGCCGCTGTTGACGCAGTGGCAAAGCTTGTTCCGTTCGAGCTTAATATAACAATCAAAAAAGCGCTCGCCGCAAGCCCCGAGCTCAAAGAAAAGTACGACAGCGACGAACAGATAAAAACCCTGCTCGATTACGCAATGAGCATCGAGGGTATGCCGCGTCATTCGGGTATGCACGCCGCCGGCGTAGTAATTACGGAAAAGCCCGTTTCCGATTATGTTCCGCTTTCAAAAAACGACGACAACGTTGTCACCCAGTACACAATGACAACGCTTGAGGAGCTCGGACTCCTCAAAATGGACTTTTTGGGCTTGCGCAACCTGACGGTAATTGACGAAGCGGAGAAGCTGATAAAAAAGGTAAATCCGGGCTACAGCCCCGATGATATCGACGAGGACGACAAAGCGGTTTTCGCGATGATTTCCCGCGGCGCGACCGAGGGCGTTTTCCAGTTCGAGAGCCAGGGAATGCGCAACGTGCTCACCCAGCTAAAGCCCGACTGCATAGAGGACTTAATCGCCGTTGTTTCGCTCTACCGCCCGGGACCGATGAACAGTATTCCAACTTACATCGAGTGCCGCCATAATCCCGACAAGGTGCGCTACAAGCATCCTTTGCTAAAACCGATTTTGGACGTAACCTACGGCTGTATTGTGTATCAGGAGCAGGTAATGCAGATTTTGCGAACCCTTGCGGGTTACAGCTTGGGCAGAGCCGATATTGTCCGCAGGGCTATGAGCAAAAAGAAGCACGACGTTATGGAGCGTGAGCGCGAGGTTTTCATAAACGGCTTGACTGACGAGAACGGAAATACAGTCGTTGACGGCTGCCTAAGGCGCGGCGTCAGCAGGGAAGTCGCCGTTTCCGTATTTGACGAGATGGAAAGCTTCGCAAGCTATGCGTTCAACAAATCCCACGCCGCCGCTTATGCCGCCGTGTCCTATAAAACCGCTTGGCTGAAGTGCCACTATCCGCGCGAGTATATGTCGGCGCTTCTCTCCAGCGTGCTCGAAAACCGCAACAAGCTCGCGGTCTATATCGCCGAATGTAAGTCGCTCGGAATCAGCGTTTTGCCGCCGAGCGTAAACGAAAGCGCGCTTGGCTTTTCGGTAGACGGCAAAAATATCCGCTACGGTCTGCTCGCGATAAAAAACCTCGGAAGGCAGTTTATCGAGCAGATTATTTCCGAGCGCAGATATAAGCCGTACACCTCTCTGTATGATTTTTGCGAGAGGCTCTACGGCAAAAATATGAATACCCGCGCGATAGAAAGCCTTATAAAGTGCGGCGCGTTCGACGAACTCGGCGCAAACCGCCGCCAGCTTTTGAGCGTGTATTCAAAAATTTTGACAGACCTTGAGTATGAAAGCAAGCACAACCTGAACGGTCAGATTTCAATTTTCGATATCGGGCTCAGCGAGCAGGACAAAGAGGCTTCAAAGCCTCAGTTGCCCGACGTTGAGGAATACAGCCGCGAGGAGCTTTTGCAAATGGAGTACCAGACCGCGGGAATGTACCTCAGCGGTCACCCGATTGACGACTACACTTTGTTTGCGCGCGCGGTAAAGGCGGACAGCGCGGGCGATATTGTCACTCACGAGGATAACCGCTATTATGACGGAAAAAAGGTCTGCGCGGTATGTATAATAGCGAGCGAAAAAACTCAGCTTACAAAGAATAACAAGCTGATGTCGTTTGCGACCGCCGAGGACAGAACAGGCTCAATCGAGCTTGTAATTTTCCCGAATGTCTACGAAAAATGCGGACGGCTGATTAAGGAGGGCAACGCGGTAATCGTCAGGGGAAATCTGAGCTTTAAGGAGAACGAGGAGCCGAAAATTATTTGCGACAGTATTATTCGATTTTTCTTT
>CAJOLF010000112.1 GCA_905235295.1 uncultured Ruminococcus sp. | reverse complement strand
GAGGACGCGCTCGAAATCGCCGAGGCTCTTATCCGCTCGGGCGCGATTGACGTAATCGTAATCGACTCGGTAGCCGCGCTTGTTCCCAAGGCGGAAATCGAGGGAGAAATGGGCGACAGCCACGTCGGACTGCACGCAAGGCTGATGTCCCAGGCGCTCAGAAAGCTCGCGGGCGCAATCAACAAGTCAAACTGCGTGGCAATCTTTATCAACCAGCTTCGCGAAAAGGTCGGCGTTGTCTACGGCAACCCCGAGGTAACCACAGGCGGACGCGCGCTCAAATTCTACAGCTCGGTTCGCATTGACATCCGCAAGGGCGAGGCAATCAAGCAAAACGGAGAAGTTATCGGCAACCACACAAAGTGCAAGGTTGTTAAAAATAAAATCGCTCCGCCGTTCAAAACCGCGGAATTTGACATTATGTACGGCGAGGGAATCTCGCGCGAGGGCGAGCTGATTGACCTCGGCGTTCAGGCAGAGGTCATTCAAAAGGCAGGCGCGTGGTTCAGCTTTAACGGCAACCGTCTCGGTCAGGGACGCGACAAGGTCAAGGAGCTTCTTAAAAACGATCCCGAGCTTTACAAGGAGATTGAAACCAAGCTTTGGGAGAATATCGACAAGCTCTACGCTTCGCCGAAAGCCGCCAAAAAGCCAACGGTCACCAAGGTTGAGGAGCCTAAGGAAGCTCCCGCCGAAGCAAAAACCGCTGCTCCGAAAATTGACATCTTAGCCGATTAATATGCTGATTACGGCAGTTGAACCCCGCCGAAAGTCAATGTGCGCGCTGTTTATTGACGGCGAATACGTTATGAACCTCGACGCCCAAACGCTGATTGAAAACCGCTTTGACGTCGGGCGCGAGATTGACGACGAGGATTTGAGAGAGATAATCGCGCTGAGCAACGAACGCCGCGCAAAGGAAAAGGCGCTGTGGCTGATTTCATACCGCAGTCACTCAAAAAAGGAGCTGAAGGACAAGCTCAAAAGAAGCTATGACGAACAATCCGCTCAAAAGGCGGTTGACCGAATGGAGGAGCTCGGGCTGATTAACGACCCCGATTTTGCGGCTCAGTACGCCCAAAAGCTTGTCCTTGGCAAAAAAATGTCGCTGCGCGCGGCTGAATACGAGCTTTACCGCAAGGGCATTGACAAGGCAACTGCCGAGCTTGTTCTCAGCGAGCTTGACGTTGACGCGCAGGAGCAGATTATTGAATTTATAAACAAGAAATACAGGAATATAAACGACGAAAAAGTCAGGCGCCGCGCCGTTGCCGCTCTGCAAAGGCTGGGCTACGGCTGGGACGACATCAGGCAGGCGTTAGAGTCGATTGAGCCGCTTCCCGACTGAGGCACCCGACTCTTAAATTCTATATCAAGGACTGAACGCATATGAATTACAAGGCAGGCATTGTGTCGCTCGGCTGCGCTAAAAACCAGGTTGACGCGGAAATGCTGCTTTTCAGCCTCAGGCAAAAGGGGTTTGAAATTGTTGACGATCCCGCAAAGGCCGACGCGGTAATCGTCAACACCTGCGGCTTTATTGAAAGCGCGAAGCAGGAGAGCATTGACGAAATTATCGAGCTCGGCAAGCTGAAACGCGAGGGAAAAATCAAGGCGATTATTGTAACGGGCTGCCTTGCCGAAAGGTATCAAAACGAGATTACACGGCAGCTTTACGAGGTTGACGCGGCGGTCGGTATCGGCGCGAACTCAAAAATTGCCGACATCACGCTCGACGCGCTCGGCGGCAAAAAAACCGAGCTTTTCCCAAGCAAGCTCGAGCTTCCGCTTGAGGGCGGACGAATCCAATCCACCCCGCGCTACTCGGCTTACCTCAAAATTGCCGAGGGCTGCGACAACCGCTGCACCTACTGCGCGATTCCGCTCATCAGGGGCGGATACAGAAGCCGCGATTTTGACAGCGTAATCAGCGAAGCCAGGGCTCTTGCCGAAAACGGCGTAAAGGAGCTTAACGTCATCGCTCAGGACACCACGCGCTACGGCGAGGATTTGTTCGGCGAGCCTCAGCTTGCAAAACTGTTGAGGGAGCTCTGCAAAATTGACGGTCTGCGCTGGATTCGGGTGCTCTACTGCTACCCCGACCGCGTAACCGACGAGCTGATTGACGTTATCGCGAACGAGGAAAAAATTGTTAAATACATAGATTTGCCGCTCCAGCACTGCAACGCCGAGGTTCTTAAAAGAATGAACCGCCGCGGAAGCAGAGAGAGCCTTACCGCTCTGCTGAACAAGATAAAAAGCAAAATCCCGGGCGTTGTGCTCCGCACGACCTTCATCACGGGCTTTCCCGGGGAAACCGAGGAACAGTTTGAGGAGCTTTGCGAATTTTCGAAGGATATAGAATTTGAGCGGCTGGGCTGTTTCCCCTATTCTCAGGAGGAGGACACGCCGGCGGCGGATTTCCCGAACCAGCTTGACGAAAAAACCAAGCAGGACCGTGCCGACATCATTATGGAACAGCAGCAAATTATTATGTCGCGTTACTGCGAGAGCCTTGTCGGAACGGAAGCCGAGGTTCTCGTCGAGGGCTATGACCGTATCGCCGAATGCTGGTACGGACGAACCTACGCCGACGCCCCCGAGGTTGACGGCTGTGTGTTCTTCACCTGCGACGGCAAAAAGCCAAATATCGGCGACTTTGTAAAGGTAAATATCACCGACTTCACCGGCATTGACCCAGTCGGTCGCAACTACGCATAATCAGCACCGTTTTAATTCAGTCGGTCGCAGCTATGCATAATCACAACACCGTAGGGGCGGACCTGTGTGTCCGCCCGACCGTTGCGACGCTACTGCGGGGTGCCGCCGCGACCCTGACAGAAAAAGTGACTTTTCAGCACTGTATTATATCGGTCGGGAATAAAAGGTTTATAACAAGCAAACCTTTCTCCCCGAGTAGCGGTGTCGCCGCCGCGACCGAACTTTCAATTTTCAACTTATTACTAAAGAGGTCTGTTATGAACCTGCCTAATAAACTAACACTGGGAAGGATTCTTTTGGTACCGTTCTTTGTAGCGGTGCTGCTCATTCCCTTTCCGCTGCACAATTTAATCGCTCTCGCGCTGTTTGGCGTCGCGTCAATCACCGATATGTTTGACGGAAAAATCGCGCGTAAACGACACCTTATTACCGACTTCGGAAAATTCGCCGACCCGCTCGCTGACAAAATCCTTGTTTTGGCGGCAATGCTCTGCTTTATCCAAAACGGACTTTGCGACTGCGTGGCGGTAATCATCGTGCTAATCAGGGAGTTTACGGTAATTTCAATCCGCCTGATAGCCGCCGCCAAGGGCGAGGTCATCGCCGCCAATAAGTGGGGCAAGGTCAAAACCGTTACTCAAATGACGGCGGTAATCGCAATTTTGGTAATGCAGTCGGTATGCGATATTATTATTCTGTGTACGGGCGCTCAGGTATCGCCCGCGCTTAATCAAACCTTCTTCATTATTGGCGAGATTTTAATTTGGATTTCCACGGTTTTCGCCGTCATCTCGGGCGTTATCTACGTAAAACAAAACATCAAATTCATCTCGGAAATTTAATGCCGCAACAACTTATTACTTTTAATTATAAAGGTGTGATTTTTTGTTTGAAGTCTTAAAATCAGACATACAAGCGGTTCTTGACCGCGATCCTGCCGCGAGGAGCAAGGCGGAGGTGTTTTTCCTCTACTCGGGCTTCAAGGCGGTTCGCTCGCACCGCAGGGCAAACTGGTTTTTTAATCATAATCACAAGTTCATAGCGCGCTGGATTTCTCAGCGCAGCCGCCACAAAACGGGAATTGAAATTCACCCGGGCGCGCAAATCGGCAAGGGCTTGTTTATCGACCACGGAATGGGCGTTGTAATCGGCGAGACAACCGTTATCGGCGACAACTGCACAATCTACCAAAACGTAACCCTCGGCGGCACGGGCAAGGACACAGGCAAGCGTCACCCGACTCTCGGCAACAACGTGCTCGTCGGCTCAGGCGCGAAGGTTCTCGGACCTTTCACGGTGGGCGACAACGCGCGAATCGCCGCGGGCGCAGTGGTGCTCCGCGAGGTTCCGCCAAACGCCACGGCGGTTGGAGTTCCCGCGCGCATTGTCAAGCTCAACGGTATCCGTTCCGAAAACCTTGACCAAATTCACGTTTCAGACCCTGTAGCTCAGGATTTGGGCGTGCTCGAGCACAAGCTCGGCGAGCTTTCCGACGAAATGCTCAAGCTCAAAGCGGAGTCGTCGCGGCGCTCAAACCCTGCCGAAAGCTCGTTTGACAGCGCCAGCCTCTGATTAATTAAAAACAAGGAGTAATCAAAATGCAGCTATATAACTCGCTCGGACAGACAAAGCAGGAGTTTGTTCCGTATTCAGATAAAATTGTAAATATGTACACCTGCGGACCGACGGTGTATCACTACGCGCACATCGGCAATCTTCGCACCTACATTATGGAGGACGTGCTCGAAAAATACCTGCGTTTCTCAGGCTACAACGTCAACCGCGTAATGAACATCACCGACGTCGGCCACCTTTCGAGCGACGCCGACACAGGCGAGGACAAAATGCTCGCGGGCGCCAAGCGCGAACACAAAAGCGTGCTTGAAATCGCGAAGTTCTACACCGACGCTTTCTTTTCCGACTGCGAAAAGCTCAACATCAAGCGTCCCGACGTGGTTGAACC
>CAJOLF010000111.1 GCA_905235295.1 uncultured Ruminococcus sp. | reverse complement strand
ACCCTTAAAAAGCTCGGAATCAGGCTGACTACCGAGCCCGAATACGAAACCGACAGGCTTTACAGGCATTAAGGCTTTCAGCGCAATCCGCGGCGCGGCATTGCAAAATATAATTTATCAAATAAAATTACTCCCCGGAGTCTTCGCTGACACCGGGGAGATTTTTTGTCTTGTAATTAAAATCAGTTAGGAATAAACGGAAGCTCGTACTCGTCGGTCTGACCCTCAAAATTGTATTCGGGGCCTGTGCTTTCGGTTATTGATGACTTTGAGCTCTGCTGATTTGAGCCCTTAGAGCTCTGCTGATTTGCGCCATTAGAGCTCTGATTTGTGCCTTGCGAGGATTGCGGGCTCTGAGAGGCTTGAGAGGCTTGAGAATTGCCGCCTTCCGCGCCCGAGTAAGCGGAGCTTTGCGCGGAATTTGAGGGATTGTTACCTGAAACAGCCGAGCTTGTTCCCGACGCTGCCGAGGACTGAGCAGAGTTTGTCGTGCTCTGAGCGGTCGGCTGAGTAGCCGAAGCGGTTGTATTTTGCGTTGCCGAAACCGTAGTCGGCTGAGTTGATTTTTGTTCCTCGCTGTTGCAACCGCAGCCTGAAAATAATAGTATCGCGGACAGCGCGAACAATGAGAGAGTAAGTGTAATAATCAGTTTTTTAAGCATTTTTACCTCCGTTTTCTTCATTCTTGTAATTTTTTATAATTTTAAATTCCCTTAAAATTTTTTTCGGGTGGGAAAATACGCCTTTTACCGGACGAAAAACCAAAAAAGCAGGATAGAGAATTTTATGCTTCTCCAGCGCTTGATTTTTTTCTTTAAGCTTATCATAGGAAGGAAAAACCCGACGGAAAAGATACTTGCGCTTTGCCTTTTTTGAATCGTCGAAATTGAGCTTGGAATAAATTAAATTTATATTTGTGCCCCTGCTCCCCGAGCTAAGGTAATACTCAACCGACTTTTGCTCGTCCTCGTTCAGCTTTTCTCCGTTGTAAAGCTTGTTTGAAAGGCTGCGGACGTTTTGCTCAAAATCCTTGAGCTTGAGCTTTTCCAGCTCGGCGGAAAGATAGTCAAGGTTCAGCGAATCGTAATACTTTTTGTTAAAAACATAAACGTCAAGCAGAGAACGCAAGCCCGTACCCGCCATATCGTAGTGCATACGGAAGTGACATAAGAGAAAAATATAAAAGTCCTCATTCGTAAAGTGATAGCCGAAGGAGTTGTTTTCGTCCTTAACAAGCTTTTCCCTGACGTTTTTATAGTATGAAAAATACAGCTTTTCTTTTTTTTCGTTAAAAAGAGCGCTGTGCATTTCAAAAGCTAAGTACGGCTGCTTTGTATATACATCGTGATGACTTTTGCCGTAATACTTGCAGTAGTATCCCCTGCTCTCCATTATCTTTTTGACTTCCGCCATTTTTGAGCCGTCGCAGAGGATGTCGTTATCTACCATCTCTCTTAAACTTGACTTGGGGTACAAATCCTTTAGCACAATTCCCTTTAACGGCATATACCAAATTCCGTTTTTCTCAAACTCGCTGAGGATTTTTGAGCGCTCAATGTTGTACAACGCCTGATTGCGGATTGCCTGTTTTTCTGCCTGAAAATAATTTTCGGGCAGCTTAATCACCTGACCGAGGACGAATGAAGTCATCGAAAGCAGGGAATGAAAACTCGCGAGCTTATAGAGCTTATCAAGGTCAATTTGCTCACATCTTGTTTTATCGGGGACTTCGCCGTTGACCGCGCAGGTCAAAAGATAGATAAAATCCTCGCTGTTTTTTGAAATAATATTATACATTAAATTTGTACCGTATATGTAAAATCAACCGTCTTTGCCGCAGCGAAGCGCAGTAAATACGGTATTTTCGGGTATTCAGGTTTATTGTTTTTCCGTCGCGGATAATACCTGTCAGCACTCCTATGATGTGTTTGTCGGTAATTCCGTGTTCAAATGAGAACCGGTTGTCGCCGCAGATTAAGTATTCGCCGTTTTTAATTTTGACAATTCTGTGCAGAACGTACTGCCCGCTGTCGCGTTTATAAAGCGGAACATCATATTTTTTGAGCGGGAATTCCGGCTTTTCTATCACAAGCAAATCGCGCGGTTTAATCAGCGGATACATACTGTCGCCCACGTTTGTGTAAATCAGTCTGCCCTTTTCGTTTATTACATCTTCAAATGTTTTTTTACTCATCAATAGCGCCGATTTCCTTTAAGCGTGTTATCACGTCGCGCACGTCGGCGCGAATAAGCTCTTTGTCTCCGTCGAAACGCTTGCATAATACCTCGACGATTTCATCCTCTGTGGTTTCGTTTTCAAGGCAATACAAAATTGCTTCAACGGTTTTGTTGCCCTGAATCAGACCGTGAAAGCCTGATTCGGCGGTGGGTACAACAACCGTTTGTCCGTCGATTGTGTGCTTGATGAAATTTTCATTAAGTTTCATTGTATTCACCTAAAACTCACCCCAAGCCCGCGGAAAATCCACGGGCTTGAGAAATTTTTGTATTTAACAGGGTATAAACGGAAGCTCGTATTCGTCATAGCCGGGATACGTTACTTTCTCGCCGATACTATAGATGTTATCAAACTGAGCGAGGTACCTTTGTACATTTGTAGCGTCGTCTATGTTAAAGCCTTTGCCGTCTACGTTAGCCCTTACAGCGATTAAACCGCCGGAATCTTTCTCGATGCCTGCAAGCACTTGCTGGGCAAGCGTAACATCAGAAATTTCAACTTTGCCGTTGTCGTCGGAGTCGCCGCGAATGTAGGTGCTTTTGACAGCGGCGGAAATATCCGCCGCCGCCATAGCCGAAACGCAAATCAATGCTGCGCAAATAACGCATAATAACCTTTTCATTATTATCCCCAGCCTTTAATCAGTCGATAATTATATCTTCATACTCGCTTGGTCTTCCTGTTTGAATATTCTCAGATTCAAACTCGATTATTTCAAGCTGCGCTCTTTCATATCTTTCCATCATAATTATACCTCCATTAACCGTTAAAGTAGGACTTAGCCGCATTGTGATAACGAACGGTCGCCTTGCCGAGCTCAATGTAGCTCTCGGGATTACTTGACGATATGAGCTTTTTGATGTAGCTCAGCGCCGAATAACTGTAGCTTGTTGAACCGATTGTAATCGTATGCTGCTTATCAAGGTTAAACGCCTCAATATTTGTAAACTCAAAGTAAATCATTCCGTCTCTGGAGCTGTACTCAGCCTTTACACCGTCAAGGTAAATGCTGTCTGAATAAGCGCCGAAGGTCTCGGAATCTTCAATTTTATAATAATGCCTGAGGGTTGTCGCGGAAAGATAAACTATTGTTGAGCCGACGTAGGAAAGTCCGTAATCGCTGAGGTTGAGCCTCATATCGCTTGACGGAGCGTCAATTTCTTCGGCGTTAACAGGGCTTGTTGTATCGTCGTAGAAATATGTTCCGCCGTTTGCGAGGACATCGGTGTTCCTGTCAAAGCGAATCTGAGCGCGCGCGCCGTAGTCAAGCATAGTTTGAACAAGCTCCTTGAGCCGGTTGTATCTCTCCTCGCCGTCCTTGCCCCTTGCGTTCTCGCTCGCTATGTAGGATGCAATAAAGGTCTGATTGGTGAGAATATAGTCCGCGTACTGCTTTACAGAGTAAACATTTGTGCTTATCAGGCTTTCGCCGAGGTATAGGTCAGTGTTGATGTTGTAGGTCATCTCCGCCGCAGCGACATAGCAGGTAGCCTTGTAGAGGTTCTTGCCCACCTTCTTGATGTCGTCCTTTGTCACGGTGCAGGTCTTTAAGTCGCCCTCAACATCCCAGCTGAATTCAACGGTTGCTCCGTTGTTATATTCCTCGTCGGTGATGTTGATAAAGTAGTTTACGCCGATGTTGCCTTCAAGCGTGAGCGAATGACCTGCAAAGTAGTCCCTGAAAGCGAACTCGGTGTCGGTATAGGATTCTCCGTTAAAGTCAACATTCGCCGTGTAGGTTATTGAATCATACTGATAGACTTCGTCTATATCGTAGGTTGTAACGTACTCGGTGTGATCGCCCTCGACACAATTAAATTCAGCGGTTGCCGAGCTGTAATCCTCAGCCCACGACCAAGTCGGTTCGCTGTAATGATGACCTGTCGCGGGAATTTCAATATAATCCGAAATAAAATAGGTTCCAAAATAATTTACGGTATAGTGACCGCCGCCGGGTTGAGTGCAGGTGGGCTGATTTTCAATAGCAAAATCAGAATCCATGAATGGAGCATTATGAGTTTCCGAATAGCCGCATATCGCGCATTGGAAAGTTAAGTCAATAAAATGCTCGTCATAATGCCAAACTACATCCGGCGTCATATAATTATGGAATTCGGAATTAAACTCCGCTGTGTAGCTTGCGTCGCCTGTTACAGTCGATATATATGGTGTCCAGCCGTTAAAATAGTAATGCTCGGCGGCGTCAAAGGGCTTTTCGGGGACAGGTCCGTTGTAATTGGGCGTTTCTCCGTAATTGTAATAACCGCTGTCAAGCAGTGTGCCGTCATAATTGAGCCAGGTTACGGTGTAACTTCTTACATTTTCGGTATAAACCGCCTTATAGCTGATTTCCTGTGTTACGACGTCAACTGTCGGGAACCAGCCAGCAAAGGTGTAATCATACTGAGCCGTGCTCGGCTTAGTCGGAGTTGCGCCAGTGTATTCAGGCATTGTACCGTACTCGACCAAATCGGTTTTGAGAAC
>CAJOLF010000110.1 GCA_905235295.1 uncultured Ruminococcus sp. | reverse complement strand
ATAATGCTGAAATTGCGGATTTTATCCTGCGGAAAAGACAATTTTCATCACCTTTTTCTTATAATATGTTACTAACATATTATTTTACCATAAAGCTGCGTTTTGTACAAGCATTAAATTACAATGTAAAAACGCTTTTTTAACGACAAAAGGCTCTTCCAAAACGGAAGAGCCTGAAGGGTTAATTTGTTTTATGCTTTTTCAACGGGGAATGCGTTAATTTTGCCTACGATATACTTCTGAATAAAAGAAACGTCGAGAACGTCAACAATGCCGTCGCCGTTTACGTCAGCGGCAAGCGCCTGCTCCTCGTTGAGGGTAATTTTTTGGTTAGCAGCACGCTGAACAATCGCCGCGTCGAGAATATTAACAGTACCGTCGCCGTTTGCGTCGCCGTAAAGAACGTCTCCGCCCTTATCCTCGTGAACCGACAGGGTGTACTGAACGTCGGTTGGGATAGTATAGTCCCTGTCGGGCTTGGGAAGCGAAAGGGTAACGGTAGCGTTTTCAACGTCCTCTGCCACGTCGGTGAATACCTCGGAGGCAACCGCTGTATAAACGTCGTATTCGTTTACTGAGGCCGCGATTGCTCCGCTGAAGTTTTTGAATACAACGGAGTAATTCATATCCATCGGGATTCGCAGGAATCCGCCGTTGTCCGTGGTGGTAAAGCCTACCCGCTTGTCGGTGGTTTCAACAAGAGCGCCGTCCTCGATAACGCCTACGGTCTGACCCTTACTGTTGAGGATTGTGCCGTCAAGAGCCTCTAGGTTTTCGGCATCTAAGTAAACTCTGCGGTAGCCGTTAATCTGATCAGGGGTGAGCTCCTTGTAATCGGCAAAAATGCTGTCGTCAAGTCTGAGCCATGACATATATACTTCGTTTGTGTGGTCATACATAAGTTTTGTGATGTTGTCAATCAGCGTAGCGGCGCTCTTCATCTGCTCGTTGTTGATAAGCAGGGGCCTAACCGCTTTGCTCTGCCAAATGTTGCCGAACAGAAGGTGTGACAGGGTGAAGGTGAGCGAGTAAGCAGCCTCGGGATTAGCGATTTTATCAACAAGATACTGTGAAGCTCCCGCGGCTGTCATACCGTCGTAAATCGCGTCGCAGAGGTAACCCGCGGCGATAGGTCTGATGTCGTCAGCGTCCATAAACAGGTAATTGCCGAGTTTAAGCGCGAGATCCGCAATCTGTCCTGCGTCAATTCCTACTTCCTCGCTGCCGTCCTTGCTCTCTTCTTCGGCAGCGGCGTTTTTGATGGTTAAGGCGATTTCCTGAGCCTTCGCCATAATCTCTTCATCGGTGGCGTTAATCTCGGTTTTTAACTTCTGCTTCATAAAGTAAGCGTACATAGCAACCGCCGCGTCAAGCGCACTGTCACTGTTTAGTAAACCTGCGCCGAACGCTGCGGATTCATCGCCGTTGAGCGAGCGAACGTAGCCGATAAAGTCTGAGAAAGCTTCCTCATAGTTCTCCGCGTAGCCTTCTCTGCCGCCGGTAATCTGAGTAAGATAAGCGCCGAGGCCTGAAAGATATGTTGAAGCGTCTGCGGGGATATAAGAATCGGGATCGTCAACCATTCCGATTGAACCGTCCGTGAAGCCGAGCTTCTTGGGCATAAAGTGCTCGGAAGATGTGGTTTCGATAAACTCATCGTAAATTCCGGGGTTGCAGATTTTAAGGTTGGCAAGCATCTCGTCATACTTGTCCATATCCCTGATCATAGTGCTTGTGCCGTAGCGGTCAAAGCCCATCTCAACAGGAGCCATCATAGAAGCAAGCTCGCTGTTCTGGTAAATGTTAAAGATACCCGCGTACTTTTCGTTGTGGGGATCCTGAGCCGTGTCGGCGGCGTAAGGAGTACCGAAGGTGTAAGCGTAAAGGTTTTCGGGAGCAAGCTCAATGCTGTCGCCCAAATACGCCTTGGGATCGTTAATGAGCTTCTTGGCGGTCAGGTTGCTGATTGCCGCGCCGCGGCTGTAGCCTGCTGTCCATACCTTAATATCGCCCGAAATGCCGTTTTCCGCAACGTAGTTCTTGGCGAATTCAAGGCAGTTGTCCGACGAGCGGTCAAAGCCCTTGGCGTCGCCCTCTGCTCCGAGAACAAAGTTGTCGCCCCATTCCATCTCATAGCCCGCGCTGCGCGGAACGATTACAAGCATGGTGTACTCTTTGCCGTCCTGAACAATCTTTTTGTGGGCGCACGCAACGCCGATGGTGTCCTTTGTGGGCTTGATTGTATAGTCATTGTTAATTTCGATGTCCGAAAAACCGGTGTCCTCCAAAAACGCGATAACGTCGCGGTTTTTCTTCATATAGCCCTCGGGCGTGAACGGCTCGCGCGTACTGCTTACCGAAGCCTCGGCAAGCGACATACTGAGCGTTGCAAGGTGAGAGTCATACTCCTTGCTGCTTTTTGTGAAATAGTCGTCCGAATACGCGTAGTAATCAATGCTGTCCGACAAACCGTAAATTTCACCCTCGCCCGGACGGTAGTAGAACGAGCCGAGGTAATAATTAGGTTCAGCGGATTTGTCTGTGTTTTCTGCAAAAGCGGCTGCTGTTCCTGCCGGAAGAACAATAGCGGCAGCCAAAAAAGCGGCTATAGCTTTTGTGAAGAGCTTTTTCATAGAAATCCTCCTTGATTTTGATTTGTATAGTAATGTTATATATATAAAATAAGTATAAGACTAAATTGAGACTTTTGTCAATAAAAAACAACAAAAACATACAGGGAAATTTTGTTGACCGCTGCGAATACAAATGATATAATTTTAGAAAAACGAAAGGACTGATAATATGACAAAGGGCGATATCGCAAAGAATAATTTTCAGAACGGCTGCAACTGCGCGCAGGCGGTGTTGCTCGCGTTTTGCGAGGACTACGGAATGGACAGAGAAACCGCGGCAATGATTTCCGCGCCGTTCGGAGCGGGTATGGGAGGACTGCGCGAAACCTGCGGAACCGTGACCGGAGCGAATATGGTGATCGGGCTTGCGATGGGCAAAAACAAAGCCCTCGCGAACGCCGCTTTTTTGAATTTCGCGGATGAATTTAAAACCGAAAACGGATCAATCGTCTGCCGCGAGCTGCTCGGAAAAAGAGCGAAAACAAAAAAGTCCTGTGCGGATTTGTGCAAGGAAGCGGGCGATATACTCGAGGAAATTTTGGAACAGTGATTATTACGCCGGGTCGCAACGGCGAAAAATTCAGTCGGGATAACCATTAAAAACTGCCGATTTGTCCGATAAATACTGATGTAAAGCGATACTTTCTTTACTTTTGAGGTAAGGTATTATATACTCGGCTCAACAAACACGGGAGGTGAGTATATGGGCTGGCTTTTAATTCCGTTCATCATCATTGTAATCATTTTGGGCATAGGAATTGTACGCAACATGAACACAAGCTACCGCTTCGGCGCGGGCATATTCAGGAGCAGCGAGTACAATTTGGAAGAAAAGGACGACCTTTCCGATAAGGAGTATTACGACAAAGAGGGTTTATTAAAATGACGTTTGGTAAAAAGCTTCAAAGCTTAAGAAAAGAAAAAGGCATGTCGCAGGACGCGCTCGCAAATCAGCTTTACGTAACGCGCCAGAGCGTAAGCCAGTGGGAAAATGACAGAACAATGCCGTCGGTTGACCTGCTTATAAAAATCAGCGAAATATTCGACACGACGGTGGACGCTCTTTTGGGCAAGCCCGAGACTGAGAGCATTCCCCAGCCGATGGCGCAGGCGAAAACGCTGACGGATAAAAAGTCGGTAAAAACCGCTATGCGCTATGAGTTTTCAACGGCAGTAATTGTGCTTGTCTCGATGACATTGCTGTTTTTCTGCCTGAGCGCGGTATGTATATTTATTGAGCGAAACATATTCACGCCGGAGGTTGCCGCGCGTATCACGGGCAATATATTTAATGTGTGGCAGATTATCCTGACGGGTGCTTTGTGCGCCGCGGCAGGCGGAGTGCTCACAATTATCAGCTTTATCCACACGCGAAAGGCGGTGGAGTTCGGCAAAAAACACGCCTGTACTCTTAATTTTTTCTACGATCACCTTGTAATCGCGGAGGAGGGCGTTGAACCGCTCAGCCTGTTTTATACCAATATAAAACAGCTTGTAGAAACCGACGGATATTTTATCTTCAAAATGCAGAACAAGGCGAGGTTCTGTGTTGACAAAAAAGAGCTTGAAAATCCGGAGGAGCTCTCAAAGCTCCTGAAATCCGCAAAGAATTACCTTGACAGAAGGCTGTCAAAAATACCGACCGGAATGGGTAAGGTAAAGCGCTGCGCGGTTCGTGTTTCCAGAGATTTTCTTTTTACCGCTACGTTCTTTACGCATTTTTTTATTTTGGCGATATTCTGGCTTGTCACAACGGTTATGACCGAAAACCAATTATTAAGGTTTATTTTGTTTTTTATTCCGCTTATAGTTTTGCTGGTCGAAACAGCATTGGGTGTTGTGTTTACGGTTCATAAAATTAAAGCGAAGCGGATGATAATCGCGGGAGGAACAGCCATTGTTCTTTTTGCGGTTATGAATTTTGCGATTTACAACGCCTCTGTTATCTATAATTTCCAGCATGACAGGGTAACCTCAGAGCAGTTGAGCACGGACTGACGGTTGAGGATACAATCAAGGGCAGGGAAGAGCTTTACATTTCTAAATGCTATACGGCAAAGCCAAAGGATAAATCGTTTGAGATTGTTTTCCTTGAATTTGACGAGTATTCACAAGACTTCGGGCTGTTTTCGGCAGCGGAGACCGCCGGAAAGTTCTTAAACGAGATTCGTTCTCAGCCGAGAATGACAACGCGTTACACATCGCAGGATTTCGGCTTTAATATGTTCTATACCGAGATTACAAATAATCATTACGCCTATGTTTCGCTCAATGAGTACAGCGTTATCTACATCAACGCAGATTTGGAAGCCGAGCCCGAAATTAAAAATGTGCTAAAGGATTTTAAGCTCAGTAAGCCGTATGCCCTTTTAAAACGTTATAGTTGAAAATAGTATAAAAAACAAAAACTGTCATTTTGAGAATGAACTCAGAATGACAGTTTTGTTTTATATATTTATTTTGGTGATTAGTTGAAAAAGTTTTGTATAATACAAAT
>CAJOLF010000109.1 GCA_905235295.1 uncultured Ruminococcus sp. | reverse complement strand
GCGATTCCGTTTTGAACATATCCGCCTTTTTTAAGAACCTGATTTACGGCGATTTGCGTTCCGTCGCCGAAAACTCCGTTCTCATCCATACCCTGCGTTGTAATTTTGAGCTTTCGGGCGAGCAGGAGCATTTCCTTTAGCGCGAGAACTCCCGTGCCGCGGTCGGACATTTTGTAGCCTGTTTGGTCAAGCACCTTGCCGTTCTGCTTCGGCCAGCCGTTGTAGCCGCCGCTTTTAATAATCGTCGGGTAGTCCTTGTAGCACTTGTCCTTGTCAATCGTACCCACGCCGGAAATACTGTTGCTCTCAAGGTAATTCACCTCTCCGCCGTACTGCCACATTCCGTAGCTTCCCCTGTAATCGCAGCTTGAGTTCCACTGAGCCACCCAAATGTCGTAGGCGTTCAAAAGGCTCTTGTCGTTCAGTTGATTGTTGAGCCAGCTCAGCGAAGAGTAGAGCATCGGGTAATAGCCCTGCTTTTTTATCTCCGACAAAAATGTTTTGCAAATCTCAACCAGCCTGCTGTTTGAGGGCATACCGTTGCGGCTTTTGTAGCCGTCGCCGTCCTCCATGTCAAAAGCGACGGGCATGGTGGGCTTTTTGCCCTTCAGGAGCCTTGCCACGTGCTTGGCCTCGCTCTTGGCGTCCTCTGTGTTCAGCGCGTAGGAGTAGAGGTAAGCTCCCCAGGGAACTCCCGCCGCCTCGCATTTTTTCACGTTACTTTCAAAGCGGTTATCGTCCTGAACGCTGAGGTCGGAACCATAGCCGCAGCGAATCATAACAAAGTCATAACCCGCGTTTTTAATTTTTTCAATGCTGACGTCTCCGTTGTTTGAGGAGATGTCAACGCCTTTTTTTCCTGCTAATCCCATATTTTTCTCCAATCTAAAAGTTCCTGTTGTCTACCTCGGGCAGTCCGCTCAGCGAGCTGAGTGCCGAAAGCACAGCCGCCAAAAGCGATGCGGAGCCGACCACAAGCCAGTCAACCTCGCTGAACAGAGCGGATGTGCCGATGGTAGCCGCGGCGGTTTGAGCCGCGGTTTTAAGCGCGCGGATTGCCGCCGCGCGAATCCAAGCCTTTGTTTTTTCCTTCATTTTGCGTTTTTCGGGTGAAAATTGTTCCACTTCACAGCCGGGCTGTAATACATATTATGCGAAAACCCGAAAAATGACAGTCACCTCCTTCACCTATACGATAAAAAACCGAAAAAATTGTCCTTTTTAAAGCAACTTGGCACTATTTATTTTTTGGAAAATATGTGGTATAATAATAACAGTAATATTTCGGAGATGATGATATGAACAGAGAACTGTTTGACCAGGCGAGGCTCGCGGCTACCGAGCTGATTGTAAAGGCTGACCTAAAGCCGGGAAATATTCTTGTTGTCGGCTGCTCGTCGAGCGAGGTTTCGGGCGGAGTAATCGGCAAAAACTCGAGCCTTGAAACTGCCGAGGCGGTGTTCAAGGGAATCTATGAGGCTGTGACCGACAGCGGAGTTTACCTTGCGGCTCAGTGCTGCGAGCACCTTAACCGCGCGATAATCGTTGAGCGCGAGGCTGTTCCGAACTGCGAGATTGTAAACGTTGTTCCGCAGCCAAAGGCGGGCGGTTCGTTTGCCACCACCGCGTACAGAACCTTCAAAAATCCCGTCGCGCTTGAGGAAATCAAGGCCGACGCCGGGCTTGACATCGGCGGAACGCTGATTGGTATGCACCTAAAAAGGGTTGCGGTGCCAGTAAGGCTGAGCATTGACCGCATCGGGAGCGCGATTTTGCTTGCGGCGCGGACAAGACCTAAGTATATCGGCGGCGAGCGCGCGGTGTATGACGACAGACTGTAAAATTTTTCGGCGGCTGCGTTTGCGGCTGCCGATTTTCTGTTTATTGCGGTATTTTACTAAATATTACCTGCTGTTGCCTTTTTCTTTGTGTGTTCAATGAATTGACTTTTTTCAAAAAATCAATAAAATAGATTGTGGAGTAATATTACAGGGTATGAGGAGAAAAGTATGTTTTGTGAAAAATGCGGGCAAGCGCTCGACGACGACGCGGAAATCTGCGTAAACTGCGGCGCGAGGATCGCGAAAGCCGAAAATGATAATCAGGATAACGCCGAAGCTCAGCCGGTTCCGCAAAAGCCGTTTACGGAAAAGACAAATGCCGAGCTTATGGGCGGCAAACAGCCGAAAACCGACGGCGCGCCTGCCGAAAATGACGCTTCCGCCGAACCTAAAAGCGGAAATCTGTCAAATCAAGACGCTAAAAGCAGCGTAGAAACGCGGGTCGCGCAAAAAGACAGCGAAAAAAAGGGCTTGTCAAAGCCCGCGTTAATCGCGATAATCGCTTCCGCCGCCGTTGTGCTGCTGACTGCCGCACTGATTTTGATTTTCGCGGTTGTTGTGCCTTCGTTCGAGCCGAAGGTTGGCTTTTCAAAATACATAACCCTGAATTTTGAGTCGAAGGAACAGTACGACGGAAGTATTTGGGGAGTTGTAACCGTTGACAGAGAAGCCTTTGAGCGCGATTACGCCGACGGCGATTCCTTTGACCTTGTCCGTTCCGGCTCGCTCGACAGGCTTTTTAGCGAAATCAGCTTTGAATACAGCGTAGAGGGCAGCGAGGACAATTCGGGCTACGGCAGCGGAGCGGTGGTTGTCAGCAACCTTAAAAAGGACGACGTGCTTAATCTTACGGTCGCTTGGGAGGACTTTGACGACGCGAAAAGGATTATAGACGCCGAGGAGCGAATCTGCGGATTCAGCTTTGACAAAGAACCCATTACCTTAAAGCTCAGCGTCGAGGATTACATAAAAGAACAGGGGTTGGAGTTAAATAAGCCGGTTGAGCTGAATATCCTCGACTACGTTAGGTCTAACGACCTTGTTATCACCGTGCCGAACGAGGACGGACTGACGGTCGGAATCGACAGCTTCAATACCAAAATCGGAGGCTACACCGTTAAAAACGACAGTTTTTTCGAATCCTCCGCGCTTATTTACGATAAGGACGGCGAATACCTCACATCGGTTTATTTTAACTTTGAGGGTGATGAAAAAATCGCTGAGGGCGATACCGTAAGGCTTAAATATTCCGGCTACAACAGCTCCGCCAGGGACAACGGCTTTTTGCTCACGGGCGAGCCGGTTGAGTACACGGTTGTGAAGCCCGAAATCCTTTCGGCTGATTCCGCCGAAAAGCATATTGAGGTTATAAAAAAATATATCGCCGAAAATTTGCGTTCGGCTGACGAGGATTTCAGCGACGGCGATACCGCGGAAATCGGCGGAGTGTATTTTGCCGCCGACAAAAAGGACGAGGCGTTCAGCAAGCTTATCGCGGTCTATACGAACAAAACCAAAAAGTATTCCAAAACGCTTGAGCTGAGCTCCGACGGATTTTTCTCGGGCGACAGGTTCGTCTTTTACGGCTACACAGAGCTCGGCGGCAAGGAAAAAACGCTTGATGACGCGCTCAAAGCAAACGAGCTCGCAAGCGGGAAAAATTCTGAATACACAACTAAAAAGATATTATAATGCAGAAGTGATAAAGTGAAAAAACAAAAGCTGGAGAGCTTTATACAAAGCGTAATCAAGGATATTAAATCGGCGGTAAACGCCCTAAAGAATTTTCGCCTGACAAGAGTAAAAAAGCGCAAGCTTGCCGTTCTCGGCGTGCTCGCGGGGTTAATAGCGGTGCTGCTGATAATCGCCGCCGTTGTTTCCGCCGCGGGTAACGGCTCCGAAGCTCAGGAGGAAACAACCTCAGCAACCGAGCCGACGACCGAGAAACCGAGCTTTATGATTCAGAACGTCGAGGTTATTCCCCAGACGGATTTAAAAGCGGGCTGCGAAACCTATGCATGTACAATGCTGCTGCGAATCCTCGGCTTTGACCTTGACGAGCACACCTTCGCCGACAATTACCTTAACTGCGTTTATGTTGTCACGGGGGAAAACGGAGATAAATACGGTCCCGACCTGTACAGCGCGTTCGCCGGAACTGCTTACGCCGGCTGGGGAGTTTATGCGCCGTCAATGTCAAAGAGTATGAACGAGTACCTGAAGGATCAAAAGTCGAACCTCAAGGCGTACTGGATGGAAAACGTTGAGCTTGAGGATTTGTGCGACCAATACGTTTCAAAGGGCGTGCCGGTGATGATTTGGGCGACCACCAATATGGAGGAGCCGTATGTGTTCGACACCTGGACGGTAAACTACGTTGACGAAAACGCAAAGACCAAAATCGGAGACTCATTCTCGTGGTATATGCACGAGCACTGCCTTGTGCTGATTGGCTACGACGCTGAGAATTACTACTTCGGCGACTCCACCGCGGGAACGATTTCCTGCTTCAACAAGGAGCTTGTAAAGAAGCGTTACGAGCAGCTGTTCAAGCAGTCGATTGTAGTAAAATAGCTTTGGCGGTACTTTATTAAGTTAATTAAAGGCTTCCCAATGCCGGGAAGCCTTTTCGTTTTGGGGAATCGCGAAGGGTATCAGCGATTTATTCCTGTAGACTTTTGCTCTCAATAATGCTCTTGATTCTTGAGATAAAACGATTTTTCATTATTTCATAGTTGATATTGTTAATCGTAGTTGTGTGCAGACGAATTGCGTCAATAACAACTTAATATAAACATTTTATCAAAATTATTAGTTGTTATCAATTCATAGGGAAAAATTGATTAAACGAACCGGTAAAAATTTATTAAACAAACAGGCTGAGTTGACGCCTTTTCCTCAAATTCTCTTTATCCGCCGCCGGATTTTGTTCTCGTCACCCGCGAATCTCTGTCAGTGGAACAAAAATAAAAAGCACCCTGTCGGATGCTTTTATTTGGAGCTGATAACGGGATTTGAACCCGTGACCTCGTCCTTACCAAGGACGCACTCTACCTCCTGAGCTATATCAGCGAGTTGTTT
>CAJOLF010000108.1 GCA_905235295.1 uncultured Ruminococcus sp. | reverse complement strand
GGGGAAGAGCCGAAACAGGGAGCACGAGGAAGCGCATTTAGGCGCAACGCTGGGCGACCATGTTTCAATCGGAGACTGTGCCCGCCGCATGCGGGTAAAAACGTCACAGTGTGACGTTTTTAGGGAGAGAGCCACGCCGATACATAGCTTTGACTTCTCCGCTTCGCTTCGCATAAGTTCGTTTTAGCCAAATCAAAGATTTGGAAACTCACTTAACGCCGCATAAAACGAGCAGAAAGGAATATAAAGCAGAAACAAATGTCACCTCGACCATAGAGAGTGGTTTATCTAATGCCGCTCTCTTTTTCTTTAACTTAACTTAAAATGTTCAAAAATGACTTAAACACTTAGCTTTTGACAACAGGTAAAATATCCGGTATAAATATAATGCTTTGTACAAGCCACAGCGCAACCTTACAACAGTATAAATGAATTAACCAATATTTACATAATCATCTTGAAAAATAGTATTAAGTATGCTAAAATAAAAGTGCCACACAAAAATTATCAAATTTTACGGATAATTGCGTTTATTTTTATCTCGGTTAAAATACAGGCTCTGATTTAACATGCAATTATTCGAAGTTAAATAAATTTTGTTTGGCGTCTATTCGGAGCGTGTGTTTTTGGCGTGCAATTTTCGGATTGTACTTTTTTTTTGGAAATTTCGACCTTTCTCGCGCTTTTCATTTTAATGAGGAAATAATACGGCACCTTAAACGCCGAGAAAGAGAAAAAACAGAACTGAATACATAAAAATTTAAAAATTTTCAAAAATTTAAATCATTTGCCAAAACGATTGCGTTATATTTATTGAACGGACAAAATCAGAGTGACTTTCGGCGAGTTGACATACAGATTTTATATCCAAAAAATTGTTCTATCCGGTGACTTGTCCGATAATTTGAGATATTTTATGAATAAAACAGACTTACAACTTATTGTATTTGTAGATATATAATACTTATTTGCACAATCACAGGAGGGAGTTATGAAACACAAACTAATTTTGAAATCAATGGCAATCGCACTGATTGCCGGTATTGCCGCCGCTCCGTGCTCTGTAATGGCAGCGGAAACCGGCACGGATGAAATTGTTGCCGAGTCCCGTGAGGTTGGGATTTATGAGTCCGAGCCGGCGGCTACTCAGGCGGCAACGGAGCTCATTGCAAAAAAAACAGACGCGATTGATGTTCCTCTCGCTGCCGAGACTGATGAAAAATCAGATTTAGCGGCAAATAATAACGCAAATCAGGCTACCGAGCCGAAGGAAAAGCCTGCCGCTCCGGCTTTAAGCATCGCGAACGGCATTAACGGCTTGGAATTTTCCTGGAGCAAGGTAAATAACGCCGTGCATTACAGTGTTTACTACAAAACAGCCTCTGATGAGGAGTGGCAGAGCTTTGACACTGATGACACACGCGCTGCTTTTTCCGACGCCGAACCCGGCAAGCTTTATTACGCCAAGGTTCAGTCGTGGGGAGCGGACGGTTTGGAAGGCGAGTTTTCGGCTGTTAAGAGTATGACATATATTCCGCGTGCCGAAATTACCTCGGTGAACTTCAGCTCAAACGCTAATACAATTACGTGGAACAGCGTAGTCGGCGCTAATAAATATCAAATTGCGAAGATAAAAAGCGGCGACAAATCGTACACCTACTACACGACCACTGCAACTACCTTTACCGACAGGAACATAACAACCGCTAACGCCTATTATTATCAGGTTAGGGCGATGTACGCCACCGAGAAAAACGGCACCGCATACGGCGCGTGGTCATCGACAAAATCCGTAGCTACCCTTGCGCAGGCAAGTGTGTCGCTTTCGAACAAGTCGAACGGAATCCGCGCAGAGTGGGGAGCAGTGAGCGGAGCTGAGAGATATGCCGTTTACTACAAAGCGGCTGAGGATTCAAATTGGACAACAGCCTCAACCACAAATACATATTACCCGATATTCAATGTAAAATCAGGCGAGTTCTACTATGTTCAGATTTGCCCGGTTTTAGGTAACGCCAACGGAACTTACTCAAAGGTAAAGAGCATGACGTTTATCGGAGTTCCCGATGTTACGCTTTCAAATTCCGCCGATGGAATAAATGTCAGCTGGAAGAAAATTGAAGGGGCAAATAAATATCAAATCGCAAAGAAGAAAATTGGCGCTTCCGCGTACAGCTACTTCACAACCGAAGATACCTCTTACCTTGACAAGGGAGTTGCGGGCGGTTCTGCATACCACTATCAGGTAAGAGCTATGTACGCGACCGAAAACAACGGCACAGCGTACGGAGCTTGGTCACCGTCAAAAATAATTCTCAGAATGACTCAGCCCGTCGTATCGCTCTCTAACAAATCTAACGGAATCCGCGCAGAGTGGAAGCCCGTAAGCGGCGCGGAAAGGTATGTTGTGTACTACAAGGACGCTTCCGCGCAGTCGTGGTCGTCGGTGATAACAACCAACACTTATTATCCTTTGCTCAATACAAAATCAGGCACGCTGTATTATGTTCAGGTTCGTCCCGCCGGCGGCGGAGTTTACGGCCCTTATTCACGTTCAAAAAGTATGACCTTTATCGGAACTGTAAACGCTGAACCGACTATGTCCGGCAACAGTCCGAAGTTTTCTTGGAGCGCTGTCTCCGGCGCGAACAAATACCAAATTGCGAAGAAGAAAATGAATAGTTCTTCATATCAGTATATCACAACCACAAGCAATTTTTACATTGATAGTACAGTTGAAGGTTCAAAGGACTTTTATGTTTATCAAATAAGAGCAATGTATGAGACCAAAAACAACGGCACAGCCTATGGTGCTTGGTCTACAGTATATAACTTTGGCAACGGAAAAATATTAAACGGTTATCAAACAATTAACAGATATAAATATTACTACAAAAACGGCGTTTTGCTCAAAAACCAAATTGTAGGCTCAAAGAGCGAGGGATATTATTTAGCCGACGGCAACGGCATTTGCTGCGTCAGCGAAGAAATGCACCTTGCGGCAGAATTTATTATGAACTGCGGAACCGGCAATACTCTTGATGAAAAGATGAAAACAAGCTTTAAATATCTCGCAAAAAATTTCCCATATAAACGTTCATATGACCATCCAAAATCAAAATCCGATATTCCCCCATTAGCGGTTGATATGTTCAAAAACAAAGCCGGAAATTGTTTTCGTTATGCCGCTTGCTTTACCTGCATAGCGAAAATTTGCGGTTACCGTGCCAGAATGGCGGTTGGATATACAAGTAACGGAATGCCTCACGGCTGGTCAGAGGTATATATGGATGGAAAGTGGTATTATTTTGACCCCGACATGCAACTGCCCAACTATGGATTCCCTGATTATTACGCCTATAAAATGTCGAATCATCCTTGGGGAGTCAGCGCTTCGTTCAGATCAGAGGTAACAATCAGCAACGGCAAGGCAGTTTGGAATTAACAGTTAGGCAATCAATATGGTTTTCAGTTCATTAGAATTTTTATGTATATTTTTGCCGGCGGTATTTTTGCTCTACACGGTTATCCCGGTTCACAAGGTCAGAAACGGACTTTTAATCGCGTTCAGCCTGGTGTTTTACGCCTACGGCGAGCCGGTTTACGTCCTGTTGATGATTTTAAGCTCGCTGGTAAATTACCTTTGCGCGCTTTGGATTGGAAAATCGGAAAAGCAAAAAAAGCTGCCGCTGATTATCGCGATTGTGTTCAACCTCGGAACGCTCGTGCTGTTTAAGTACACGGGAATGTTCGTCACCGCGTTTAACTCGGTAACGCACCTTTCCGTCCCCGTTCCCGATATTATACTGCCGATCGGCATTTCATTCTACACCTTTCAGGCGCTGTCGTACGTAATCGACGTGTACCGCGGCGAGGTCGGCGTTCAGAAGAATTATTTTAAGGTTCTGCTCTATATTTCATTTTTCCCGCAGCTTATCGCGGGCCCGATTGTAAAGTACCGCGATATAGCCGAGCAGATTGACAACCGCTCGCAGAATGTTGAGCAAATCGCTCAGGGCTTACGGCGGTTTGTCTGCGGACTCGCCAAAAAGGTTTTAATAGCGAACACAATGGGACAGGCTGCCGACGCCATTTTCGCCCAAAGCACCTCTCAGCTCGGCTTTTTGTCGGCGTGGCTCGGTGCGGCGGCGTATTTCTTCCAGATTTACTACGACTTCTGCGGATATTCGGATATGGCAATCGGACTTGGCAAGATGTTCGGGTTTACATTTAAGGAAAACTTCCGTTATCCATACGGAGCGAGAAGTGTTCAGGATTTTTGGCGGAGATGGCACATCTCTCTCTCAACGTGGTTCAAGGAGTATTTGTATATTCCCCTCGGCGGAAACCGTAAGGGCAAGGCAAGAACCGCGCTGAACCGCATAATAGTATTTTTCTTCACAGGCCTTTGGCACGGCGCGAACTGGACGTTTGTGCTGTGGGGACTGTGGCACGGACTTTTCCTGCTGTTGGAAGAATACCTGCCCTTCCTCAAAAAGCTTCCAAAGGCGCTTGGACATATCTACACAATACTCGTCGTACTCCTTGGCTTTGTGGTGTTCAGAGCCGACACAATATCATACGGCTTTGGCTACATCGGCAAGATGTTCAGCTTCGGCAGCACGGGCAGTTATGACCTGAGCCTCGCGCTCAGACAGCTCACGCCGTGGTTTATCTTCATCTTTGTTATTGCGGTTATCGGCAGCGCGCCGATTTGGCCGCTTTCGGATAAAATCCGTCTAAAGCTTTACGCTGACGGCAGTGTTTCGACCGGCTGGCGGATTGTCAGCATTGCGCTGTACTGTCTGGCTTTTGCGGGGCTGTTTTTCTGTATTCTCAGGCTCTCGCCGAGTGGCTACAACCCGTTTATTTACTTTAGATTTTAGAGGAGGCGTAAAATGAAAAAGATACTTTCGGTAATTTTCATTACAGCGTGTTTGGCGCTTTGCTTACTGCCTTCTCTCGGAATGA
>CAJOLF010000107.1 GCA_905235295.1 uncultured Ruminococcus sp. | reverse complement strand
GAGCCTCGTACAGCACAGGCAAGGTGAGGTTTTCGATTACGCAGTCAGGCCAAACGTTGCAGAAGCCCGCGATTTTGTCAAACACGGCTCTGTCGGTAATCGGTTCGTCGCAGCGAAGAATAATCATATCGGGAGAAATTCCCAAGCCCTGAAGCTCCTTAACGCTGTGCTGGGTGGGCTTGCTTTTGTGCTCGCCCGAAGCCTTCAGGTACGGAACAAGAGTAACGTGGATGTAAAGCCGGTTTTCCTTGCCGACCTCGTGACCTACCTGGCGAATAGCCTCAATAAAGGGCTGGCTTTCAATATCGCCGATAGTTCCGCCGATTTCCGTAATTACAACGTCGGCGTCGGTTTTTTTGCCGACAGAATAAATAAAACGCTTGATTTCGTCGGTGATGTGGGGGATGACCTGCACGGTTTTGCCGAGGTACTCTCCGCGGCGTTCCTTTGAAAGCACGTTGGAGTAGACCTTGCCGGTAGTAAGGTTGGAGTATTTGTTCAAATCCTCGTCAATAAACCGCTCGTAGTGACCGAGGTCAAGGTCGGTTTCGGCGCCGTCCTCGGTAACAAAAACCTCGCCGTGCTGGTAAGGGCTCATAGTTCCGGGGTCAACGTTTATGTACGGGTCAAGCTTTTGCGCGGCGACCTTTAAGCCCCTCGATTTTAACAGCCGTCCGAGAGAAGCCGCGGTGATTCCCTTGCCGAGTCCCGACACAACGCCGCCGGTTACAAAAATATATTTTGTCATCTGAATTTCTCCTTGCAAATCGGTATTTAACTTACTTATTATCTAACCACGGGGAGCTAAAGCTCCCGCAGTGAGGCTGCTTAGATGCAGCCGGTGTCAAGCAAGCTTGCAGTAAGCCGTGCTGTGTGTTAAATTACAGAGTTATTATACTACCGCGGAAATCAAGTTGTCAATAAGTATTTGCAGGAAAGCGTAAATATATTTCAAAATTTTACGAAAAACAATTAAAAACAAGCGGGAAAGCGAATGTAAATTGCAGGAAAGAAAAATAATAATTGCAAAAATGTTGAATTGCAAAAATGTTGACATTCTGCCTGTATTAGTGTATAATTTTTATAAAAGAAACAGTCAGGGCGCTTAGGGAAAAGTCTCGCGGTGCCTTTTGTTTTGAAATTTATTTTGAATTATTATAAGGGAGTAAATTACTATGTGCGGAATTGTTGGTTATGTCGGTCCTCGCGACTGTACGGACGTGCTGGTATCTGCGCTGACAAAGCTTGAATACAGAGGCTACGATTCGGCGGGAATCGCCGTTTTTGAGAACGGAAAAATCGAGGTTGCAAAGACCAAGGGCAAAGACCAAGGGCAGGTTGTCAGATTTGGTTGATAAAATGGAAAAAGAGGGCAAGCCCCAAGGTCACGCGGGTATCGGACACACCCGCTGGGCAACTCACGGCGAGCCGTCGGACATTAACTCTCACCCTCACTCGGGCAAGCGCGTTTCAATCGTACATAACGGAATTATCGAAAACTACAAGCAGCTAAAGCAGTTTTTGATTGACAACGAGCGCGACGAGTTTTTGTCGGATACCGACACCGAGATAGTCGCTCAGCTGCTCGATTTTTACTACGACGGAAATCCAATCCGCTGTATTCGCAAGGTGCTCCACGAGCTTCGCGGTTCCTTTGCGCTCGGAATTGTGTTTGCCGATCATCCCGAAACCGTCTACGCCGTGCGCTGCGAAAGCCCGCTGATTGTAGGTCAGGGCAAAGGCGAGGTTTTCCTCGCTTCCGACGTTCCCGCGATTATCAAATACACAAAGGACTACTATCTGCTTGAATACGGCGAGATTGCCGTGCTGAAAAACGGCTCGGTAAACTTTTGCACTCTGCACGGACAAATGATAGAAAAGGAGCTCCACACCGCTGACTTTGACGAGGACAGCGCCGAAAAGGGCGGATATCCGCACTTTATGATTAAGGAGATTAACGAGCAGCCAACCGCCGTAAAAACAACAATCACTCCCAGGATTGAGAACGGAATGCCGAACCTCAGCGAATGCGGCATTACCCCCGAAGCCCTAAGAAGTTTTAAACATATTTATATTGTCGCCTGCGGCACCGCAATGCACGCCGGTATGGTCGGCAAATATGTAATCGAAAAGCTCGCGCGCGTGCACGTCACGGTAGACATCGCAAGCGAGTTCCGCTACCGCGAGCCTATGCTCAGCGAGGATGATTTGGTAATTATTATCAGCCAGTCGGGAGAGACTGCCGATTCAAAGGCGGTTATCGGTCTTGCGAAGGAGCTTGGAGCAAAAACCCTGGCGATTGTAAACGTAAAGGGAAGCTCAATCGCGCGTGAATCGGATATGGTAATTTATACCCACGCGGGTCCCGAAATCGCCGTTGCGTCAACCAAGGCGTATATGGTTCAGCTTTCGGTAATGTACCTGCTCGCGTTTGAAATGGCGTATGCCAAGGGCAAAATCAGCGAGGAAGAATGTAAGCGCATGACGGCGGATTTGGTTGCTATGCCTGAGAAAATCGAGCAGACAATCAAAAATTCAGCGGACATCTGCAAGTACGTTTCAACAAAGCTGATTGCCTCCGAAAGCCTGCTGTATATCGGCAGGGGACTTGACTACGCGCTGTCAATGGAAGGCTCGCTGAAGCTAAAGGAAATCTCCTATATCCACTCCGAGAGCTACGCTGCGGGCGAGCTGAAGCACGGTACAATCTCGCTGATTCATGAAGGAATGCCCGTAATCGCGGTTGCCACCCAAAACAGCCTTTTGGAAAAGACCGTCAGCAATATCAAGGAGGTAAAGGCGAGGGGAGCGATGACTATTGTTATATGCGACGATCAAGCCGACATCGACCGTGACGCGGCTGATTACCTGATCAGAGTTCCCAAGCTCAGCGAAATGCTGATGCCGATGGTCGCCACCGTTCCAATGCAGCTTTTGGCGTACTACACCTCGGTAAACAAGGGCAACGACGTTGACAAGCCGAGGAATCTCGCAAAATCCGTAACAGTGGAATAATAATCTTAATCACCTTGTTTGGTAGTAGAATAAGATTTTACGCAAATAAATATTACGCAAACAAAACCGCTGCGGCAATCACATCCGCAGCGGTTTGATATTAAAAAAGCTGCCGCAAATCGAATGATACTGCGTCAGCTTCTTTAGTTTGCCGGTATAAGATTAATAATCACAAGCTCCCTCGGGTTCTTAAATCTCGGAATCGCCGTGGTGTTGGCGCAGCCTGTTGAAACCACAAGTCGGTTATCAAACACGCCCCTGTCGTATTTTGGGAACAGCCCCGAGGATGAAAGCAAGCCCTTGCCGAAAACCCGAATCTGTCCGCCGTGATTGTGCCCAGAAAGAATCAGGTCGATGCCGCTGTCCTTTATCATCTTGTCATAATACTCGGGGTGGTGGCACAGCAGGATTTTGAAGCCCTCTTTTTTTGAAAAACGCTCCAGCCATTCCTCGTCATAAAAGGATGAAAGTCCGCCGATTAAGATATTTTGCCCGAAAGCGTCGAACACGGTATCGGAATTGTCGAGCAGGTGAATACCGTGCAGGTTTATTAAATTCATATCCTCGTCGTTGAGTTCATCATCGTGATTTCCGAGGCTTAAAAATACGGGAGCGAGCTTTGACGCTTCGCTCAAAAATTTATAGGAATTTTCGGTCAAAGGGTAGTTCTTAATTCTAAAAACGAAATTTATCGCTCGGTCAATGCAGTACGCCGCAATAAAAGCGGAGGCTTTTATCGGGCTTTTCTTTTTTTGCCTTTCAATATCCCTTCCGCTGCTGCGTTCAAGCGTGTCGCCCGAAACGGCGATTAAATCGGGCTTTGCTTCTTTCAGCATAGATAATATTTCTTCGCACCTGCGTTCGTGCAGGTCGCTCACAAGCCCGATTTTCAGGCTGTGGTTCAGCCCCGATTTATAAATTTCATATTCCGTCAGTACCGCGTTTTGGCTCATACTCTTTCGCTCCGTTCGGTATATGATATGCAAATAATTGTTTTTTATGAAACCCTCAAAAGCTTAACCGACCGCCGGCGTTGTTTCCCGCGACGCGCCGAGCTTCAAGGCTTATTATAACCAAAACCGCTTTTAATGGCAAGAAGTTTTTGAAAATAACCGCTCAAATAAAAATCAAGACGGGCGCGCATTTTACGCACCCGCCGTTTAATTTTCTGATAAAGAATTATTTTGTAATAATGTCCTTATCAATACCCCTTTTTTCGTAATAATCGCTGACAGCCGCCTTGATTGCTTCCTCGGCGAGCACTGAGCAGTGAACCTTTACCGGCGGAAGTCCGTCCAGCGCCTCCATAACTGCTTTGTTTGTAAGCTGGAGCGCGTCGTCAACCGATTTTCCCTTAATCATCTCAGTAGCCATACTGCTTGTCGCGATTGCCGCGCCGCAGCCGAAGGTTTTGAACTTAACGTCGGAAATCTTGTTGTCGTCAACCTTGATATACATTTTCATAATATCTCCGCACTTGGAGTTGCCGACCTCGCCGACGCCGTCGGCGTCCTCAATTTCTCCTACGTTGCGCGGATTAGCAAAGTGGTCAAGTACCTTTTCAGAATATACCATATCAATTCTCCTTTTCTGCCTTTTTAATTTCTTCCCACAGGGGAGACATATTTCTTAAATACTGAACAACCTCGGGAACAACCTCGGCGATATAATCAATATCCTCCATAGTTGTTTCTTCCGAGAACGACAGCCTCATACTGCCGTGAGCAATCTCGTGAGGAAGCCCGATTGCCAAAAGCACGTGGCTCGGGTCAAGGCTTCCCGATGTGCAAGCGGAACCCGAAGAAGCCGAGATTCCGTTGAAGTCGAGCTTTAGCAAAAGGCTTTCGCCCTCGATGCCCTCAAAGCACATATTCACGTTGTTCGGCAGCCTGTGAACCCTGTCGCCGTTAATGCGCGAGCGCTCAATTTTTAGCAGCCTGTCAATCAAATTATCCCTCAGCAGCGTGAGCTTTTGGCACCGCTCGTCCATTGTGTCAACCGCAATCTGCAAAGCGGCGTCAAGACCGACTATGCCCGCGACGTTTTCGGTTCCGGCGCGTCTGCCTTTTTCCTGGGCGCCGCCGTAAATCAGGTTATTTATCGGAACTCCGCGCCTTACATACAGCAGACCGCAGCCCTTTGGACCGTGAATCTTGTGCGCCGTCATCGAAAGCAGGTCAATATTCTGCTCAACAACGTTGATTTTGACATATCCCGCCGCCTGAACAGCGTCGGTGTGGAAAAGCACGCCCTTGCTTTTGCAAATCGCGCCGATTTCCTTAATCGGCTGAATCGTGCCGATTTCGTTGTTCGCGTACATAATCGTCACAAGCGCGGTGGTGTCCTTAATCGCGTTTTCAACGTCCTCGGGATGAACAATTCCGTTTTCGTAAACGTCAAGATAAGTAACCTCAAAGCCCTCTTTTTCAAGAGCCTCGCAGGTGTGCAAAACCGCGTGGTGCTCAAACTTGGATGTGATAATGTGGTTCTTGCCTCTTTTTTTAAGCGCGGTGGCAACGCCGCGGATTGCCCAGTTGTCGGATTCGCTGCCGCCGGAGGTAAAGTAAATCTCTCCGGGTCTTTCGGCGCCGAGGTTTTTGGCGATATTTTCTCTCGCGGCTTCAACCGCTTCCTTAGCCTTGCCGCCGATTCTGTAAATGCTCGACGGATTTCCGTAGCACTCGGTAAGGTACGGAGTCATCTTTTCAAGCACGGCGCTGCTGAGCTTGGTTGTAGCGGAGTTATCCGCGTAAATTTCTCTCATACAAACATCCTTTCAAATAAAGTCTACCAAAATAGTAGGTTATTCCAACGCATATTATAATACTATGTTTTGAAAAAATCAACCGTTTTATTAAAAATTTTACCAAACCATAAAAATTTTAAGTCAGCGCCGCAAATCGCGCGGTACAGCCTTAATTAAATTTGCAGGAAATTATTTGCCGCTTGCAAAATATTCACAAAAAAATCTGTAATTTTCGATACGCTCAAAGGAATTGAATTTTGCAAAAGTAAGGACTGCATAAACCTATTGACAACATAGTCTTTAGATAATATAATTAAGTAAACACTGAATTATGGATATTGGTTGCTAAATTTAGAAACGGAGTGATAATATGAAAATAAACAGTAACTTTGACCTGCTTGTTCCAAACTATCTTTTTGCCGACGTGGCAAGAAAAACAAACGAGTTTGCGGCTCAAAATCCCGATAAAGAGATTATCCGCCTCGGAATCGGCGACGTATAACCCTGCCGATAGCGCCGATAGTTGTCGCCGCGATGAAAAAGGGCTGCGAGGACTTAAAATACAAGGAAACCTTCAAGGGCTATCCCGACTACGAGGGATATGAATTTGTCAGGAACGCCGTTTCGGGCTATTACAAGAGCTTCGGCGTTGACGTCGGCGCCGACGAGGTTTTCATTTCCGACGGCGCAAAGTCCGACTGCGGAAACCTCGGCGATATTTTTGCACAGGACAATACCGTTCTTGTAACCGATCCCGTTTATCCCGTTTATGTTGACGCCAATCTGATGGCGGGAAGGAAAATTATTTACGCTTCGTCAAATCAGGACAACAATTTCCTCGCTATGCCGGACGAAAGCGTTAAGGCTGACATCATCTACCTTTGCTCTCCGGGCAACCCCACGGGTGCCGCGTACAGCGCGGAACAGCTCAAGGCGTGGGTTGACTATGCCAATAAAAACGACGCTGTCATCATTTATGACGCGGCATACGAGGCGTTTATCAAGGACGACTCTCCGCGTTCGATTTTGAGCATTGACGGCGCGAGAACCTGCGCGATTGAGCTTTGCTCGCTTTCAAAGACAGCGGGCTTTACAGGCACTCGCTGCGGCTACACCGTTATTCCCAAGGAGCTTGAGCGCGGCGGTCACAGCCTGCACTCAATGTGGTATCGCCGTCAGGCGACAAAATTCAACGGCGTTTCGTGGCCTGTTCAGTGCGCCGCGGCGGAGGTTTTCAGCAACGAGGGACAGATTCAGATTAAAGAAAACCTGAACTATTACAGCGAAAACGCGAGGATTATCGCGGACGCGCTCGACGAGCTCGGTATTTACTACACCGGAGGCAAAAATTCTCCGTATATCTGGTTCAAGTGCCCCAACAATATGGGAAGCTGGGAATTTTTTGACTATCTGCTCCAAAACGCCGCCGTTGTCGGCACCCCGGGCGAGGGCTTCGGCGAAAACGGCAAGGGCTTCTTCCGCCTGACCTCATTCGGCGACAGAGATAAAACCGTTGAGGCTGTGGAAAGAATAAAAAATCTGCTAAAATAAAAATTTATTAGAATCAATTAATCCCTGTGATTTGACTTTTAACAAGTTACCAAATCGCAGGGATTTTATAATGAAAGTATCTGACGGTTAAACAAATCCGAACCCGGTGCCTACATGGAGAAAGGTTCGGATTTTTACTGTTCGGTGCGCCTGAACAGGACTTCAATCTGCAGCGAGTGATGTTAAATCCGAACTTAGGTATGTGCAAAATTGCTAAAACTATGGGTTGATTTTTGGATTGCGTAATGTGGAAAAATGTGCTATGATAAAGGTGCTACACAAACTAAATATTTTTTCATCACAGAAGTTTGTATTTTGTTGTTAAAAATACAGGCTCTACTATTCTTTACTTGCTTTTGTGGTGAAAATAGGTTTGTGTAGCAGCAAATGGGGCTATGTGTTTTTGGTGCGTAGCTTCATTTGAGGCTACGCATTTTTTATTGCATATTTTTATGA
>CAJOLF010000106.1 GCA_905235295.1 uncultured Ruminococcus sp. | reverse complement strand
GATTTCTCCGCCGTAGCCCTTGGTTGTGAGCATAAACACATATCCGCCGTTGTCGGCGCGGTACGCTTCCGTTACGCCCTCGGGAAGCTCGGCGTCAAGCTGTTCAAAGCTTTTTGCGCCGGGCATAACCTCCATACGCGCTTCCTCTGCCGCCTGTTGCTCGGCGGCGGTGATAATCGGAGAGGTCACAAGGTTGATGTAGGCGAGCAGCGTGGTTACCGCCAGACAGATGCTCGCGAGCACAGCGATTGGCTTGATTATATCCTTCACTGTCTGCCACCTCCCGTCAAAGGCTTTGAGCGCGTCAGCTTTGTGATGAACGGAGTTAAAATGTTCATAATCAAAATTGAGTAGCTTACGCCTTCGGGGTAGTTGCCCCAAAAACGAATCAGCACGGTGATAAGTCCGCAGCCCACGCCGAAGATGATTTTGCCCCATTTGGTGTCGGGCGTGGTCGCGTAATCGGTCGCCATAAATATCGCGCCGAGCAGCAGGCCTCCCGAAAGAACCTGAGCGAGTACGTCCTTGCCGCAGATAAGCGACATAACCGCGACTGTTCCGATGAACGCCACGGGGGTGTGCCAGCTGATTACGCGGCGGATTAAAAGGTAAATTCCGCCGAGAATCAGCGCAGCGGCGCAGGTTTCTCCCAAGCATCCGCCGTAATTTCCGAGGAATAAATCGGAGTAGGACGGAGCCGCTTCACCGTTTGTCATAAGTACAAGCGGAGTCGCGCTTGTCGCGGCGTCAATGTCGGTGAAAAAGCCCGACGGCGCAATCCATTTTGTCATTGAACCCGAGAACGCGACAAGCATAATAATTCTCGCCGTAATCGCGGGATTCGCGAAGTTCTGACCGATACCGCCGAACAGTTGTTTTACAACAATAATCGCGGCAAGGCTGCCGATTACCGCCTGCCAAATCGGAATGGTGACAGGCAGGTTGAACGCGAGCAGCATACCCGTTACAACCGCCGAAAGGTCGGAGATTGTGTTTTCTTTTTTACATAGCTTTTCAAATAAAAATTCGGAGAGCACGCAGGTCGTCACGCAAACGCCGATTACAAGCAGCGAACGCCAGCCGAAAATAAACACGGAGGCTATCGCGGCGGGACAAAGCGCGATGACGACGTCGAGCATAATTTTTTGAGTGGTGCGATTAGTGTAAAAATGCGGCGACACCGAGGAAATCAGCTTGTTCATCACTTGCCCTCCTTTTCCGCGTTCGCGGTGTTGTAGTTTCTGAGCACAGCCTTGGCGAGCTTGTTTGTCTGCACAAGCGGTCGGTGCGCCGGGCAGATGTATGAGCAGCAGCCGCACTCCATACACAAATCCACGCAAAGCTTTTTCAAATCCTCGGGAGAATTGAGTTTGTAAGCCCGTGAAATCTCCTTGGGGTCAAGCTTTAGCGGACAGTGGTTTATGCACGCTCCGCAGCGGATACACGGCGTGGTTTTGGGTGAAGTCGCCTCCGCCTTGTTCATAACGGTAACGGCGTTGGTGTTTTTAAGAACCGGAGAATCAAGGCTCGGAACGGCAATACCCATCATCGGGCCGCCGTAGAGCGCCTTGGCAACCTCGTCCTTTACGCCGCCTGCGCCCTCGATTAAATCCGCGAAGGACGTACCTATCGGCACGATAACGTTTTTCGGCTCCCTGATTGCCGAGCCGTCAACGGTGACGCATTTTTCAACAAGCGGCATACCCGTCTCAAGGTACTCCGCGATAAACGCGAGGGTGGTGACGTTGATTACTATTACTCCGACGTCAAGCGGCAGACCGCCTTTTGGAATTATCCGTTTGACGGTGTTGTAAACCAAAACCTTTTCGCCGCCCTGCGGGTAAGAGGACGGAAGAACCTTGACCTCTACGCCGTCGGTTTTTGCGGCGAGCTCGCGCATTTTTTGAATAGCGGCGCTTTTGTTGTCCTCAATTCCGATGATAAAGCGGTTGACCTTGAGGTATTTTCTCAGGGCTTCAATTCCCTTGAAAACATATTCGCCTTTGTCAAGCATAGTTCGCGTGTCGGAAGTTATGTACGGCTCGCATTCGGCGGCGTTGATTATCACCGTGTCGAGCTTTGAAAGATCCTTCACGTTCAGCTTTACGGAGGTCGGGAAGCCCGCTCCGCCGAGACCGACCGCTCCGCTGTCCTTAACCGCAGCGCAAAAGCTTTCAAGGTCGGTGACCTCGGGCGGCTTTACGCCCTCATAAACAGTCTGTTCGCCGTCGGTTTCAATTACGACGCACTGTACCGCCGCGCCGTTTGAGGCGGTCATTTGTTCAATTTTCAGTACCTTGCCCGAAACGCTTGAGTGCACCGGAGCCGAGATAAAGCCGTCGGTCTCGCCGATAAGCTCGCCTACCTTTACCTCGTCGCCTCGCTTAACTTTAATCTTTGCCGGTTTGCCGATGTGCATTGACATCGGGATTGAAACCGTTTTCGGGAGTTCAAGTCTTATCGGGGCAATGTCGGCGGTGTTCTTTTTGTGGGGCACTTTAATACCGTGCATTCTCATATTTTGCCTCCAACATATAATAATCATATAAAACCAACCCCGGGGAGCTAAAGCTCCCGCGTTGAGGTTGCCTCGTCGCAGCCGGTGTCAAACAAGCTTGCACCGGGCTTTGCTCCGAGTTAAAATTCCACATCTTTTATAATACCACACTTTTCGCGGTTTTCCAATACACTATTTAAAATTATCAGTATTTTCATTATAAATATCAGGTTTTACATTTTAAATGTTGTAAATGCAACGTAAAGGTGGTAAAATAGATAGTAATGAAATCGGTAATTTGTGCATTTTCAACTGCGTAATCGTCCGCGCTGACGGAATGAATTAAAAATAAGTGCCGGAACGGGGTGGTTTTAGAAAATGAAAAGGTATCTTGAAAATATCAAAACGACGCACTTCGGCACTCTTCACGAAAAACAGCTTTTTTCGGGGCTGACGGATAACGAGATTTACACATTTCTGCAGCACTCGAAGCCGTACTATATTCCGCTTTGCCAGGGAGAGACAGTCAATTTGGACGAGAGGCACTCGCGTATGATTGGCGTTGTAATCTCGGGCGACGTAGTGATTTTCAACACGGACAGCGATGGCAACAAAACGATGATTAAAACCGTAAACGACGGCGAGAGCACAGGCTCGCTCTACTCAATCCTCGATTACAGCAACAACCTGATTGAGCTTGAGGGCAGAGAAAACAGCGAGGTAATTCTGATTGAACCTGATTCGCTTTTTGTCGCGGACGAGAGCATTGCATTAATCCAGCAAAAAATGCTCGTAAACCTGATTGCCACGCAAAAAAGCCTGTTTCAAAGTCTTTCCGAGCACTTGTACTGCCTTTCGCAAAGGAGCATAAGGGACAAGATCATCAGGTATTTGCAGTTTTGCCGTGACCGAGAGAAAAAGGACGCGTTCGATATTCCGATGTCGCGCGAGGAGTTCGCGAGCTACCTTGCGGTGGACAGGGCTTCGCTTTCGCGTTCGCTCAGCGAGATGAAGAATGACGGAATCATTGACTATCATAAAAACCACTTTAGGGTTTTGGATTCCGGCTTTTTCAATGTTTAGATTTATTAAAAACCGCCGCCGGGCTCATATTTCAGCGCGGCGCGGGCATACGCTGTTATCAGGAAATGGGGTTCTAAGGAGAATTTATGTCTGTAATTGAGCTTTTAATACTCGCGGCAGGACTTTCGATGGACGCTTTCGCGGTGTCAATCTGCAAGGGCTTGTCGGTACAAAAATATCAAAAAAGGCAGAGCGTTATCGCCGGACTTTACTTCGGCGGCTTTCAGGCGTTAATGCCCGTGTTCGGCTGGCTGCTGGGCAAGCAGTTTGAGAGCCTAATAAAAAGCGTTGACCACTGGATTGCCTTTGCGCTGCTTACGCTTATCGGTGCCAATATGATTCGCGAATCGCTGAAAAAGGAGGAGGAACACCTGAACAGCTCCTTTTCTCCCAAATCTATGCTTCCGCTTGCCGTTGCGACAAGTATTGACGCGCTCGCGGTAGGCGTTACCTTCGCGTTTTTGAGCGTGGACATTGTTCCGGCTGTGTCGGTAATCGGGGTTGTGACCTTTGTATTTTCGGCTGTCGGCGTGAAAATCGGCAATTTGTTCGGCGCAAAGTACAAGTCAAAGGCAGAGCTTGCCGGAGGTATCGTGCTGATTGCGATTGGAGTTAAAATCCTGATTGAGCATTTGTTTTTCGGGGGATAAAATTATTTTCCATCCCCGAAATTTTGAATATAAAAAGGAGAATTGCTTTGAAAACCATTATTGTATATTACTCGCTTGAAGGCTTTACCAAAAAGTGGGCGGAAAAAATCGCCGAAAGAACAGGAGCGGATTTGCTCGCGCTTCACCCTGTTAAGGAGTACCCGAGCAGCGGCGCGAAAAAATTTTTGTGGGGCGGAAAAAGCGCGCTTATGGGCGACAAGCCAAAGCTGCAGCCCTACATTTTTAACGCCGAAAAATATGAGAGGGTTATACTTGCCTATCCTGTTTGGGCAAGCAGCGTAACTCCTCCGGTTCGCAGCTTCGCCGAGGAAAACAGGGAAGCGTTGAGCGGCAAAAAAATCGGCGCGATTGCTACCTTTATGGGCAGCGGAGCCGAAAAATCAATCAAAAAGCTCGCAAAGCTTATCGGCGCCGAGCCTCAGCCTCAGCTTATTCTTACCGACCTTGACGATAAAAGCGCGGAGAATGAGCGCAGGGCGGAGGAATTTATCGGCTTGATTTCGGAGCAGGAAAGCGATGATTAAAATTGACCTTATAACAGGCTTCCTCGGCAGCGGAAAAACCACGTTCATAAAAAAATACGCTGACTATCTTATCGGGAAGGGGCAAAAAATCGGAATCCTTGTCAACGACTACGGCGCGGTTAACGTCGATACAATGCTCCTCGGCGGGCTTGAGGGAGATAACTGCCTGATTGAGTCGGTCGCCGTCGCGTGCGACAGCGACTGCCACCAAAGACGGTTTAAGACGAAGCTTATCGCGCTCGCGATGAACGGCGGAGAC
>CAJOLF010000105.1 GCA_905235295.1 uncultured Ruminococcus sp. | reverse complement strand
ATAATTGAACAAGAGCAACACCGTTAGAAAAGTCGTAAGCAACGAAAAGTGAAAGAGAGGATTTAGGCTCTGTTGTATCTATTTCAGTTAAATCGGTTTCACTCGAATTATCCTTAGTTTCATATGTAGTGTTGGTTTCTGCCTCGCTTGTTTTGCTTGAATTCTGATTATTAGAACAAGCTGTAAACATTAATAGAATAGACAGTACGGTAAGTATTGCTATCAATTTTTTCATAATAAAGTCTCCTTATAAACAAATAATATCTTATCAACATTATTATAAACCATTTTGGTTTATATATCAATATACCAATTCGGTTTATTATACAATCTAATCGGTGGTGATATGATTGTATCGAAGGATTAGAGAATTAAGGGAAGACAATGACCTGCTACAAAGAGAACTTGCTGACTATTTGAAATGTAGTCAAGTTGCGTATTCCCGATATGAACTTGGAATGCGAGATATTCCTACAGACGTATTAATTGCACTTGCAAAATTCTACAATACCTCAACTGATTATATTTTAGGGTTGACAGATAGTAAATAAATTTAATTTTCTACTTATATCTAAAAAAGAGTCGCTCCGCCCGAAGTGTTAAAATTCGGATCGAAGCGATCTTTTATTGTTTATAATCTGTTATATTACACTCTATTCACTGAACAACTCCGGGTGCATACGGCTGTAATGGAAAATGTACTGCTGGGCAATTCCGGCGTATTCGCCGAAGTCGTTCGCGGTCATATCCGGGAACAGCTTTTCCATCGCTCGCTTCATCCATACGTCAACAGGGAACGCCTCTACCCTGTGCATTCCGAAAAGCAAAGTGCAGTCGGCTACCTTTACGCCCACTCCGGTTATCTTCATCAGCTCAGCGCGCGCGGCTTCGTAATCCGCGGTTTTGCACAGCTCCAAATCGACCTCGCCCGAAGCTACCTTTTTTGCCGAATCAATTATGTATCTGTTCCTGAACCCTGCCCTGAGCGGAGCTAAATCATCGGGCGTAAGCTTTGCAAGCCTTTCGGCTGTCGGGAAGGTGTAAACGCCTTCTTCAAGCTCGTCTCCGAAGCTCTCGCAGAGCCTTGCGACAATACCCTTGATTCGCTTGATATTGTTGTTCTGCGAGATTATAAACGTGCACAGCGCCTCATACGGCTCCTGCCTGAGGATTCTGATTCCCGGCGCGTAGAGCGCGGCTTCAGCGAGAACCGGGTGGAGCTTGCTTATATCCTCCCTGATTTTGCCGTAGTCAAGACCGAGGTCAAAGTAATCGTGCCAAAGCCGAAAATCCGCTTCTTCCGCGTTTTTTATAACCAAATCCGTGCCGTCAAGGCTTACGTTTACGCTTTTACCGAAAGCTACGCCCGAGAACGAACCGTCGGGCTGTTTTTCCCACCTAAAGCTCTGTCCGCAGTCGAGAGTCTGCTCCAAATCGAGGTCGCGGACATCTGTTATAATTATTTGATTCTCACCTGAAACGCGCTTCATAAAAATCCCACCTTTTATCTAAAAACAGTATATCATATTTCGGCAAAATATGATACAATAAATTTATCAGGAGGTTTTGAAAATGAAAGAAACCATTGTAACCATACCGATAAACGACCTTTTTGCGCCAAAATGCGGGTGTCCCGCGTGCAGAATGGAAAAAATGCTTGAGGAACAGTACGTCGGATTTGTCACGGGCGACGCGATGATGGAGCCGAACATTCGGCTTGAAACAAACAAAAAGGGTTTTTGCCACAGGCACTTTTCACAGATGGCGCTTTCCGGGCAAAAGCTTCCGAACGCGCTGATTCTTGAAACCCACCTGCAGGAAATTCTTGACAAATATATGCCGAAAAAGACAAACTCCAAGCCCGACAAAAAGGCGCTCGCCGCTTTGGGTAACGCGCTTGACTCCTGCTATGTCTGCGACAGGATTGAAAAGGATATGTTCCACCTTATATCCACGGTTTTCGTTGAATGGGTAAAGGGCGGGGATTTCCGCAAGCTGTACAGAGAACAGCCGTTTATCTGCCTGAAGCACTACAAATTCATTATGGAGGCGGCGACGGCAAAGGGCGGAATACCGTCAAAGTACCTTGCCGAATTCCACGACGACACCGCCAAGCTTACAAAAAATTATCTTCTTTCGCTAAAGGACGATATATCCGACGTAATCTCAATGTACGACTACCGCAGCCGCGGCAGGGAGTGGGGTAAGTCGGTTGATTCCGTCGAGAGAAGCATTGAGTTCCTCACGGGCGAAAAGCCCGCGGCGACGGACTGATAATCCGACCGAAACGCGCGAATAAAACGACCGGTTCAAAACTGAGCCGGTCGTTTTTATATTATACTGTCAATAAACTCCGCGATACCGTCGTTGTCGTTTGACCCAACCACGACATCTGCGGCTTCCTTGCAGGCGCCGCAGGCGTTTTTTACCGCCGCGCCGAACCCGGAGAATTTTATCATATCAACGTCGTTGTCGGCGTTGCCCGCGGCGGCTGTATTCCGTGGAGAAACACCCATCCTTTCGCATATAAACCTGAGCGCGTTTGCCTTTGTTGCCGAGCCGTCCATAAACTCGACAAAATTCCTTGACGACGACGTGACATAAACGCCGTTCAGGGTGCTTTCGATTTCATTCCTCAGTCTGCTTCTGAGTGTTTCGTCGGTGCAGACAAACTCAACGCTGTCCAGCGATTTTCGGTTGTCATATATGTACTGCCGCATATTGTCCGAGCACCCGCGCGAGGAGCGCACATAGTCAACATACGCCTTTGAGCAGCCGTAGCCTTCGGGATTGTTATAGTAGCGGCTGTCGGTGCAGGTTTCGCCCTCCGAAAACGCTTCCCAAATAAGGTCGTAGGCTTCGGTTAGCTCCAAAATCGCCGTAACGTCGTGTTCTTTAAGCAGCCTTGAATAAATTTTTGCGCCGCTTCTATCGTGCACAGCCGCGCCGTTTGAGGCGATAAAAAAGCTTACGGCAGGCATATTCAAAATCTCCGCGGGCATTGCTCCGTACGGTCTGCCGCTCGCGGCGACAACGGTGATTCCGCTGTCCGCGGCGCGTTCTATCGCGCACTTCACGTTTTTCGAGAGGGTGTTGTCCGACCTCAGCGCCGTGCCGTCAAGGTCAAGCGCGAGCAGTCTGATATTTTTCATCACTTCAAAACCTTTCTGCAAAAGCCGTTCATACAGCAGTTCTCGCATTTGGGGCTTCTCGCCGTACATACCGCTCTGCCGTGCAGCACCAGCCTGTGGCAAAAATCGTTGCTTTCCTCCGGCGGCAAAAGCTTTTTCAGCTCCGTTTCAATCTTTTTTTGGTCGGTTTGGCTGTGCAGCCCGAGCCGTTTGGTAATCCGTATGCAGTGGGTGTCAACCACCACGGCGGGCTTGCCGAAAACATCGCCGCAGATAAGGTTCGCGGTTTTTCTGCCCACGCCCGGAAGCTTTGTGAGGTCGTCAATATTGTCCGGAACCCCGCCCGAAAAATCATCGCGGAGCATTTTGCACATTTCAACAATATCCTTCGATTTTGTCTTGTACAGTCCGCAGCTTTTGATGTATTCGGCAACCTCCGAAACCTCCGCCCCGGCAAAATCGTCAACGGTCTTGAACCGCTCAAACAGCGCGGGAGTTACAATATTCACCCTTGAGTCCGTGCATTGCGCCGACAGCCGCGTGGCAATCAGCAGCTCGTGCGGTTTTGTGTATGTAAGCAAGCAGCGCGCGTCGGGATACTCCTTTTTAAGAGCGTCAACCGCGGCGAGAGCAATCTGTTTTTTTGTCATATTAACACCTCGTTTGTAATTTCAGTTTACCACATTTTGATTACTATTGCAATTATTCAAAATAATTGGTAGAATAATTACATAAAACTCAAGGAGCGGCATTATGTATAAAAATTACATTTTTGATTTATACGGAACCTTAATCGACATCAACACCGACGAATGGAGCGGACAGCTTTGGAAAAAGCTTAGGATTCTGTACGGCTATCACGGCGCGAATTACGGGCTGCGCGAGCTGCAAAGGGAGTACGGCAGGCTTGTTGATAAAGAAAAAGCCGCGGCGCGCCGCCGTCACCCCGGCTACTCGGTTATTGACATAAAAATAGAAAAGGTATTCCGCGCGCTGTTCACCCAAAAGGGCGTTAAGCCTGCAAAAAAGGACGTGCTTTTTGTCGCCGAGGCTTTCCGCTGTTTTTCGACCAAATACATCAAGCTTTACGACGGAGTTACCGATTTGCTCGACACCTTGAAGGCGAAGGGCAAAAGGATTTATCTGCTCTCCAACGCGCAGCGTTCGTTTACCGAAAACGAGCTTAATATGCTCGGTCTGACGGACTGCTTTGACGGAATCTGCATAAGCTCCGACGAGGAGTGCTCAAAGCCCGACGTCAATTATTTTAAAATACTTTTTGAGCGTTACGGTCTGAAAAAGAGCGAGTCGATTATGATTGGCAACGATTATATTTCCGACATCGGCGGCGCTGCCGACTTCGGCATTGACAGCCTGTATATTCACCAGAGCATTTCGCCCGAGATTAAGGGAAAAATCCGCAGCACATACACTGTTATGGACGGCGACGTTTATAAGATAAAGCAATTAACAATTAACGATTAACAATTAACGGTTCAGGTCGGGAATAACATTCGGCATTATCGGCTGACTCGGATTCCCGGCTGAATTAATTTGGTGCTGTTTTTGATTAAACTTTAGGCAACACCGCACAATTCAGGTGTGCAGTATTGCCTTAATACGCATTAATTTATAAACTCCGGGAACACTACTCCCGAGGTGATTTTTTTGAAAAAGAACAAACCGGGCAAACGCTCAAAGCGCTTTAAGCAAACGGCTTCCGCCGACCTGATTGAGGAACTGAACGCGGTTTCCGCAACAGACTTTACGGGTTTGATTCCCGCCAATCCCCATGAGGATTTTGAGGAGGATTACGAGGACGTTTTTCCGTCAGGATTCCCCGAATCAAATAATACTGATTTTTATTAAAAAAACAAAGCAGCCGGACGTCAAAAAAGTCCGGCTGTTTTAATGATTATGCGCTTTTCTTTGAAGCCGGGAATTCCCTAACTTTTCCAACGGTAAACTTTTGTATCATTATTGCGTCGAGAATATCCACAACTCCGTCGGCGTTAACGTCGGCGGCTGCGCGTTGTTCATCAGTCAAATCGGATTTTCCCGTCGCGTGCTT
>CAJOLF010000104.1 GCA_905235295.1 uncultured Ruminococcus sp. | reverse complement strand
ACGGACAGCATTTTTCGACGCCTTATCCGCGCCGCGGGATTTGAGGTGATTGACCTTGAAAAAATTTAAGCTGATTGGGCTGACAGGGCAGAGCGGAGCGGGAAAAAGCACCGTCGCGAAGTATTTTGAAAAAAACGGCTTTGCCGTGATTAACGCCGACAGGCTTGTCAGCAAGGTATATGATGAAAATAAGTCCTGCCTTTTGGCGGTTGCGGCTCGCTTCGGAAGCGACATAATCAACCCCGACGGCAGCCTTAACAGGCAAATTCTCGCGGAAAGAGCGTTTTCAACAAAGGAAAATACAAGGGCGCTCGGCGAGCTTGTGCACCCGTTTGTAATCTCCCAAATGCTGAGGGAGCTGAAGAATATTAACGCCGACGCCGTGTTTGACGCGCCGCAGCTTTTTGAAAGCGGAACCGACGTAATCTGCGACGCGGTTGTAAGCGTAGTCGCGGACGAGGAAATCAGGCTCAAAAGGATAATTACCCGCGACGGATTAACCGCGGAACAGGCGCGGCAGAGAATGAACGCGCAGCTCAGCGAAGAATTTTTCAGAGAAAATTCCGATTATATTATAGAGAACAGCTCGGGCGGCCTTGAGCAAAAGGTAAGCAGCGTGATTGACCAAATTAAGTCGAGGTGATAAAATGGCGCAAAGAGCACGCCGTACAGGAGCAAACCGCCCGCGGGCAAGAAGGTACCGCTCAAAAAATTCAGGCGGCGGGGTAAAGGTATTTGCGGCAGTGTTTGCGGCGGTTGTTGTCGCCGCGGCGGCGGTAATTTTTGTTATGAATTTTTATCATAAAACCGAAAGCAACCTTGAAAAAACCGCGTATCCCATTGAATACAGCAATTATGTGGAGAAAGCCGCTAAGGAATATGACCTTGAACCCGCGCTGATTTACGCGGTTATACGCACCGAAAGCAGGTTTAATCCCGACGCGGAATCATCTGTCGGAGCGCGGGGGCTTATGCAGCTTATGCCGAGCTCCTTTGAATGGCTTGCGGAAAAACGCGGGGAAGCGGACAAATACACCGTTGACGACCTTTTCAATCCCAAAGTCAACATCGACTACGGCTGCTATCTGCTGCGGTATTTTTACGACTACTACGGCAGCGAAAAATGCGCCGTGGCGGCGTATAACGCGGGCTTTACCGTGTCCGAGTGGCTTGCGGACAGCAATTTGAGCCCCGACGGAATGACGCTTGAAACCATCCCGTATCCCGAGACAAGCGAGTACGTTGAAAGGGTGCAGGACGCAAAGCAAAAGTATATTAAAATCTATTTTTCATAAACTATTACGAGAAAGGAAGATAATTATGGCAGAGGAAAAAACAGAAACACAGCTCCTGCGCGAGAGCATTATGATGGAAGAAAAAAAGTCAAAAAAGCTTAACGCCGAGATTATTGCCGAGGCGGACGAGTTTTGCGAGGGCTACAAAATATTTCTTGACAAATCTCCCGTTGAGCGCGAGGCGGTTGAGTATTCGCTTGAGCTCGCAAAAAGCAGGGGCTTTGTTGAATTTAATCCCGAAGCGGAGTACGCGCCCGGCGACAAGGTGTATTACGTTAACCGCGGCAAGGCGGTCGCGCTTGCGGTAATCGGAAAAAACGGCGTTAAAAACGGCGCGCGCCTCGCAATCGCGCACATTGACTCCCCGAGGATTGACCTCAAGCCCAATCCGCTTTACGAGAGCAACGACCTCGCGCTGTTCAAAACCCACTACTACGGCGGACTTAAAAAGTACCAGTGGACGGCTATTCCGCTTACACTGCACGGCAGAATCATTAAGCTTGACGGCAGCGCGGTTGACGTTATCTGGGGCGACGAGCCTGACGAAAGCTGCTTTTGCGTGACCGACCTTCTGCCTCACCTTGCCCAGGAGCAGGCTGCCAAGCCTATGGCAAAGGCGTTCACGGGCGAGGATTTGAACGTTCTTGTGGGCTCGCTTCCGCTTGACGGAGCCGACGACGAAAAGGAGCTTGTAAAGCTCAACGTGATGAAAATATTAAACGAAAAGTACGGAATTACCGAAAACGACTTTTTATCTGCGGAGCTGTGCCTGGTGCCGAGCTTTAAGGCGAAGGACATCGGCTTTGACAGAAGTATGATCGGCGGCTACGGTCACGACGACAAGGTCTGCGCTTATCCCGCGCTGGCGGCGGCTCTTGACGCCGATACGCCCGAAAGCACCTGCATAACCTACCTCACCGATAAGGAGGAAATCGGCAGCGACGGCAACACGGGTATGCAGAGCGACTTTTTGCGCTACTTTATCTACGACCTCGCAAAGCTTGACGGGGTAGAGGGCTACCGTGCGGTTTCAAAGAGCACCTGCCTTTCGGCAGACGTCAACGCGGCGTTTGACCCGACCTACGCCTCCGCGTTTGAGGCGAAAAACAGCTGCTTTATTAACGGCGGCGTTGTAATCTCAAAGTACACCGGTCACGGCGGAAAGTACGACACCTCGGACGCTTCGGCGGAGTATATGGGCAAGATTCGCTCGCTGCTGGAGAAAAACGGCATTGTATGGCAAATCGGCGAGCTGGGCAGAGTTGACCTCGGCGGCGGCGGAACAATCGCCAAGTACGTCGCTAATATGAACGTTGACGTAATCGACCTCGGCGTTCCCGTGCTGTCAATGCACGCTCCGTTCGAGATAGTCTCAAAAACCGACGTGTATATGGCGTACAGGGCGTTTTACGAGTTCTTTATGCAGAAATAAATAAAATTAAAGGAACGCCGCACACCCGGATTATGCGTTCAAACACAAAATAAATGCAGGGCTCAGTTCTGACTGAACCCTGCAATTTTTTGCCTAAATTTTTAAGAGTTTGACTGTTACTTTTATAAAAGCACTTAATAATCAAAGGAAGATTTAATTATTATTATAATGCCATTAAAAATTCTTTAGGAAATAAAAAAATAATCGGAGTCGAAAATAATAATAGTAGAATAAAATCTATATGATATTTTTTTGTATGAAAATGATTTTTAAATACTATAAAGAATAAAAATACAAAGTTTAGAATACTTGAAACAATAATGCCAGAAAACAATATAAAAAATCGCTCCCAAAGACTTCCAAAAACTAATTTATCAATTCCCATTAGAAATATAGTGAATAAACCAATCATTTCTGAAAGGAATACACATATATGTGTTCTGCTTCTATAATCAATAATATCTTTATCTTTTCTAAAATGTATTCTATATATCAATTCAATCATTCCCCAAAAATATAAAAAAGGAATAATTATAAAGACAAGAAACATCTGTGAAATAAAAGGATCTAAAACAATAGGTGAAAACAAGGAAAAAAAGAATGAGTAAGGAGCACAAAGAAAAACAATTAATAATACTTTTTTTGTACTTATTTCTTTAATTCTTGTTTTTAATAATATTGTTGAAATTAAACTTATTGTAATAGAAACAATAAATCCTGAAAGTGCAATCCAACTATAATAAGTAAGGCTCACATCTAAAACACAGAAAAAATTGGGGTAATATTCTAATACACCACTTTTTTTTGCAAATAAAGAAAACATTAAACACATAAAAAAGTATCCAATGATTTCAGAAACCGTAACACTTACAGATAATAACACCAATACTTTTTTTGTTTTGATTTTCTTTTCAATAAGATATTTACATATAAATATATTCTTTATTATTATGAATAGAAGATAAATAATCATTATGTTAATCTAAAATAAAATAATCAGTAAGACTGCAACTCCGCAATCGCCTTTGCGGCGTCGTCAGCCTTGAAAACGGCTGTTCCCGCTACGCAGACGTCAACGCCTGCCGCGGCTGCCTGAGCGATTGTCGCCGCGCCGATTCCGCCGTCGGCTTCTACGGGCATATCTATGCCACGGCGCCTGCACTCCTCCTTGATTGCCCTTACCTTCGGCAGCATATCAGCCATAAAGCTTTGTCCGCCAAAGCCCGGCTCAACCGTCATTACAAGCACAAGGTCGATTTTGTCAAGGTAATCAAATACCGCCTCCGCAGGGGTTTTCGGCTTGATTACAAGCCCTGCCTTTATATTGCGCGACTTGATTTTCTCAATCGTTTTGTCAATGTCGGAGTCGGATTCAACGTGAAAGGTGATTATGTCCGCGCCTGCGTCCGCAAAATCGTCAATATACCTCAGCGGTTCGCTGATCATAAGATGAACGTCGAACGGCTTGTCGGTGTATTTCCTTACGCACCTGATTACCGGCGCGCCAAAGGTTATGTTGGGAACAAAGTGACCGTCCATAATGTCAAGGTGCATCCAGTCCGCGCCTGCTTTGTCCATTCGTTCAAGCTCCTGTCCCATACGCGAAAAATCGCAGGACAAAAGCGACGGAGCTATTTTCATAACGGTTTCCTCCTGACCTATGGCTTTTGAATTGCGGGAGCCAAAATCGCGGCGGCTGCCCAAAACAGCGAGTAAATCAGTACCTCGAGCGAGCCCATAACCTCAACGCCCGCATACAGCGAAAGCGTTGAAGCAACGAGAATACCGAGGATAACGGAAACAAGCTGAATTATAATCGCGAGAGAAATATTGCTCTTTATCTTTACGCTGCCCGAAACCGCCCTTGCGAGCGACGAAGCCTTGCCGTGTGTGATAAGGTAGGAGCGCGAGGATTCCTCGGTAACGCTCTGAGCCTCCTTGAGCACGTTGCCTAAGCCCGTGGGCAAAACCTTGATACTGCGGTAGAAAAGGTTGTAAAGCTTAGCAATCAGCTCGTCCGTGATATTGTAGTCCGTGGTTCTGATAAGGAAGCTGATTCCGTTCGCCTCCGCCCTTTGCAGCTCTGCCTTTAGCTCGGGGTCGGCGTGGTATTTTGTAACTATCATCGCGACGAGCCTGCCCGCGCGTGACAGGTATGTAATCTGGCTGCCCTTAGAGGTGTATTTTTCCTCGTAATCGGAGTCGGGAGTGTCAACTCTGTACTTTTCCATAAGGTTGCGCGAGCCGACCAAAATCCGTTCGCCGTTAATCCAGCCAACCAGTCCCAGCTCGTCCTCATAAAGCACGCTTTCTACCTCGGGCAGATTTTCTTTGGTTTCGTTAATAACGGAGTCAAAGGCGTTGGCAAGCGGATTTTGAGCCTCTTTAAGTATCGCTATTCCGCACAAAAGCGACTCGTCAACATTGTAGTCCTCAAAGCTTTTGATTCCCTCAAGGTCGATGGATTCGGCGGGGAATATCTCGCACGCGTCCATCAT
>CAJOLF010000103.1 GCA_905235295.1 uncultured Ruminococcus sp. | reverse complement strand
TTCTTCGGCAAGGTCGGCTCCTTTGAAGAGGGCTATGAATGTGACGCGGTCATCATCGACGACAGCCTCCTCCCCCATCCGCAGGAGTTGAGCCTGCAGGAGCGCTTGGAGAGAGCAATCTACCTCGGCGGCGATATCAAGGCACTGAGGGCAAAGTATTGCAGGGGCGCTTTGGTTGGTGAAGGGTGAAGGGTTGATGGAGGGCTCTGCCCTCCCCCGATTGATAATTTTTTTCGAGGAATCAGCGATCAAAACAATGACATACAAATTCCCAAAAAATATGCTCACGGCTGACAAAGAGTCGTGAGCATTTCTGTTATATGCTGTTATTGAATCCAAAAGCCGTCAGACTTTCCCAACACCCTTCACCTTTCACCATTCACTATCCACCAAAAACGACTGTTCCCGCGTTCCCCTTGACCGCGTCTCCCGCCTGATCCAGCGCGGCGATGATCGCCTTTCTGCCGGGATCGGCTTTGACGAACCGCGCGCAGGCTTCCACCTTGGGCAGCATACTGCCCTCGGCAAACTCGCCGTCGGCGAAATAGCGCTGAATCTCGTCAAGGCTCATGCTGTCAAGACTGCGTTCGTCGGGCTTGCCGAAGTGGATCTTCACCTTGTCGACCGCGGTGAGGATCATCAGGATATCGGCGTTGAGGTTTTCCGCCAACAGCGCGGAGCTTAACACAGGAGCGAAGCAGGTGTTTGACACCCTGCTTTCAACAGCAAATTCACAGATTGCGGCAGCGGGAATCACCGCTCCCGCGCTGACAATAGAAAACTACAGTTCGGTACTCGCGGAGCTTATCGGCTCGCTCGATACCGAGAGCGCGCAGAAGCTCGCTTATGACACAGCCTACAAGACCGTAGCCGCCACCGTAAACAGCCAGCGCGACGTAATCGCCCAGGCGGTTGAGGCAGAGGTAAGGAAGCAGGTAACAGTGGGTGTTCTCGCCGCGGCGGGAATCGAAATGAGCGCGGACGAATACGAAGCCGCGGTTGCCGCGGGCGCGATTGACGAGAATGTTCAGACGGCGGTAAGCTCGGGCGTGGCTGCTCAGATGAGCGCTATGCAGGGCACAATTGACGCGAACACCGAGGCGAAAATTGCAGAGCTGATTGAGGAGAATATGCAGAGCGAGGAGGTTCAGTCGCAGATTGCCGAGGGCGTTGCCAAGGCAGAGGCGGGCAGAAAGTCACTCGAAGCCCTAAAAGTCCAGCTCGACAGCTACAATACATTTTATCAGGGAATACTGAGCTATACCAAAGGCGTTGATCAGGCGAACAGCGGCGCGCGGCAGCTTTTGGGCGGCGCGGATTCTCTTAAAAGCGGATCAAGCAACCTCGCTTACGGCGCGTCGAAGCTCAGAAGCAGCACAGGAGAGCTAAAGCAGGGCGCCGACAAGCTCAGAGACGGTTCTTCTCAGCTTAAAAGCGGAGCGGCTCAGCTTTCAAGCGGAGCGAGCAACGTTAACTCTGGCGCGCTTCAGCTCTTCGGCGGAATCCTTGCCATTAAGGACTCAACGCCCGTTCTGATTGACGGAATACAGCAGCTTAACGACGCGTCAATGCAGCTTGACGACGGTATGAAGAAGTTTAAAGCCGAGGGCATTGACAAAATCAAAAACGCCGTTGACAGCGACTTCAAGCCCGTTGTCAGCAGGCTTAAAGAAATCAAGCGCGTATCGGATAACTATAAGACCTACAGCGGAGCTGCCGACGGAACGGACAGCAAGGTTGAGTTTATCATCAGAACAGACGGAATAGAAGCGCAATAAGCGGAGTAAAAATAATTCGGGGCGGAGAAATTCCGCCCCTGATTTTTGCCGCGCGGAAAATCATAAGAAAATAGATTGCGCCTGCCGTGCTTTTTGCCGTTGCTTCCGATTGACAAAAGATTAATTTATAGTATAATAGAAATGTTACGAATCTGCGGGCAAAACCGCGCGATTCACGATTGGCGACTATATTATCTCGTGTTGGAGGAAAAATATGGCAGATAACAAAAAAATGGTCGAGGCTATCACAAGCCGCGACGAGGACTTTGCAAAATGGTACACTGACATTGTAAAAAAAGCCGAGCTTGTCGATTACTCGGGCGTTAAGGGCTGCATGGTAATCCGTCCTTACGGCTACGCGATTTGGGAGCTTATGCAGGCGGATATGGACAGGCGCTTTAAGCAGACAGGGCACGAGAACGTTTATATGCCTATGTTTATCCCCGAAAGCCTGCTTCAAAAGGAGAAGGATCACGTTGAGGGCTTCGCTCCCGAGTGCGCGTGGGTAACGGTCGGCGGACAGGAAAAGCTCACCGAGCGTCTGGCGGTAAGACCTACGTCCGAAACGCTTTTCTGCGACCACTACAAAAAGGTAATCAAAACCTACCGCGACCTTCCCAAGCTCTATAACCAGTGGTGCAGCGTGGTAAGATGGGAAAAAACAACCCGTCCGTTTTTGCGCACCTCGGAGTTTTTGTGGCAGGAGGGGCACACAATGCACGCCACCGCCGAGGAAGCCAAGGAAGAAACCCTCAGAATGTTAAAGGTTTACAGCGATTTTTATAAAGAAACCCTCGCGATTCCCGCGGTTGTCGGTCAAAAGACGGAAAAGGAAAAATTCGCGGGAGCGGAGGCAACCTATACTATTGAGCCGATGATGCACAACGGCGTCGCTCTCCAGGGCGGAACCTCGCATTACTTCGGCGACGGCTTCGCAAAGAGCTTCGGCATCACCTACGCGGGCAAGGACAACAAGCTTCACTATCCGCACCAGACCTCATGGGGAACCTCTACCCGTATGATCGGCGCGCTGATTATGGTTCACAGCGACGACGACGGACTTGTGCTTCCGCCCAAGATTGCGCCGATTCAGGTCGCGATAATCCCGATTGCCCAGCACAAGGAGGGCGTTCTTGACAAGGCGTATTCGCTTAAAGCCGAGCTTGAAAAGAGCTTTAGGGTTAAGCTTGACGACAGTGACCACGCTCCCGGCTGGAAGTTCTCGGAATACGAGATGAAGGGCGTACCCGTCAGGGTGGAAATCGGTCCCAAGGATATTGAAAAGAACCAGTGCGTTGTCGTAAGGCGGGACACCCGCGAAAAAGCGTTTGTTTCCCTCGACGGACTCACGGAATATATCGAAAACCTGCTTGTCACAATCCACAGCGATATGTATGACAGAGCCGCGAAAAACACCGAGGAAAAGACTTTTACCGCGACAAGCTTTGAGGAATTTGTCGATACCGCGAAGAACAAGCCCGGATTTATCAAGGCGATGTGGTGCGGCGACAGCGAGTGCGAGGACAAGCTCAAGGACGTAACCGGCGGAGTAAAGAGCAGGTGTATTCCCTTTGAGGAGGAGCACCTTGCCGACACCTGCGTCTGCTGCGGCAAGCCCGCCAAGCACATGGTCTACTGGGGAAAGCAGTATTAATTAAAAATTGAGAATTGATAACGGATAATTTGCCGTTATCAATTATCTATTACGTAAAGAAAGGAGAGATATGTATGCCGATTAAGGTTCAGAAAAATTTGCCTGCGATAAAGGTGCTCGAAAGCGAGAATATCTTTGTCATGCCGGACGAGGTCGCGCTGAAGCAGGACATCCGTCCGCTCAGGATTTTGATTCTCAATCTGATGCCTACAAAAATCGCCACGGAAACCCAGCTTTTGCGTCTGCTCGGCAACAGCCCCCTGCAGGTTGACATCGAGCTTTTGCAGATGGCGACGCATACATCAAAAAATACCTCTCCGCACCACCTCACAACGTTTTATAAGACCTTTGATGAGGTAAAGGATCAGACCTTTGACGGTATGATTATCACAGGCGCGCCTGTTGAACAGCTCGACTTTGAGCAGGTGGACTACTGGGACGAGCTCTGCGAGATTATGGAGTGGTCAAAACACAACGTTTATTCCACCTTTCACATCTGTTGGGGCGCCCAGGCGGCTCTGTATTATCACTACGGAATCCGAAAGCATCAGCTTGATGAAAAGCTGAGCGGCATTTATTCCCACAAGGTTCTTAAACCCCTGCATCCGCTTATGCGCGGCTTTGACGACGAGTTTTTGATTCCTCATTCGCGCTACACCACCGTAAACGCGGAGGACATTAAAAAGCAGCCGGGGCTTGAGCTTTTGGCGCTCAGCGAAAAGGCGGGACCGTCCGTTATCAGCAGCAAAACAGGACGTCAGGTGTTCGTCACAGGTCACGCCGAGTATGACCGCGAAACGCTCGCGAACGAATATTACCGCGACCGCAGCAACGGAATCAACCCGAACCTGCCGTACAACTATTTCCCGAACGACGACGCTTCATTAACGCCGCCGATGGTTTGGCGCAGCAACGCCACTCTGCTATATACAAACTGGCTCAACTACTTTGTATATCAGGAAACGCCCTACGATTTGCGCGAGCTGCTCAAAAAATACCCGAGAGCAAAAAAACCGGCAGATAAATAAACAAAAAAACCGCTATGGAGTCCAGAGTCCAATTCGGTTCCATAGCGGTATTTATTTAATAAAACGCGATTGTATGCAACTGCTTGCGTTTGGCCGCGTTTGGCTGCGTTTAACTGCATTTGCTGACGAACTCCGCAAATCGTTACAATAGTATAAAGCTTCTGCAATTGTATGCAATTGCATGCATTTGCAGCCAATAAGAATAAGAAAAAGAATAAGAGGAAGAAAAATATCGTTTCTCTTTTTTCTCTTTCCCTCTCTTCTCTCTTTCTCTGTTAGAGTTCCTCTTTATTTAAGCTCGTTAAGGTTGTATTCAGCGAGCTTGATGTTGGTATTGATTACGGAGATTTTATGCTCTATTGAGAAAATTATGATTGAATCGCGGGTATCCCTCGCGTACAGCGGCGCGTAGCCGCCTTTTTTAAGCATCTGCTGAGCCTCGTCAACGGTGAGCTCAAGCCCGAAGCACATCATTATCACCTTGTCGCGCGAGTAAACCTTGTCTGATTTTCCGTTAATTATCTCATAGGCGTAGCCGCGTGACAGCCCGGATTTTTTTACGACGGAATTTTTCTCCAAGCCCTTTTTAGCCATAAAATAGTTGATAAGCTCGGACAGACCGCCGAAGAATATTTCGTTGTCACATTCATCAAAATAATCGTCCACATCGTCCTTGCTTCTAAGAATTTTCATCAGGTCATCGGTGCTCTTTTTCATTTTCATCTTCCTTTTTTCTGCTTTTTATGATAAAATATTTACTGCCTTTAGTTTATCAATTTTTATGCCGGAGGTCAATATGCAGCTTAGCGCGGCTCAGCTTTGGGATTTTTCTTTTGTTGCCCACATTCACAAAAACGTAGATTTGGTTCGCAACAACCTCACAGGTCAGCTTATGGTTAGAAGGCTGTCCTCAATAGACAGCTATCCTGTTTTGAGCAGGCTTTGTTCGGTGCGCCAACCAAACCTTATGGAGGTTTATGACGTCAACGTTCGCGACGGAATCTGCGTGAGTATATGCGAGTATGTAAACGGCACTACGCTCGAATACAATGTTAAAAATATCCGTCCCTACACCGTCAGTGAGTCAAAGAACATCCTCTGCCAAATCTGCGACGGACTTTCCGCGCTGCATCAAAACGGGATTGTCCACAGAGATATTAAGCCCGAAAATATTATTATTGACAACTACGGCAAGGTAAAGATTATTGATTACGGTATCACACGCCTTATTAAGCCCCTGCAAAGCAAGGACACTGTGGTTATGGGTACGGCGGGCTACGCCTCGCCCGAGCAGTTCGGCTTTTCGCAGACGAGCGGAAAAGCGGATATTTACGCCTGCGGAGTGCTGCTCAATTACCTGCTCACGGGAAAGCTTCCGAATGAACAGATGTATCAGGGTGCTTTGACCACCGTAATCCAAAAGTGCATAGAAATTGACGAGAACAAGCGTTACCGCTCCGCCGCGGAGCTGAAAAAGGTTTTGCAGGGCAGGATAATTAACAGCCGCAGACCTATGCAGCCCTTGCCGGGCTTTAGAAGCAACCACGTTTTACCGAAAATTTTGACCGTAATTTTCATCATTATGTGGTGCTTATGGGTTCTTGTTGAAATAAACTCGATTCCTTTATTCGCGAAGTATTCGTTGGAAACCAAAATCCAGCAGGGCACTCTCAGCGTTGATTTGCTGGTGTTTTGGACGGCGCTGCCGTATATTCTTTTCGGCGATATGTTCCGGCTGTCCGAAAAAATCAATCCCGACAACCCTCAAAACGGAAAATACGTTCTCAAAATCCTCGGCGCGGCAAGTATTTTCTTCGGAATTTTGCTGATGTTTGCCGCTCAGGAAATTACAAGCTTATTATGATATGGTGCCGATTTGATACCGTCTTAATAAAAAACTCAATCGTATTTTTGTTTAAGCATAGTATAACATAAAAAAATTTAAATTTGTCTGCTGTCAGCAGACCAAATAAAAAGAGTAATCCTGTATGATATAACACAGGGTTACTCTTTTTTTGGTTATTCGATTTCCTGTTCCAAATTATCGAACGCGGGAGTTGAAAAAAATTCGCCGAGAGTTATATCAAGACCGTCGCAAAATTTTTTGACGGTAATTACGGATATATCTCTGCGATTTTTGTCCATCATACTGTATGCGGTGGAAGGAGTAACACCGGAGCGCGTCGCAAGTTCGTTAAGGCTGATTCTCCTTTCACCGCACAGCTCCCTGAAGCGTTCGGCTACAGTATCCTTGACGCTCATAGCATCACCTCAAAAATATTGTAAAATAATTTACGCTTTTGCGTATACGCACTTGCGTAAATTATGAATATATGTTATACTAATGCTATTAATTGAAAAGGAGGCAAATTTATGTCAGTCTGTGAAAAATGCGGTAATCCCATAGCGGACGGCGCAAATTTTTGCACTGTCTGCGGAAATCCGGTTAACAACAATCAAAAAAACGAAACAATAACACTCAGGTGCCGTTCGTGCAACGGAACGCTTGTTGCAGGAAGCGAAAACGAAGTGTTAGTGTGTCCGTACTGTGGTTCTAAGGAATTAATTAAAGACAGCGATACTGTTGCGGTTGAGAAAATCAAACAGCAAACCGAGTATAAAAAATGGGAAAGAGAAGATGAAAAAGAGCGTAAGCTTGCGGAAGAGCAAATGGAGCGCAGCTACAGGTTCGGCGCGTTTGGAGTGATTTCGATTATTTTTGCGGCTTTATGCGGCTGCGCTTCGTTGCTTAGCTTTATATCTGCCAAAAACTTTCTCGGGGTTTTGGCAGGAATAATCGCGCTTGTACAGGTATTATTGTTTGTAGCTTCGGTGATAACCCGCAGAGGAATTATTAAAACAAAAATAAAATATTTGCCTACGCTGCTTATGATAGCCGGGTTTATTCTGATTATTCCGTATTGTATAACAAGTTCCGCTGCATCCAATTCGAATAAAGCTGAGCCGATCAGCGCGATTGTTGAAATGACCGAGGAAACAACCGAAGCGCCAAAAGAACTAACCTTGCCTGTCTCGAGCGATGAAGCGTTAAAAATGAATTATATGACGTTATATCAGATGCTTTATGATGCGGGTTTTGAGCAAACAGATTATAGCGGTCTGAACGATTTATCGAGCAGTACGGATAAACTGAACGAAACAGTTAATGATGTTTCGGTTGACGGAAATACAACTTTTAAAAAAGGCGACAAAGCAATGTCGAATATAAAAATATTAATTCACTATCATTGCGTGAAAGAAGCTTATCCTCCGATAGATAAATATGATTTAAAAAGTAATGAATATAATTATGAGGACGCAATTACGCAATTCGAGAAGGAAGGCTTTACAAATATTACTACCAGAGCGTTTGAGGATAACGGCAAAACGGAAAATACGGTAAAAGAGATTTCAATTGACGGAGAGAATGATTATATTGGCAGCGCGCCGATTGACGCAAAAATCGTAATTACTTATTATACAAAAAAAGCAGCAGAAAGCAAAGCGGAGAGTAAGGCAGAAAGTAAAGCAGAAAGTAAAGTTGAGAGCAGCAAATCAGAGGGCAAATCAGAGAGCAAATCCGACTCAGGCTCTGTAAGCGCGAGCTTTAAGGAAACGATGGACAGCTACGAGGCGTTCTTTGACGAGTATATTGAGTTTATGAAAAAGTACAATGATAATCCGAGCGATTTAACGCTTTTGACTGAGTATACCGAATATATGAAAAAGTATATGGATTATTTTGACAAGCTTAACAATGTAGACCAAGACAGTTTGTCTATGGCAGATTTGAGTTATTATACAGAGGTTAACGCAAGAATATTGAAAAAGTTATCCGAAATTGAATAGAATATTTCGGGTTGTGTATCAAAAACAATCAGGGGTAATAAAATGATAGATTTTAATAACGGAGCTTTTTTTAAGCTAAAGCAGGTAAATCCGCAGGATGGATTTAATATGGTACAAGGCTTGCTGATTCAGGGAGAAAGCGTTTTGTCTGCATATAGAGGTATTCGTGACTATGTAATTTTTACTAACAAACGTGTTATTTCTGTTAACGTTCAGGGTGTGACGGGAAAAAAGAAAGATTATACGTCACTGCCTTATGCAAAAATATCCGCGTTTTCTGTTGAAACCGCAGGCGTGTTAGACCTTGATGCTGAGCTTGATTTGTGGTTCAGCGGATTGGGTAATGTTCGCTTTGAGTTTACAGGTCACAGCGATGTAGTTCAAATCGGACAGTTAATTGCTTCCTACGCTCTGAGATAAGAGTTTAAGTCCATATTTATTGACAAACTCCCCCTGCACTGATAAAATGTTTTATAGACCAAAAATATCGGCGGAGGCGTGCTATGAAAAAAGAAAATATGGCTATGCTGTGCGACTTTTATGAGTTTACAATGTCGAACGGCTATTTTAAGAACGGTTTTTACAAGCGAACGGTGTACTTTGACGTGTTTTTCCGCAAGGTTCCCGACAACGGCGGCTTCGCGATTGCCGCGGGGCTGGAGCAGCTTATCGAATATATCAAGGAGCTTCACTTTGACGAGGACGATATCGCGTACCTGCGTTCAAAGGGGATTTTTGACGAGGAGTTTTTGGGCTATCTCTTACAATATTAATCTGTTTGTTTTCCAAGTGTGAGGTTGCAAACTTATTATCTGGTGTAAGTTGCTGGAGTTTCAAATCTCCTACTTTTTGAGTTCCGAATATACTAACTATTAACCTAGTGAGTACTCCTTTACCAGCTCCTCCAATACCTGAAATAATAAACCAAGCAAATTTAGGGTTTCCACTAGTGAGTAAATACCCTATCATTTCGTAAACTCCAGTTACTCGCTCTTGTATGTCCTCCTCTGTATCGTTAGGTTGTTTTAGGGAGCTTTCCAGAAATTCTACTACTAATTTACCTTTAGCTTTTGGGTTATAATTGTACTGTACTTCGGTAAGTGTAAGTATTGGTTTGTCCTGAGTTTCAATTATGGTAAAGTTTTCCATATCATATAAACAGTTCTTAAACTTAACAATATTGTAACTTGGCTGTATTCTTTCACTTATGAAACCTAAAGATTTCTCTATGTCGTCGGTATGTATAGTATTTGGTTCAAAGCTTCCAGTTTCGTATACAAAGTCCAGTATATCGTCGGTTTCTACACTATCGTAACCGTTGGTTTTAGGGTTTAATATATATGGGGTGTTTATGCCTCTCCTGAGTACTGTACCGTTCTCGTATAAGTAATTGCCTAACTCTTTCCTCATATA
>CAJOLF010000102.1 GCA_905235295.1 uncultured Ruminococcus sp. | reverse complement strand
GTAATGTGCACTCCTCCGCAGAAGGACGGCACGCCGAACCCGAACATAATCGCCGCCGCCAAAATCGCGGGGGTAGACAGAATCTTCCTTATGGGCGGAGCGCAGGCGGTAGCCGCTATGGCATACGGAACGCAGAGCGTGCCTAAGGTTGACAAAATCGTAGGCCCCGGCAACATCTTTGTTGCCACGGCAAAAAAGCTCCTTTACGGAACTGTTGACATTGATATGATTGCGGGTCCCAGCGAGATTTTGATTATCGCGGACAAATCCGCTAACCCCAAATTCCTCGCCGCCGACCTTATGAGCCAGGCGGAGCACGACAAGCTCGCTTCCGCTATTCTCCTCACAGACAGCGCGGAAATCGCGGAAAAAACAAAAGCCGAGCTTGACCTTCAAAAGCAAAAGCTCAGCAGAAAAGATATTATAGAATCCTCTATCGACAACTTCGGCGCGATTATTGTGTGCAGTAATATGGAGCAGGCAATAGAGTTCGCTAACGAGCTCGCGCCCGAGCACCTTGAGGTTTGCTGCGAAAATCCAATGGAATATGTCGGCAAGCTCGACAACGCGGGTTCCGTATTCCTCGGGAATTACAGCCCCGAACCGCTCGGCGATTATTTTGCGGGACCCAATCACGTGCTTCCCACAAGCGGAACGGCAAGGTTCTTTTCTCCGCTTTCGGTAGACAGCTTTATTAAAAAATCAAGCTTTATCTATTACACCGGGGACGCCCTCAAAAATGACGCGCGGGACGTAATCCGTTTTGCCGAAACCGAGGGCTTGACCGCCCACGCGAATTCAATCAAAGTTCGCTTTAATCTTGACTGAGACAGGATGATTTTATGAGTTATCAGCTAAACAAAAAGCTTGTTGATTTGGTTCCTTACGAGCCAATCAGCGGCACATATAAAATCAGACTTGACGCAAACGAATGCCCTGTAGATTTGCCGGAAGAAATCAAGCGGCAAATCAAGGCAGCTGTTGACGAAATGCCCTTTAACCGCTATCCCGACCCTTTGGCGTCAGGGGTAATCAAGGCGTTCGCGGATTTTTATTCGTTAGATCCCGCGCTTGTTACGGCTGGCAACGGTTCGGACGAGCTTATTTGCCTGATAGAATCCGCTTTTCTTGAAAAAAATGACAAAATGCTTGTCGTATCTCCCGATTTTTCAATGTACAGCTTCTATTCGTCAATCTGCGAGGTTCAGTGCGAGTCTTTTATAAAAAACGACAGCCTTGACATCGACGTTGACGCGCTGATAGACAAGGTGAACCGCGACAACATAAAGCTGCTGATTTTCTCCAATCCCTGCAACCCCACGGGAAGGGGAATTTCCGCCGATGACGCCCGAAGGCTTGTCACCAATGTTAATTCGCTTGTTGTTCTTGACGAAGCCTATATGGATTTTTGGAATCAAACCCTGCTTGACGAGGTTGAAAATTATTCTAACCTTATTATCCTGCGAACCGCGTCAAAGGCGGTAGGCTCAGCGGCTCTGAGACTTGGGTTCGCGGTTGCCGATAAAACTATTTCCTCGGCAATAAAAGCCGTCAAGTCGCCGTATAACGTCAATTCCTTTTCACAGGCGGCAGGCGAAATAATATATAAAAATAAGGAATATTTAAAAAACAGACAAAAAGCGATTGTTTTATCGCGCGAAAAGCTGTATAATGGATTAGCGGATATTTCCAAAAGAGTTCCGGACTTTAAGCCGATTGAGAGCGTTGCGAATTTTGTTTTTGTAAAAACCCCCGACTCGGCAAAAATTTGGAACTACCTAAAGGAGCAATCAATCGTTGTCCGCCTTATGGGAGAATACCTCAGAATTACCGCGGGTACGGATTTTGAGGTGGACGAAGCTCTTAAAGCGATAAATCAGTTTTATCAGAGGTGAACTATGAGAACTGCCGAAATCAACAGAAAAACAAAAGAAACAGACATTAATCTAAAGCTAAATCTTGACGGCGGAGATGTAAAAATCGACACGGGAATAGGGTTTTTTGACCACATGCTCAATTCCTTTGCCACTCACGGCGGTTTTGGACTGGAAATAAAGTCCAAGGGCGACCTTGAAGTAGACGGTCACCACACCGTTGAGGACGTTGGAATCGTCCTTGGCAAGGCGTTTTGCGAGGCGCTCGGCGACAAAAGCTCAATCGAACGCTTCGGCAGCTTTTTTGTTCCTATGGACGAAGCCCTCGCGTTCGCTTCCGCAGACGTAAGCGGCAGACCATTGTTGGTATTTGACGCTGAATTTCCTCAGGATACCTGCGGCGACTACGATTGCGCTCTCACGGTAGAGTTTATGCGTGCGCTCGCCAATAACGCGCAGATTACTTTGCACGTCAAATCCCTTTACGGCGATAATTCTCACCACATTACCGAAGCTATTTTCAAGGCTGTGGCTCACGCGCTGAAGGCGGCAGTGGCTCAAAATTCGTCTGGTAAACCGCTTTCTACAAAAGGAGTGCTTTAATTGTATATTTTACCTGCTATTGACATCAAGAACGGCAAGGCGGTACGCCTGTTCAGGGGCGATTATTCAACAGCCGAGCAGGTCGCGTCCTCTCCGTATGACGCGGCAAAGCTTTTTGCCGACGCCGGAGCGACGTGGATGCACATGGTCGATCTCGACGGCGCCAAGGACGCTAAGCTTGTTAACGCCGAGCTTATCGCTGACGTTGCGAGGTCTTCGGGGCTGCTTGTTGAGGTCGGCGGAGGAATCCGCGATATGAACGCTGTCGAGTATTACCTTTCAAAGGGAATCAACAGGGTAATTCTCGGCTCTGCCGCGGTCAAAAACCAGCAATTCGTAATCGACGCAGTAAAGAATTTCGGCGACAAAATTATCGTCGGAATCGACGCCAAGGACGGAATGGTCAGAGCAGAAGGCTGGCTTGATAATTCAGATATAAACTACATTGAGCTTGCAAAGCGTATGGAGGATGTCGGCGTAAGGACAATTGTCTTTACCGATATTGACCGCGACGGCACGCTTTCGGGACCTAACCTCAGCAGGCTTAACGACCTTGTAAACAGCGTAAGCTGTAATATCATCGCAAGCGGCGGCGTAGCGGTTCTCAAAGATATAATCAGCCTGTCCGATTTAAATGTGTTCGGAGCAATCTGCGGCAAGGCAATATACAGCGGTTCGCTCGATTTAAGACAGGCAATAGAAATGACAACTGTAATTTAAGGGAAAATATGAATTTAGATAAATTTTTTGTAAAATCAGACTTAATTCCCGCCGTAGTGCAGGAAAAATCCACAGGCGAAGTTCTTATGCTCGCGTATATGAACCGCGAAAGCCTGCAAAAAACTCTTGAAACAGGCTACACGTGGTTTTGGTCGCGAAGCCGCCAAGAGCTTTGGAACAAAGGCGCCACCTCGGGGCATCTTCAAAAGGTAATCGAGATGTATTCCGACTGCGATGACGACACCCTGCTCGTAATCGTCGAGCAAACAGGAGCGGCGTGTCATACGGGGAATCACAGCTGCTTTTATACTAAAATATTTGAGAGGGATTAATTATGAACGACAAAGAGGTTTTGGCTGCGCTTTACGCCACCGTAATTAACAGGAGAGATAACCCCAAGGAGGGCTCATACACGTGCTATCTGCTCGATAAGGGTATTGACAAAATCCTGAAAAAGGTCGCGGAGGAATGCGGCGAAACAATCATCGCCGCCAAAAACGGCGACAATAAAGAAACCGTGTTCGAAATCGCGGATTTAATCTACCACCTCACCGTGATGATGGTAGACCAGGGAATAGAGCTTGACGACGTTCTTGCCGAGCTTGATAAGCGCAGCGAAAAAACAGGAAACCTCAAAAATTTCCACGTTGTAGACAAAAATTCTTAAAATTCCGTCTGCGAGTATAAATTCGGCGCGGCAAAACGTAACATTTTTCAATAAAAAAAGCCCTGTGACAAAGGTCATAGGGCTTAAATAAAATTTCCGTTAAATTTTCGCTGTGGCGGGAACAAATTTGGAAACAGCCTCAATAAAGCTGTTATCGGGTTTATTGTCCATAACCAGTTCAATCGGTTTGCTTGTATCCAGCGAAAGTACGCCGATTAAAGAGTGAGCGTCAACCGTACACCCGCCGTTTTTAATCAGGATATTTTGCTTATAATTTGACAGTGTATTAAAAATATCCATCAACGCGTTTTTGCTGTCAGCGAATACGGATATAGAAAACATACGCTCACCTCAAAATAATCTTAATTTATGATACAACCAATCACCGATGTCAAGCGGGCTTGCGTCGGGCTTTGTTACGAGCTAAATTATATCACTATTTCAAACAACTTTCAATCATAAACAACAAATTAATATAAAATTGACATCATATACAAAAAGGTTACATAATATGAAAACTTTTATAATACACACGCTCGGCTGCAAGGTCAACCAATACGAATCTCAGGCAATGCGCGAGGATTTGCTCAGGAACAGCTACGCTTTGTCCGAGGACAAAAACCACGCCGATATTATTATAGTAAACAGCTGCACCGTAACGTCAGTCAGCGACAGCAAAAACCGCAAGCTGATAAACAGAATCAGGCGCGAAAACCCTGACGGAATAATCGTCCTCACCGGCTGTATGCCCCAGGCTTTCCCCGACGATACTGAAAACTACGCAAACTGCGACATCGTTCTCGGCAACAGAGAAAGGGCAAAGCTTGTTCCCACGCTTGAAAAGTTCATTTTCGGGCAGGAAAAGCTTGTTGATATTCAGCCGCATCAAAACAGCAATTTTACATACGAAAACCTTTCCGTATCCTCCTTTGGCGAGCACACGCGCGCGTTTATCAAGATAGAGGACGGCTGCAACCGCTTTTGCTCCTACTGCATAATTCCATACGCCAGGGGCAGAGTGCGCTCAAAACCGCTTGAAAGCTTAAAAAAAGAGCTGATTTCCGTTGCGGGTAACGGTTACAGGGAGGTTGTACTTGTCGGAATAAACCTTTCCGCCTACGGCTCGGGAGAGGATTTTGACCTTGCCGACGCCGTTGAAGCAGCCTGCGCGGTTGAGGGAATCGAGCGCGTGCGGCTCGGCTCGCTTGAACCCGAGCAAATGAGCGACGAGCTGATTTCAAGGCTTGCTTCACTTGAAAAGTTCTGTCCCCAGTTCCACCTGTCGCTCCAAAGCGGCTGCGACAAAACCCTTAAAGCGATGAACAGGCACTACACCTCCGCCGAGTATATGGATATTGTAAACAGGCTGAGGTCGGCGTTTGAAAATCCGTCCTT
>CAJOLF010000101.1 GCA_905235295.1 uncultured Ruminococcus sp. | reverse complement strand
ACTGCCCAAAAATCAGCATCCATACGTCAGTATGCATACTGATTATTTGTACACTCTGACGAAAAATCTTACTGCGCAATCCGCACACCTGAATTGTGCGGTATTGCCTTAATAAATTCTGTTATTTTATTAACAGTGAACTTTTGAATATCCATAGCGTCGAGGATGTCAATATGTCCGTCGTTATTCACGTCGGCGACAAAAGCCTGAGTATCGTCAAGGGTAATAGCCTCAGTCGCGTAAAGCTGAATCATAACCGCGTCAAATACGTCAACAGTGCCGTCAAGGTTAACGTCGCCGATAATCATCGGCATTGTGGTAGGCTCAACAGGTTCTGTTGTAGGCTCGGTTGTCGGCTCTGTTGCAGGCTCAGGAGGAGTTGCGTTTACGTTAAAGCCGGAAAGGTTAATCATACCCCAGCCGTAGGTGTTGTCAAAGCCATCCTCACCGAGGTCAACGGCGTACTGCTTTAATATTTCAACAATCTGATCTTGGTTTAAGTGCTTGCACCAGGTTTTTAGCAATGCGGCAGCCGCGGCGGCGTGGGGAGCAGCGAGGGAGGTTCCCGTGTCAACCATCATAATCCTTTTGTACGGCGCGAGTATCAGCACTCCGGGGAGAGCAAAGTCAACCTCAGCGCCTGTGTTGGCGTTTTCGCCGATTTTGTCTGAGGAATCAACCGCAGTAATTGTCAGCACATTGTCCTTGTTGGCAGGGTAGCGTGTTGAGGTGCTGCCGGACTGGTTACCCGCTGCTACAACAACTACAATGCCCTTGCTTACGGCTTCTTCAATCGCGTCGTCAAGGATAGTCAGCGAATGCTTGCTGTCGTCGGCACTCAGGCTCATATTGATAACGTCGGCGTTATGGGAGATAGCGTAGTGAATAGCCCTGTTAACGTCGCTCATTTTTCCGCTGCCCGATTCGCCGTTAACCTTTAGCGGCATAACCTTTACATTTGTCGAGGTACAGTCGGCGATAATACCACTGACCATAGTGCCGTGGGTTTGAGTATCCTCGACGTCGGTATTGTTGTCGAGGAAATTATAGCCGTCGTTTGTGTAACGGTTTCTGAGGTATTTGTTGCTTGTATTAATTCCGGAGTCGATAACCGCGACCTTGACCTCGGGCAGATTGCCCTTTTGCTCCAAATTCTTCTGCAAAACGTCAAGTCCTATATGCTTTACGCCCCAGCTCATATAGCCCAAGGAATAGCTGTTGAGCGCTTCGGTCACGAACATAGGCTCGCTCTGCGCGAACGGAGCGACTATGATTACGGCGGACAGTATAACAGCCGTCAGTAATGCCTTAATTTTCAAAATGATACCTTATGCCTTATTTTTTCTTAAATTCCGAGATTTTTTGAACCGCGAATTTCTGTATTTCAGTGGCGTCAAGCACGTCGACAGAACCGTCGTCGTTAACGTCGGCAACATAAAGCTGTCTGTCGTCGAGGATAACCTTTTGCGCGGCATACTTCCGAATTTCCGTGGAGTCTAAAACATTAATTTGTCCGTCGCCGTTAACGTCGCCTATAATTCCGTAATCCTCGGATTCTCTGTTGTAAATTACGGCAACCGTGTTCGCCTTTACCGTACCGCTGATTTTTCCGTTAGTAACCGTATAGCTGTTGCCGTAGGCTTCGTCGGTATAGTCGCCGTCGGGCATAGCCGTTCCCGTGTTAACGTCAAAGTCCTTGTCGGAGTAGTTAATAATAACAACGCCCTTGTCTCCTCTTTGAATATATACATGAGCGTAGTTTCGGTCGATTGCGCCTGCGTTGCAGGGCTCGCCGATCATCGCGTTTCTAAAGTGGTTAACAGCGACTACCTCGGGGTGATAGTAGTTTCCGTTGCCCTCAATTCCGAGTATGTCGTCGCCCCACATATTGGTCGCGCTGCTGTTCCTCGGACGGCTGAAAAACAGGGGAGTGGTGTCGCCCTTTGAAGCGATAATCGCCCAGCCGATTCTTACCTGATCGTCTGTAATGTGCAGATAGCTGCTGTCGTTGCAGTAGTTGTCGTGCGATTCAACCCACGTAACAAGCTTGTCGGCGGTGACTCCGCTCGACTGATAGCTTGTAACAACCCTTGCGGCAAGCTTGTTGCTTTCAAGCGAGTTTCTTAAATTCTCTCCGTAAGCGGACGCGGTAACGTTCATCAGCTCCGCGTAATCGGCAAACTTGTCCGCCTGTCCCTGCAAAACCTCTCCGTACTGGAACTCTGCGTCGTTGTCAAGAATATTTGTCCAGAAATCGCTCGAAAAATCAACGCCGCCCTCGGCAGGCTCGTTCGGAAGCTCAATATGCTTCGCAGCGTCGTATCTAAAGCCGTCGGCTCCGGCGGCAATACAGTCGTTCAGGTAATTTTTAATCATCTGTTGAATCGACGGATTAGCGGTGTTAAGGTCCCAAAGTCCCGAAAGCATTCCGCGGGTAACCTGGTATCTGCTCGAGTAGTTTGCAATTTCCATGTTCGGGTGGAACGCGTCGGGAATATTCTTAATCTGAGAAGAAATCGCGTTGTAGTCCCACGAGCAGTGGTTCGCGACAACGTCAACAATAATTTTAATTCCGTACTTGTCCGCTTCGCTACACATAGACTTGAATTCATCAAGCGTACCAAGCTGGTAGTTGCCGATTGTATAAAGCGTCGGCTGATAGTGATAATACCAACCGCCGTTAAGTTTCAGCCTGCCGCCGTTGCCGACAAGACACTGACTGATCGGCGAGGTCTGAACAGAGGTAAAGCCCGCCTCGGCAATCTTCGGAAGACTCTCTTTAATGGTGTTGAACGACCAGCACCAGGCGTGCAGAATCGCTCCGTCATGGATGGTGGGGGAAAGACCGTAGTCCTTCGCGCTAACGGCGGTTTGCGTCTCGGTGTCAACCGCGCTGACCGTAAAGCTGAACGCCGATACAAGCATCATTACGGCAAGCAGAACCGAAAGCGGTTTTTTGAACTTAAATTTCATAGTGTGCCTCCTTGTTATTAATCAATGTTATTAATCAATTCGCTTGTCGCAGAAATCGCACATCTGCATACCAAGCTTTTCGTAGCTGTGGTTTGGCAGGTAATTCTCATACTGAGTAACGCATTTTGGGTTTTTGCAGCGGTGCTCGCTGACAATCACTTCCCTTGACTTTAATACAAAGTCCTCGTCCTGGAGCAAAAGCAAAATAAGCGCCATTCTTCCGTACATTCCGTACTGAGCCTGCTTAAAGTACATCGCTCTCGGGTCGTCGTCAATGTCAACGGTAATCTCGTTAACCCTCGGCAGGGGATGGAGGATAATCATATCATCCCTCGCGTTTTCAAGCTTTTTCTTATCGAGCACAAAAACGTCCTTTTGTTCAAGGTATTCCTCCTCGCTTTTGAACCTCTCCCGCTGAATTCTTGTCATATACAGCACGTCAAGGTCTGAAATCGCGTCGGCAAGGTTGTGAGAAACCGTGTATTTGCAGTTGTTTTTTTCAAGAATATCAATAATGTAAAGCGGCACTCCAAGCTCTGGAGTAGAGATAAGCGTAAATGAGTTGTTTTTGTATTTCACCAGCGCCTTAATCAGCGAGTGAACGGTTCTTCCGTTGAGCAAATCGCCGCAAACGCCGATTTTAAGGTTATCGAGCCTGCCCTTTTCACAGCTCAGCGTTACAATATCCGTAAGAGTTTGAGTGGGGTGGAGGTGACCTCCGTCGCCGCAGTTGATAACGGGAATATCGGAATACAGCGAAGCCGCCATCGCCGTTCCTTCCACAGGGTGGCGGATAGCGATAATATCGGCGTACCCGCTGATAACGCTGATTGTGTCTTTAAGGTTTTCGCCCTTTGCGACCGACGAATTCATCGGGTTGTCAAAGCCTATTGTTCTTCCGCCGAGCCTGAGCATCGCCGTCTGGAAAGACATCTGAGTTCTTGTGCTCGGCTCATAAAACAGCGTAGCGAGTATCTTTCCGTCGCAGGCGTGCCTGAAATCTGCCGGGTTTTGCATAATTTTCTTTGCTCTTTTCACAAGCTTGTCAATTTGTTCGGCGTTCATAGACTCAAGATCAATCAGGTTTTTGTTGTACATTTTCCCATTCCTCCGTCGCTTTAGCGTCCATAAAAGTTTTCAGGCAATACCGCGCGCTTTCGTGCGGCAATTATTTTTCTTTATTATATTCTGATAATATTATCAAATAAAATCTTTTAACATCTGTTTTAAAGCATTTTAATTAAAAATATTATAACAGAAAAGCTTGTTAAAATCAATTATTTTTAGTTATTTTTTGCGGAAATAATAATCGCCTCCGCGCATTTAATTCCGTCAACCGCGGCGGAGATTATTCCTCCGGCGTAACCCGCACCTTCTCCGCAGGGGTAAAGCCCTTTCAGCGCTGTGCAGTTCAGGCTTTGATTATCTCTCAAAATTCTAATCGGCGATGAGCTTCTTGTTTCAAGTCCTGTCAAAATCGCGTCGGGATTGTCAAATCCCTTTAGCTTTTTGCCCATATCCCTGATTGCGGTTTTCAGGTTTTCACTGATAAAATCAGGTAAAATCAGGTTCAAATCCGTCAGCTCGTACCCGGGCGCGATACTCGGGGCAACCGAGCCGGTTTTTGTTGACTTTTTGTTGCCGATAAAGTCCTCAACCCTCTGAACAGGAGCGCGGTAATCTCCTCCGCCGAGGCTGAAAGCCGCTTCCTCAAGCTCCCTTTGAAAATACATTCCTCCGAGCGGATGTCCGCTTTTGTAATCCTTAGGCGTAACCCCGACGAGCAGGGCAGCGTTGGAATTTTCACGATCACGCGCAAATTCGCTCATACCGTTTGTGCAAAGCCTGTTTTCCTCGCTCGAAGCGTTAACAACCCTTCCGCCAGGGCACATACAAAACGTGTACGCGCCCCTGTTGTCGGCGGTGCGAACGTTCATCTTGTAATTCGCCGCTCCGAGCGCCTTGTTGCCCGCAAAGGCGCCGTACTGGCTTCTGTCAATTTCTTCTCTCAGGTGTTCAATCCTTGCTCCTACAGAAAAAGCCTTTGCTTCAACCGGCAAATTCTTTTGGTACAGCATCTCAAACGTATCTCTCGCGCTGTGACCGATTGCGAGCACAATGTTGTCCGTTTCAATAACAAACTGCCTGTTGTTTTGTTCAACAACCGCGCCCGTAACCCTGCCGTCGCGGTTGCGTATTCCGACAAGCTTAGTTTCAAACATAACCCTTCCGCCAAGCTCGATAATCTCTTTCCGTATATTTTTAACCGTTATTTTCAGCTTGTCCGTGCCGATG
>CAJOLF010000100.1 GCA_905235295.1 uncultured Ruminococcus sp. | reverse complement strand
AGATGATTTGAGCGCTTTTGCGCCGTAATATCCTCGGCGATGTCCTCAACGGTGGTGTCCGCGTCCTCGCCGAAGGGCTTGCCTGCGCGGTTGATGATGTTGATTAAATCGTCCGAAAGGTCAAGGTCGGCGGCGTTTTTCTCGTTGGAATCGGTGTAGTCGATGTCAATATCGCGGGCTGTATTGACTGCTTCCTTTTTAGTCTTGCGGCGGCGTTTCGGCTCGTCAAGCGGAATGTCAATATCGCTTGCGTTCTGCTTTTGACCGCTTATGTAAATCGGAATGTCAATATCGCTTGATTTGCGCTTATTGCCATCGCGCTTTCTTCCGCTGTCCGTTACATCGCCGCCGTAATTGCTTTCGAGCTTTTCGGCGGCGCGCTCCTGACGGCGCTGTCTGCGCTCCTCAGACGCCCTCTTTACCCTGTTCGCGGTGCGCGAAGCTGCCCTGGCAACGTCCTTTACCGAAAGGTTGGTAATCAGGAAAATCATTGCCGCAAGCAGCACAATGGTAATGATAATTGCCACGGGCTGACCGCACAAAACGGTAATCGGATAACCGAGAACTCCGCCGATAAGACCGCACGAAGGCGGTATGTAGCCTGTATAGCCGAAGCAGTCGAGATAGAGGTTCCCGAGAGCGGCAAAGTAGCCCATGTTCGAGTATTTGCCCCAGTTAATCGCGAAAACCAACGCCCCGGCGAACATAGCAATCATTACGCACAGTGCGACCTTAGCTCCAAAATGAGCAATTTGCTTTTCTTTTTCGTTAATTACGCACAGGTACACAAAAAACGGCGGTACAAGCAACATTCCCAAGCCGAAAATTCCGAAGAAAAACGAGCGGGTAACCGTCCATACATTGCTGCCCGGTATGAACACAAGCACAAAAAACAGGATTGCGAGCGCTATGTATAAGATTGACTTTACGCGCGGGCTGAGCCCTCCGCGCGGCGCTGCTTTTTTTGCACTGCCGGAACGCTGTGACGAGGCAGACCGCTTTTTTGAGCTTGCAGACTTTGAGCTTGTCTGCTTTTTACTGTTTGTCTGCTTTTTTGCTGACAATCAAATCAACTCCCGTATCTTTTCATATCCTAATAAACCGGCTTCAGCCAAGCTGTCCGAAAATTCTTGTTGTGAGGCGCGCGCCCGTAAAGAGGTTCACGCCGCTTTGCATTTCTATTACAGAGATTACTAAAAACGTTATGCCGACAACCGCGGTATAGATTACAAATACAAGCATTTTGTCTGTCTTTAGGAACCACTTGAAAATCCAAATCGCAAGGTAGCCCACTGCCGCCGCTACAATCATTCCGACGATAACCGGCATGACTTCTACATCAAACGAATCGGGATTTTTTACGACGTCCATACCCTCAAGCAAGGCTGCCGCGATGATTGACGGAATACCGAGCACGAAGGTGTAGTCAAGCGCTTTTTGCTTGTTTATTCCGCGCATTTCTCCCACTGCCAGGGTTGAGCCCGAGCGTGAAAGTCCCGGGAACAGCGCCGCCGCGCACTGCATCAGTCCTACCGCAACAGCGTCGAGCACGGTGTAGCTTTCGCGTCCGTTTTCGGACGAGCCGCCCGCAAGGTGCTTAAAGCTTTTTTGAGAATTACGCCTGTTGCAGATTATTCCGATTAACAGCAGCGCGCTGGTCACAAGCAGCGATACAGACGTAACGATAAGAACCGGACTTTCGGAGAAAATGTCCGCCAAATCCTTTACCTTCAAATCTGTTCCCGGAATAGGGATAAAGAGCAGGAACAGCGGCAAAAGTCCGATTATCAGCATAAAAATCAGGTTGCGCTCATAGTTCATATTGCGCCAGCTGAATTTGCCTGTGAAGATGTCCTTTATCATTCTGAAAAATTCCTTGATAAGCTTCCAAATCAGCTTGTGGTAAAACACAACGACCGCGACAAGCGTGCCAATGTGAAGCATTACGTTAAAAAACAGGTTGCCCTCGCCGCTTACGCCGAGAATGTGCTGGGTAATAGCGAGGTGTCCGCTGCTTGAAACAGGCAGAAATTCAGTCAGTCCCTGTACTATGCCCTGGATTATCGCGTCAATTATGCTCATAATATGTACTCCTTTATGTATTTCGCCCGGGCAGGGGATTTTGCCCAAGGCGGCAAAGTTACAATCCGCGCTTTTTAATCAGCCGGGATTGCTTTTTGTTTGCTTTTTGCTTTTTTTCTTTGATTTTTTTATCATATTGTACAGCGCGTTAACCGCGTCGGAAACAGTTCCGACCTCGTCGATCAGCCCTTCGGCAACCGCGTCCTCTCCCTCGAGTATAGTACCGACGTCGGTAACAAGCTCACCTGTGTTGAGCACAAGCTCGTTGTAGCGTTCCTTTGTAATCGCGGAGTTTTCCACAACGAAATTTGTGATTCTGTCCTGCATTCGCCTGAAATATTCAAAGGTCTGAGGAACCCCGAGCGTCAGTCCGGTTGTGCGGACAGGGTGAACGGTCATAGACGCGCTTTTGGCAATATAGCTCTTTTTGGCGGCTACCGCGAGCGGTATTCCGATTGAGTGACCTCCGCCGAGGACTATTGAAACAGAGGGCTTTTTCATTCCCGAGATTACCTCGGCAATCGCGAGCCCCGCCTCGACGTCGCCTCCGACGGTGTTGAGCAAAATCAGCAGTCCGTCAATCCGCTCGTCCTCCTCAACCGACATCAAAAGTGGAATGATGTGCTCGTACTTTGTGGTTTTGTTCTGCGGCGAGAGAATGTAGTGCCCCTCGATTTGACCGATAATCGTCATACAATGGATGATTTTGTCCTTGTGAAAGGTGATAATCGAGCCAGATTCGTTGATTTGGTCAAGAGTGCGTTCTTCCTGGGACTGTTTTTCCTCGGGCTGCTCCTCCTCGCAGGGGTTTTTGACAAACTCGTTTGTCCTGCGCGCGCGTACCCGCGCACTCTGTCTTGCGCTTTTTACAACATATTTTTGCGTCATAAGCATACCTCCGGGATTTAGTATCTCCCGAAAATCACTGCTGATACACGCGCCGTCATATAAAATCTATGCTTTTTACGCTGACGCTTATTACAACAGCGCAAGCGTAAATTTCCGATTTGACACGGAGAAAAGCCCAACGCAAGCCCGCTTGACATCGGCTGCGACAAGGCAGGCTCACCGCAGGAGCTTTCGCTCCCCGAGGTTTTAATTATAGCATTTGCCGCAATATTTTTCAAGATTTTATATTATATTTCTTATAAATAATAATTATTTTACGGAATTATTGTAATATTAGGGTGAAGATTTATATTTGGAGTGATAAATACTTGAATTCCGACATACAAACCGATATTTTTATGGGCGTTTCAATTTTTTTGCTCATATTACTGTCGGCGTTTTTTTCGGCAACCGAAACCGCTTTTTCCTTTGTAAACAAAATCAGGATTCAACATTCTGTTGAAGGCGGAAACAAAAGAGCCAAAAACGTACTATACATCATCAACCACTTTGACAACGCGCTGACGGCGATTTTGATTTGCAACAACATTGTTAATTTGGGATGTTCGTCAATAGCCACAATCCTCTGCCTTAATATTTTCGGAGAAATCGGTCCCGCTATCGCAACGGGAATTACAACGCTTTTGGTGCTGACCTTCGGAGAGGTTATTCCAAAATGCCTTGCCAAGGAGCACTGCGACAGCTTTGCGATGAAAACCGCCGGAATACTGAGAGCAATTACGGTTTTGCTTACTCCGCTGGTCTTTGTGTTTATAAAGCTGAAAAGCCTCGCGCTCAAAATCGCGGGAAACAGCGACGACTCCCCAAGCGTTACCGAAAACGAGCTGAAATATATTGTTGAGAGCATTGAGGAGGAAGGCGTGCTGGAGGAAAGCGAGAGCGAGATGGTTCGCTCGGCGCTTGACTTTGACGAAAAAACCGCCGAGGAAATACTGACGCCGAGGGTTGACGTTGTATTTATCAGCATTGAGGACAGCGCGGAGAAAATTAAAGAAATTATTATTGAAAACCGTTACTCGCGGATTCCTGTTTATGAAAACACGATTGACAACATAATCGGAATACTGCACACGAGAGATTACCTTGAATCGCTCGCCGACGGCAAGGCGCCCGAGCTGAAAAGCATTATTCAGCCGCCGTTCTTTGTGTTCAAAAGCCAGCAGCTTTCAAAAATTTTGAGCTCCTTTAAGCGCACAAAGGATCACATGGCGATTGTCACCGACGAATACGGCGGTACGCTCGGCATTGTTACCATGGAGGATTTGCTCGAGGAAATTGTCGGTGATATTTGGGACGAGGACGAGGAAATTGAGCACACCTACTACAAAATCGGCAAGGACGAATTTTTGGTTAACGGCGATATTGAGATTGAGGATATGCTGGCGCTGTTCGACCTTGACGAGGACGCGATTGAAAGCGATTCGGTTACAGTCGGCGGATTTATTTTGGAGCACGCGGGAACTATCCCCCACAAGCGCGAAAGCATTGAATCCGACGGGTTTAAGTTTACCGTTATGGAGGTTCAAAACCAGCGTATTATGCGCGTTGTTGTGAAAAGGCTTGAACCGAAGCAAGACGATAAGGAAGATGAAAATTGACAATTATTTTAACCCGGAGCAAAGCACGACGCAAGCTTGCCGGACTATATTGAAAAACACGCCGCTGCGGGAAATCCGCGGCGGCGTGTTGCGTTTTCTTACAAGATTATTTAAACTAAATAATTTAAATATTGTAAAGCAAAATAAAACAAACTCAAAAATACTATTACGAACAGATGGAATAACTTTTTGTCATACAAAAGTCCCGCGAACTCGCGCAGAAACGCGTTCGGGAAAAAGTACCACTTTGTTTTGGATGCGATGCCCTCCGCCTTAAAACCGTTCTTTTTGGCGAGGATATAGCCTCTGAAAATATGGTAGCCTGTGGTCGCGAAGGCTGCCTTGTACTCCCTTTTGCCGTCTGTGTTCTCCTCGATTTTTTCCTTTGAAAATTTGAGGTTTTGCAGGGTGTTTACGCTCTTGTCCTCTTTGATAATCTGTTTCTCGGGTACTCCCTGCTCAACAAGGTAGCGCTTCATAGCCTCGCTCTCGGAAATCACTTCGTCGCTTCCCTGTCCGCCGGACGGCACGAAGCTTGCGTGTTTGCCTGTTTTTTCAAACTGTTTGCGCTCAAAACTCAGCGCGCTTTTAACTCTGTCGCGCAGCAGCGGAGTGAGCGTACCGTCGCCACGAATCGCGCAGCCGAGAATGACAATGTAATCTCTGTCGTGGTTTGGCTTGTGGCGGCTCGCTATAAACGCGCAGAGCATTGTGGAAATCAACATACACTCAAAGTAAGCGCATACAAGAATGATTGTGGAGTTGATTGCAC
>CAJOLF010000099.1 GCA_905235295.1 uncultured Ruminococcus sp. | reverse complement strand
ATTTGCGCAATACCCTTGTCAATTTGGGCAATCTGGTCGGTAATGCCCTTTAACGACGCGTCAAGATCCGACAATTTGGATCCGTACTGCGACAACGTTTTTTCAAGCTGCTCAATCGCGCCGTTTACCTGATCAAGAGCCGCCTGAGCCGTGTCAATGGTTTGGTGCAGGTCAGCGGCGTCAATACCTGCAGCCTTGAGGCTCGCCTCAATCTGCTCAATGCTCATTTTGATTTGCGCGATTTCCTCGTCAGACAGCGACGGATTTTCAAGCTGTTTTACCAAGCTGTCATAGAGCGCGCTTGTATCTCTGAGCTCCTTTAGCTTTTTTTCAAGCTCAGCCTTTTGAGTATTCAGCTCGTCGTAGGTCTGCTTTATCTGCAGCAAGGGCTGATAGCTCTGCTCAAGCTGGGTTTTGGTAAGCGTCAGCGCCGATTTTTGGTCGAGAAGCTCCATTTTGGTAGAGATAATCTTGACCTGACCGTCGTCGGCTTCGTTCTGAGCCTTTGCGAGCTGCTTGGAAAGAGCGTCCTGCTGCTGCTCAATATCGCTCATTGACGAGGTGATTACCGAGGCTCCGTCCTCCGCCGCGGAAATATTGCTTTCAAGCTCTTTTTGAGCGTCGGCAAGCTTATCCTCTGCCTCGGCGAACTGGTCGTCGAGAGCGGCAGAGATTTTTTTGTTGAGCGCTTCAATCTTCTTTTGAGAAATCACAATATTCTCGCGTTCGCTGAGGAGTCCCGTGGTCGCGACCGAAGCCACGCCGTCTATTCCCTCGATTTTGCTCATAAGCTCGTTATCCAAAAGCTCGGAGATTTCGAGCCTGTTTTTTCCCTTGTAATCGACCGCGGACATCGCCACGGGAAGAATGTTGGGATTGACCTTTAGCAAATACGGCGTTCCGACCGCGTCGTCCCAGTTATCCTCCAAAACGTCAAGAGCGGACTGAACGTCAATGGTAGCGGTGTCCATATTTGTACCGTCGGCAAATTCGACGATAACGACCGAGTAGTTATCATTGGAAGTCGAGGTAATGTTTTTAACTCCGTCAATTACCGAAATCGACTGTTCAAGCGGCTTTGTCACCGTCATCTCCACGGTCTCGGGGGTTTGCCCCGGATAGGTTGTCATAATCAGCTGATACGGCAAATCCATATTCGGAAGCAAATCGGGAGTCATCCTGAGGAATGACACTATACCCAGCACTATTACAAGCACGACCGCCACAAAAACCGTCATCGGCTTTTTAACGCTGAATTTTGATAACATATAAAAAATTACTCCTTTTCCGGTTTACTCAACAGCGCCCTGCTTGATGATAAAAAGCTTTCGCAGGTAGCGCGATTTTGTCTCCGCGGGGTCGGTTCCGCAAACATAATAATTGAATATTTCGCTTTTAAGCACAGACGTAAGAATCTGCTGGAGCAGCTTCATATCCTCGTCCGACCTGAACTTAAATCCGCTGCGGGAAAATTCACAGGTCATATATAAAAGGTTGTCAAAGCCCTTGTAGCGCTTAAAAAAATAATCCGATACAAGAGTGTTGCTGGCTCTCATATTGTAAATGAGGTTTTTTAGGACGCGCCTGTAGCGCTCGTCGCGTGAAAAGTCTATAATTATATCGTACAAACGCTCGAAGGTATAAAAAATATCCCCGCTCGAATTTGCAATCGCCATTTGAACATCGCCGATTCCCAAATCGACAAAGGACTTCATCAAAACCTCAACCAAATCGAGCTTATCGTCAAAATACTGATAAAAGCTGCCCCTTGATATATTGGCTGCCTGAATGATTCGGTTAATGCTGACCTTATCGGTTTCCGCGTTCGCGAACTCGTCAACCACAGCGTTGATTATCCTTTGGCGTTTTTCTTCCGGCAGATTATAAAATGTCTTTTTAATCATTGTGAAATACCCCCTTTTCCAACTATGACTGCCTGTCATATTGTAACATTCGCTGACAATGTATGTCAAGCGAAATATGTACATTTAACGCAGAAAATTTATATTTCCTATTATTTTACTAAGTTTTTCATTTAATACGCAAAAGCAATTGTGAAAATTTCAATTTAAGAGCTTTTAATTCTTATATAAATTTTAGATATACAAAACCGCAAATATGACTGTCAAAACAGCGTCTAAAACAACACTTAAAATATTGCTTTTTTTCAAATTATATGTTAGAATAAGACGATATGGGCTTTAATCAGCGCAATTTATCATTTACTATCGGCTGATAAGCAGGAAGGAGTAATTATGGCAAAGGATTTGTTGGATGCAATCTGCGCCGCTGAGGACGAGGCTAAAACCCGCGAGGAAAAGGCGAACGAGCTGGCTGCCGAAAAAGCAAAGCAGGCGAATACCGACGCCGCCGCTTTGATAGAAAGCCGCAGGAAAGCCGCCGAGCAGAAGGCATCCGAAAAGCTTGAAGCCGCCGCGGCGGAATTTGAGCAAGAAAATAAACAAGCGCGCGAGGACGCCGAAAAGCAGTGCGAAAAGGTCGGCGGGCTTGCGGACAAAAACCGCGAAGCGGTGATTAAACACGCCGCCGAACTGCTGTTAAGTTGAGAATTGTCTCGGTAAAACCGAACCCTATTTCTCAATCTTCGATTATCAACTTTCAATACAAAAAGTGTGGTGATACTATTTGGCAAAAGAAAAAATGAAATCCGTGCGGATTATCGCCCTGCGAAAGGACAGAAAACGCCTGCTTGAACACCTGCAGGACAGCGGACTGGTCGAGATTCGCGAAAGCGATTATTCCGGCAAGGGATTGACAAAGGTCGATATGACCTCTCAGATGCAGGTTTTTGAGCGCAACGTAGCGCTGACTGAGCACGCTCTGAAAATCCTTGAAGAGGCTGTTCCCGAAAAATCGGGTATGCTTTCATCCTTCAGTGGCAGGCGCGAGGTCAACCCCGACGAAATCGGAGTTATCGCCTCAAAATCGGGCGATGTAATCATTTCCTGCGACAGAATTGTCGAGCTTGACAAGGAACGCTCCGACAACGCCGCCGAGCAGGTCAAAATCCGCTCAAAGCTGGCGCTGCTTGAAACGTGGAAAAATCTTGACATTCCGCTGAACACCACGGGCACAAAATCCACCGCAGTGTTCATAGGCACGCTTCCCGAGGAGTACGGCGAGCAAAGCCTAAAGGAAAAAATCGCCGCGGAAAATCCGGCGCTCGAATGTGAGCTCGAGATTATCCACAGCGAACCGAACATGACAAACGCGGTTGTGTTTGTTCCGATAAGCCAAAGGGTAATGGCGGAGGACACTCTGCGAAGTCTCGGCTATTCGCGCCCGATGAGCCCGACAAGCAAGGTTCCCAAGGTCAAGACCGAACAGCTTTTGGAAAAGAGCAAAAGGCTTGAGGAAGAAAGCGAACAAGCCGAAAACGAAATCAAATCCTTCGCGCCGATACGCGAGGACATCAAAATGACTCAGGATTACTTCAAAATCCGGACGGACAAATACAGCGTAATCAACAAGCTTTCGCACACAAGGCACGTGTTCGTTGTTGAGGGCTACATTCCCGAAAGCGACTGCGAAAAGCTTGAACAGATTTGCACAAGAGCCGTTGACTGCTGCGTCGAATTTTCCGACGCGGGCGACGACGCTCCCGTAAAGCTTAAAAACAACAAGTTCGCCGAACCCGTCGAGGGAATACTTATGATGTATTCGCCCCCGGGCAAGACGGACATCGACCCCACCCCGCTGCTTGCGTTCTTCTTCTACTTCTTCTTCGGAATGATGTTCTCGGACGCGGGCTACGGAATACTTATGATAATAGCGACGGCGCTGATTATTAAAATCTTCAAGCCCGACAAAAGTATGCGAAACACCCTAAAGCTGTTCCAGTACTGCGGAATTTCCACCACCCTGTGGGGACTTTTGTTCGGCAGTATCTTCGGCGACGCTCCCGCGGCGTTCTGCAACGCCTTTACCGGCAGCTCGCTTACTATGGCGGAGATTTTGCCGTGGCCTACCATTGACCTGCAAAAGGACGCGCTGATGATGATGATTGTTTCAATCGCGTTCGGACTTGTCCACATACTGGTCGGTATGGGCTGCAAGTTTTATATCTGCATAAGGCAAAAGGACTACGCCGGGGCGTTCTTTGACACAGGGCTTTGGATGCTGATGCTCATAGGCTTTGCCGTTTTGGCGGTCGGTATGGCTTTCTCCCCAGCGCTTGTCACGGTCGGAGGATTAATCGCGATTGCCTGCGCGGTCGGTCTTGTGCTCACCCAGGGCAGAAACAACAAGGGCATCGTCGGCAAAGCAGTCGGCGGCTTAGCCTCGCTTTACGACATCACGGGCTACATCAGCGACCTGCTCAGCTACTCCAGACTTCTCGCGCTGGGACTTACCACCGCGGTTATGGGACAGGTATTCAATATGCTGTCCACAATGATGGGTACAAACGTGCTCGGCATCTTGTTTATGATAATCATTTTCGTGGTCGGTCACGCAATCAGCATCGGACTCAACGCGCTCGGCTCTTACGTTCACACAATGAGGCTGCAGTATGTTGAGATGTTCAGCAAATTTTATGAGGGCGGCGGCAAAGAATTCCAGCCGTTCTCGTTAAACAGTAAATATATTAAAATTCAGGAGGATAAATAATTATGAATGGTATATTTTTAGCAATCTTAGGCGCTTCACTCGCGACGGCACTCGCCGGCATAGGTTCGGCAAAGGGCGTAGGCTCTGCCGCGCAGACAGCTATGGGCGTTCTCTCCGAGGACGCGTCAATGTTCGGTAAGATGCTCGTGCTCACACTTCTTCCCGGTACTCAGGGACTTTACGGCTTTATCGTAGGCTTCCTTATTCTTGTCAACAGCGGCGTGCTCAACGGCGCGGCTTCAAACGTAACTCTTATTCAGGGACTCGCGTATGTCGGAGCTTCACTCGCAATCGGACTCGGCGGTCTGTTCTCGGGTATTGCCCAGGGCAAGGCTGCGGTTTCGGGTATCGCTATGAGCGCCAAGGACGACAAGAACTTCTCCAAGGCTATGGTATCCATTACACTCGTTGAGATTTACGCTCTTCTCTCGTTCATCGTTTCACTTCTCGTAGTAATCCAGGTTCCCAACCTCGGTTAATTAACAATTAACAATTAATAATTAACAATTAACAGTTGAGGGTCGCTTCGCTCCGATTTGTAAGCGACCGGTTGGATAAATCGAAAGGACGGTGATTCGCGTGAACGGCAGCGAAATCATTATTGACCGCATCAAAAACGAATGCGACCAAAAGGTAAGCGCCATTGAGCTTGAGGCTGACAAAAAGCGCGAAAGCGTTATCGCGCAGGCGGAACAGCAGGCAAAAAAGCTTGAGCTTGAAATTGCCGAAAAAACCGACCGCGAATTAAAAAGGCTTGAGGCTTCCTCAAAAAGCCGCAGCGAGCTTGAACGCCGCAACGCTCTGCTCAAAAGGCGCAGAACAGAAATTGACAAAACCGTCGACGGGCTTTTGGCGTATTTTCAAGCTCTTGACGACAAAAGCTACTTTGACTGCATA
>CAJOLF010000098.1 GCA_905235295.1 uncultured Ruminococcus sp. | reverse complement strand
AGGTAGGTGTAGAGCGTTACCTCGTCGCCGAGGCGCAGGGTTTTAAGCGTATTCATTGTGGTCTGGCAGTTGTAGCCCACTCCGCCGCACTCTACCACAGCGGAGCTTGAGTTCATATAGATTAATTTTCCTCTTACGGAATAGAACATAATATCAACCTTTCGGATAATTGAAATTTGAAAATTGCTGTCGCTAAAAACGAAGTTAAAATAAAGCCGAATTTATCCGCGAATAAGAGTAATTAATTACCGCGTTGACCGTAATTTTCGGTTTTCAATTTTATTGGTACCTCGCGCTTTTATTATACAGCGCCATTCTTAGCTCCGAGCCTGCCGCCTGGGCGTGGCAGATTGCGATTGCGAGAGCGTCGGCGGTGTCGTCAGGCTTGGGCATTTCCGCGAGGTTTAATAGCCTGCGCGTCATCTCCATAACCTGCGGCTTTTTTGCCTTGCCGTAGCCTGTTACGGCGGTTTTGACCTGCAATGGTGTGTACTCAAAAATCGGGATTTTGAGCTTTTGAGCCGCCAAAAGCGTTACTCCCCTTGCCTGAGCCACCTTTATCGCTGTCTTTTGGTTGGTCTGGAAATACAGCCGCTCTATCGCGAGGGCGTCGGGGCGGCAGCGGCTCAAAATCGAGTAAATCTCATCATAAATATACTCAAGCCGCTCGTTGAAATCGGTGTGCGCCTCGGTCTCGACAGAGCCGTAGCCGATAGCCTTGTATGTATTTGACTGAAAGCTTATCGCGCCCCAGCCCACAATGGCGTAGCCCGGGTCAATTCCAAACACAATCAAATCAATTCCTCCGATAAAATTGCATAATTACACATTCTAATACTATTTTCAATTAAAATGCTTTAAAACAGATGTTAGTGGAAAATTTCGCAGAACAAGGCGGAGGACGCCGCAAGGCTAACGCCTTGCAAGGACGACAACGCAGTTATGCGGAATTTAACACAACAAATGTTAAAGTATTTTATTTGACAATAGTATATAGTATTATATCACAAAAGGTTGAAATTAGCAATATTTTTATGCCTGTTTTATGCCTGTTTTTGGAGCGTCAAAATGTTGCTGTTGTATGAAATTTCAAGCGTGCTGCCCTTGGGGGTGTATTCAAAGGCGTAGTTTTGCGCCGACTGCGCGTCAAAAATCACAAAGCTTCCCTCGTCAATCAAACAGCGTCCGCTGATTTCGGCAAATTCACCGGCGTTGCTTATGCTCAGTTCCGCCCGCAAATCATCGGGCTCGCCCGAAAAACCGAGGCTCAGTTCGGCTCCGCCCTCAAGCTTCGCGCTCCAGCGGCTTTCGGTAAGCTCTCTTGAATACGACGGCGCGCTTTCGGAGCAGCCGCACAGAGTGAAGAGCAGTGCGGTAATTATTATCGCTGATTTTTTGATGCTAACACATCCTTTCTTTTTTAAAAATATTTCTGCCGAAAACAGAATATAACAAATTACCAATATTTTACAGTTTTGTTATAATTCTTGAAAAGCATTATAATTTTTGATATATTATATTAAACTTAGGAGTGATATAATGCAAAAGGAGATTACCGAACGCCGCGCGGTTTTTGAAGCGGACGGCAGGGTTATGAACGCAGGCTGGGCAAGAAAACAGGTCTTTGATTTTGAACCGACAAGCCGCCACAGCCAACGCGACTGTTATTTTATCAGCAGCGCCGAATGTTGTATGTACCTGTCGGTAGAAAACCTCGGTTCGGCTTTCGCGGTAAAAATCGCCCTTGCCGACCTGAAAAGCGGCGGACTGGTGAGCGACTGCGTAATTAAAAAACACAAAATAACAAAAAATCCGCTGCCGAACAACGCCGACAGCGGTGATTTTGAGTATGAGGACAAGCGACTGAGGCTCAGGATTGAAAACACAAGCGAGGGCAAAAGCCTTAAATGCGAGTTTGAGCATTTTGGCAGCGTGAGCAGGCTGAGCTTCAATATATTTCTTATAAAGAATAATAGTGACATTCTCGACCAGCTCGCTCCGTTTGAGCGCAACCGAAAATATTACTACCTAAAGCGTTTTATGCCGTGCTATTCGGCTCAGGGCTTTATTGCCGCCGGCAATATGCGTTATGAGCTGAGGGCGGACAGCGCCCGGGCGTATTTTGACCAGACAAGGTTCAGAAAGCCGCGGCTTCACAACTATCAGCGGCTCGGCTCGGAATGTGTTATCGGCGGAAAAAGGTTTTCGCTCTGCCTTGCGAGCCGCGTAGGCGACAACCGCTACGGCAGCGAAAACTGCTTCTTTATTGACGGCAAGCTTGAAAAGCTGTCGCAGATTACGGTAAAGGGCACGCCGAACAGGATTGACCGTCCATTCTTTTTTAAGGGCGGAGTTACCGCGCTCGACATCTCGTTCAAGCCCTTTACGGTTCAGGGCAAGGCTATGTGCGCGGATATGGGCAGTACCTCGGTGGTTTTCGGGCGGCTTTACGGCACAATCAACAGGGTTGACTACGACAAGCCGCTGGTGGTTGACAACGCCGTCGCCCACCTTATCTTCTCGGAATTTTGACATACAAAAAGCAGGCACAAAGTATGCTTCGTTTTGAAGCGCCCGTGCCTGCATTTTTTTACTGTATAGGAAATTCCTGCATTTTGATCCCGCCGTTACAGAAACGTTGCCGCGCGTTCAAATTTTCCAAAGGCGGTCGAGAGTGCCCAACGGCACTTTTTTATTTTAACCCTGAGCAAAGCCCGACGCAAGCTTGCTTGACATCGAGGTTTAACATCGGGGTTTAGTTATACATTTTTAACAATGCCGACAAACTTCGCGATGTATGTCCGCAAATCGTAAATCACGTAAACGAACGGTCTGTCAAGCGTAATTTTTTTGTCGGAATTTGCGGCGCTTCCCGCCGTGTCCCCGGACAAAGCGACGTTTGTTCCCTGCTCGTTTACGGAAATGAAGGAATCATTTACAATGTCGCTGAGGCTGATGTTTACATCCGCCTTTCCCATTTTTGAAAAATCCGCTTTTTCGCTGTCAAACGCCTGATTTATTCCCATTTCTTTCAGGGGAGCGGCAAGGCTCAAATCCGCGCTCTGCTCAAATTTCGGAACGGAAATCGCGGCTTCCACCTTTTCAACGCTTTTAAGCAGCTCGCTCAGGCTGTCGCCGGTTAAGCCCGCAAGGTAATCCTCAACGCTTACTCCCTCGTTCGGCATAATCGCCGCGAAAGCGTAGCAGTCGCCCTTATAGATTTTCGCGAAGCCCTCGGCGTTGTCGGAGCTGATTACAAAATCCGACGCGCCGTTCATAAACTCGGTCTCTTTTTTGGTTCCGTCAGAATTTGCAAACTGCGCTTTTGCGGTGCTGTTTTTGTCAAACGCGCTCTTCCAGCCGTCCTCAAAGCCAAGTGAGTTTACAAGCGTCATAAATGAATTTTTGTCTGGAGCGCAGCGGGTTTCCGTGATTCTTCCCGCGCTTTTTTGAGAGAGCCACAAGTCAATATTTTCACTCGCCGAGTCAAAATCCGCGGAGTACAGATTAGCGTCAAAAAACGTGCGGACGTCGGCAAGATACTGCTTTTCGGGCTTATAGCCGAGACTGTCGTTAATCCACGCCGAATTGCCGATTGTGAATTTTGCCGAGTCGTTGGGGTAAGAGCCCTCCATCGCGAAGTAAAGATAGCGGTTTAAGAAAAAGGTTTCCAGCCCAAGCGTATTCTCAATCTCGCTGAGGGTATCGCCGTCGGCTCCGTTTGCCGCCATAGCGAGCGCGTACATTGCGGAAATCGGGGTTACAAGCGTGTTTTCGCCTTTTTTGTCGGTCTTTTGCGCCAGCGTTACCGCAAAGCTGTTATAGATGGAGTCGCCGTTTTCGGCGGTGTCGGATCCCTGAAAGTTATACGCCTCTACCCCGTCGAGCAAGTCTTTGGCATTAAGCTCGGCAGCGGCGGTTGCGGATGTCGCTTCGGTTTTATTATTGCCGGAGCTTTCCTGCCCTGCCGCACAGCCCGCGGCGGAAGCAATAACGGCTGCGGCGAGAACGGAAGCAACAAGCTTTTTTATCATTTTCATTTTTGAACCTCTGTATAAATTAATTTGCATATTTATTTTACTATTTTAATTAAAGACAATCAAGCTTTTTTTGAAATTTGGCAGATTTTCGGGAAGAAAAAAGTCTTGAAAAAAACAAAAAATTATGATAGAATAATTATAATACTTAGTAAATTGGTGGGATTTGAATGAAAATTTCAACAAAAGGAAGATACGCGCTAAGAATGCTGCTCGACCTTGCGGAGCATAAAAACGACGGCTTCATCGCGCTGAAGGATATTGCCGCAAGGCAGGGTATCTCAAAAAAATACCTTGAACAGATTATACCTATTCTTAACCGCTCGGACGTGCTGAACGCGAACCGCGGGTATCAGGGCGGATACAGGCTTGCTAAATCCCCCGACAAATATACCGTCGGTGAAATTCTCAGGCTGACCGAGGGCAGCATTGCTCCCGTGGCGTGCCTTGACCACAACCCGATTGAGTGCGACCGCAGCGACGACTGCCTTACTCTGCCGCTGTGGCAGGGGCTTAACAAGGTGATTAACGATTACCTTGACAGCGTTACCCTGCAGGATATTTTGGACAATAAAAAGGAAATGGTCGCCAACGACTATGTGATATAGAAAAGCGCCGTCGGGCGCTCTCGCCCGCCTTTGGAAAGCATGAAAGCCCGGCAACGTTCCCGTAACGGCGGGATTAAAATGCAGGAATTTCCTATAAAGTAAAAAACAACGGCTTTGCTGCTGTATTTCGGCAGCAGAGCCGTTTTTTTGTTTTAAAATAAACTGCGGAAATACCGAGGGCGGGCACATCTGCCCGCCTAACCGTTATCTGTTTATTTTGTTTTCCGCGTCATTCTGCTTGTCGGAAGTAATGCGCGCCATCATTGAAAGCGAGGAGATAAAGCTCGTCAGAATGTACAGCAGCAGAGCAAGCACTGAACCGAGCGAAAGGAATTGCATGGTTACAATCGTGACGATTGACAAAACTCCGAATAAGCAGCACAGAAGCGACACTATGTTTTTAAGGTTGCGCTCCTTGTCAAACGCGCAAAAGAAAAATCCGACAAGCGGAATGATTACGAAGATTAAGTTGAAGGGAAGCATTGTTGTAATTGCCGAAAATTCCTCCGACGTCGCTCCGATTACATTTCCCGAGCCGAGCGCGCTGAGCATCTCATAAACGGAATCCGTGATAAATACTCCGTCCTTAACATAGCCGTAATACGGCCACGCGCAGAGCACAAGCTGAAGAAGATACAAAATGCAAAGGGTTATTCTCAGCCCTTTTCTTGTTTTATTTTCAGGAATTTTTTTCATAATTTCCTCCGATTTATTTAGAATACCATAATATTGTAACACAAATTCGGGATTCGCACAATACTTTTTCAATAATAATTGCGTAATACGGATTTTTGTGATATAATACGTCATTAAAGGGTGAAATACCAATACCTAATAAAAAGCAGGGAGTAATAATTATGAGTTTTATTAATGAATCTGTTATTTACAATATTTATCCGCTCGGCTTTTGCGGAGCGCCCAGGGAAAATGACGGAAAGCTTGTTTACAGGCTCGACAAAATCTACGACTGCATTGACCACTTTAAAAAGCTCAACGCAAACGTGATTGTTTTTAACCCGCTTTTTGAA
>CAJOLF010000097.1 GCA_905235295.1 uncultured Ruminococcus sp. | reverse complement strand
ATTACGTCGTCGGGAGCGGGTACCTCGCGGATTACGTTCTCCTTGGGAGAAGCGCCGATTACCGCGCCGATTTCCATACGCTTGGCAACGTAGCCCTTGTCGTAAAGCTCAACGACCTGACCTGTGGCAAGTCCGATTTGGTTGCCGTAGGAGCTGTAGCCGTTTGCCGCGCCTGTTGTGATTTTGCGCGAGGGCAGCTTGCCGTGCATTGTGTCCTTAAACGGAACCGTCGGGTCGCCCGAGCCGGTTACGCGCATTGCCTGATAAACGTATGCGCGTCCCGACAGCGGATCGCGAATCGCGCCGCCGAGGCAGGTTGCCGCTCCGCCGAACGGCTCGATTTCCGTTGGGTGGTTATGTGTTTCGTTCTTGAACTGAACAAGCCATTTTTCGGTTTTTCCGTCTATTGTAACAGGCACCTCGATTGAGCAGGCGTTGATTTCGTCGCTCTCATCAAGATCGGGAATCATTCCCTTTTTCTTGAGGGACTTCATTCCCATAAGCGCCATATCCATCAGGGAAACAATCCTGTCCGTGTCCTTGCCGTAAACCTCGTCGCGGGTAGCGTAGTACTCCGCGAGAGCGTCCTCGATAACCTTGCCGAGCGCGGCTTTTTCAACCTCAATCTCGCTGAGCCTTGTAAGGAAGGTTGTGTGGCGGCAGTGGTCGGACCAGTAGGTGTCGATTACCCTCAGCTCGGTAACGCTGGGGTCGCGGTTTTCGGTATCTCTGAAATAATCACGGCAGAATTTTAGGTCGTCAAGCGTCATTGCAAAGCCCATTGAGCCGTAATAATCAGCCATTTCCTCATCGTTCCATCCGATAAAGCCCTCAACGCGCTTTACGTTTTCGGGAACGGGGGTTTCCATATCGAGCTTTTCGGGCTTTTCAAGGGAAGCCAAACGGCTCTCTACGGGGTTGATGAGGTAATCCTCAATCTTTTTCTGGTCGTCGTCGCTCAGCTCGCCCTTGAGAGCGATTACCCTCGCAGTGAGCACCCGGCACCTTTCGCCCTGGGTGAGCAGCTGAACGCACTGCTCGGCGGAGTCTCCGCGCTGGTCGTACTGACCGGGAAGATACTCCATCGCGAACACCCTCCAGCCGCTTTCAACAGGCAGGGTTTCCTCGTAAATTACGTCCGCGTTGGGCTCGGAAAGTACGATTGACTTTGCCTTGTCGTACTCGTCCTTTGTAAGTCCTTCAAGGTCGTAGCGGACGATGTAGCGCAGGTCGGTCACGTTCCTCATTCCGAGGTTGTGGCGGATATCCCACAGGGTTTGCTTGGCAACAACATTGAAGCCTTCGCGTTTTTCTACAAAAATTCTGATTACGTCTGACATTAAACCAGCCTCCCGAAATAATCGTATCTAATTTATTTTATCACACAACGCGCGTTTCTTTGTTCACTTACGGCAATATAAAAAATTAAGCCCTCAAAAGAGAGCTTATACTAATACCTAATAAAAAGCAGACAATCTTTGCGGAATTTATCACAACAGATGTTACATGATTTTATTTGATAATAGTATTAAAATGTCAGCCACGCGTAGAAATCCTTAAAGGTTCCGTTGCGGTAGGCTGAAATATCCCTGCCGGAACGGTTAATCAGGCAGTCGGTAATCAAAAATACGTTAAAACCCAGCCGCGCGGCGCACATATCCTCGTCCACGTCGTTGCCGATCATCAGGCTTTCCTCGGGAGAAATGCCGCAGATTGAGCAGATGTCGGCGTAGTAGTTTAAGTTCGGCTTGCAGCTTGAGCAATTATCGTACACGGTGATGTACTCAAAATCGTTCGGGTCAAGCCCCGCCCACTCAATGCGGCGATAGGTTGCCGCCTTGGGGAAAATCGGGTTTGTCGCCGCGATTAGCCTTTTGTTTTTGCTTTTAATGTAATCCACGCATTTTTTTGCGTAAGGGTTCACCGCCGTGCCCTTTTTGGCGGCGATAAACTCGTTGCGGTAATAATCGTCAAAATCGTCCGCGTAAACGCGCATATCGCGGTCGCAGACAGTATTCATCTCTTTCCAAAAAACCTCGCTGTTAAGCCGCATACCGTCGTTTTTCGACATCGCCTCGGCTCCGCTCCAAATCGCATTTATAAGGGTTTTGGAGTCAATTCCGATTTGCGGAATAAAACGCTTGCAAAGCGCCTCAAGATAAAGCTCCGTAAACCGCTTCATATCCATAGGAAGCAGCGTTCCGTCAAGGTCAAACAGATAATTTTCGTACATAAATACACCCTCTAATATACAATTATATAATAAAGTCTATATAATTGCAAGTTGAAAATCTTATAATCCTGCGGTATAATTAGGTAGGTGATATTATGAAAATTGTACTGACTGACTCGCAGACCATTTTTGACGATATTGTTGACGCGTCGCCGCTTTATGAGCTCGGCGAGGTCGAGGATTACGGACTGCTGAAATATGACGAGGTCGCGGAAAAAATCAGGGACGCCGATATTGTTTTATGCAACAAAACCCTGCTTGACGAAAACACCCTCAGGCTTGCCGAAAACCTGAAATACATCGGACTTTTTGCCACGGGCTACAACAATATTGACCTTGAATACTGCCGCAGGCGCGGGATTGCCGTGTGCAACGCCGGAGCGTATTCGACAAACGCTGTTGCCCAGCACACCTTCGCGCTGATTTTGGAGTTTTTTAACAACACCTCGGGCTACAAAAAGTACGTCGGCGACGGAAGGTGGAAACACAGCAAGACCTTCTCACCGTTTGTGTACAGGCTCAGCGAGCTTGCGGGAAAGACAATCGGAATCGTCGGGCTCGGCAACATCGGCACGGCGGTGGCAAAAATTGCGAACGCGTTTGAGATGAATGTAATCGCCTACAGCCGCAGCCCCAAAAGCGTTGACGGCGTTAAGACGGTTGACCTCGACACCCTGCTCAGGGAGAGCGACATTGTTACGGTTCACTGTCCGCTGAACGCCCAAAGCGAGAATATGTTTAATAAAGATACCTTCGCCAAAATGAAGTCCGACGCGCTGTTTGTCAACACCGCCCGCGGCGGAGTTGTGGTTGAACAGGATTTGTACGACGCGCTCAAAAACGGCGTTATCGGCGGCGCGTGCTTAGACACTCTCAGGGTTGAGCCGATGATTGAGGACTGCCTGCTTATGGAAGCGCCGAACTGCGTTATCACTCCGCACATCGCCTGGGCGCCTGTTGAGACAAGGCAAAGGCTGATGAATATTGTGGTAGAGAATATCAAAAGCTTCTTGCGCGGAGAAAGAGTTAACAGGGTGGATTAGCGTGGCAACGTTTCCGTAACGGCGGTATCAAAATGCTCCTATACAGTAAACACAGGATTCGGTTTATCGCCGAATCCTGTGTTTTTTATGTTATAAATTACTCGTCGTCCGAGCTTTCGTCGACAGGCTTGTCTGTCTTTTTCGCGTCGGAGGAGAAGAGCTTGACGAGCGTCGCGTTGTCAGCTTCGCCTGTCTCCTTGATTCCGTTGTTCTTCTGGAACTCGGTAACCGCCTTCTTTGAAATCTCGCCGTAGTAGCCGGTGATGTTTTCATCATCGCTGACGTAGCCGAGGTCATAGAGCCTCTGCTGCATCGCCTTTACGTCGTCGTTGTCGTCCTCCTGCTTCAGGCTGAGATTCTTGAGGTCAATTTTATATTTTTCGGCAAGCGAGGTGCTCTGTGCAGCCGCCTGTGTTGCCGCCTGCGTAGCCGGCTGAGTTGCCGGTTGAGTAGCGTTATCGGACTTGGGAGCTTCTGTCGCCGATACCTTGGCGGCTTCGTCGGGAGTAGCCGCAAGCTCGGGATGGATAAATCCAATCATCTTTTCAAGGGTTTCAAGCGCGGTAAGTCCCTGGCGGCTAATCTCGCTCTTTGAGATTTGCATGGTTTTTCCGCCTGTTACAGCCGAGAGCTTTGAAAGCACGGGATCTCCCTGAACGGCTTTGAGGGTGTCCTCGTCAGCGTAGAAAATATAGTTGGGGTTCGCAACCTTCAGTGTGTTTACATCCACATTATTTTCGTCGATATTCACGGCTACGTTAACAGAGCCCGTATAGCCGAGGAGCATATCGCCGTAGGTTCCGCTCGTCATCATCCTGAGCCCGCCGTTTTCGTAATAAAGATAGCAAACGGTATTGAGCGATTCCGAGCCTGAGCTTGCGGCGGAAGCCTTGTCCTTCATTTCCTCCATACTGTCTATAAGCTTAGTGTAAGAGGTCGCCGCTTTTTCGTCGCCGGTGATGTTACCGCCGAGGATTTTGCCGATTGTATGGTAGTTAATCTCAAGCTGCTTGGGAGTTTCAGCAACCGACATTGATACAACCGCGATTCCCGCTTTCTCAAGGCTCTGCTTGGAGTCGCCGTCAAGGGTTTGGTCCGCGAAAACTACCTCCGCGCCCGAATCAATAATATCCTGAACGCTCGGTCTTTCGGCATTACCCATTGTCGGAGCGACGGAGAGATACTTTTGGTCAACGTCGGAGCTTCTGCCGACAATCTTGACGTCGTAGCTCATATAAGAGATTATGTCCGCCGAGCACGGGTCAAGCACAACAATGCTCTTTGGCTCACGGTCAATTTTAAGATTTGCAATCTGTACAGGGTATTCGCCGTCACCGCAGCCCGCGAGTCCGATTGCCGAACACAAAAGCACGGCGGCGCAAAGAATACCGGTAATTATTTTTCTCATAAAATCTCCTCCGATTATTGCTTGTTTAGCAGAAAAGCGATTCTACATACTGCTTGGCGCAGCGCGGCGACCTTCCGCCTCTTTGCAGCGCGAAGCGTTCGGCTCCCGCAGCAAGCTCATCCTGCGAAAGCGTAACTCCGCGTTCCCTTGCAAGCGCGCAAACAATACTGATAAATTCCTCTTTATTCGGCGCGGTGTAGCACACCGTAAGCCCAAACCTGTCTGAAAGCGACAGGGTTTCCTGCATATTATCTCTGGTGTTTATATCGTCAACCTCAAACGCGCGGTCGGAAAGCTTTTCTTTAACAATATGCCTGCGGTTGGAGGTCGCGTAGATCAGGGCGTTGTCGGGTTTTGCGGAAAGCCCGCCCTCAAGCACAGCTTTAAGCGTGGTGTAGCTCTGATCCTGGCTTTGGAATGACAAATCGTCAATATAAATGATGAACTTCATCGGAAGCGTCGCGATTTTCTGCGCGAGCAGGGGAAAATCAATCAGCCTTTCCTTTGGAATCTCAACAATTCTGAGTCCGTCTTTCCTGAACCGGTTGGCAATCGCCTTTACCGTTGAGCTTTTTCCCGTGCCCATATCGCCGTAAAGCAGGCAGTTGTTGCAGCTTTTCCCCGCGATAAACGCCTCGGTGTTTGCGACGACCTTCTCGCGCTGGCGCTCGTAGCCGGTGAAGTCGTCAAGAGTGATTTTGTCGTGATGAGTGACAGGCTGAATGTCGCCGTCGCGCCAGACAAATGCTTTGTATCGGGCGAACATTCCGCAGCCGTTCTCCCTGTACCAGCGCGCGACGTTTTGGAGCGAGCCGTCAAACATCTTGAAACTCTCGGCACATTCGCCGCATTCCCACCTCGGAAGCCCGGCAGCGATTTCTTTTATATCATCATAGTAAGCGTAGCTGCTCAGAACATCGTCCGCGCTGAGGTTCGCCGCCGCCAAAATCGCCTCGCAGTCGCGCTTTACCGCCTTTAGCACGCCGTCGGGCAGGCTGTCCTGAGTTCCGCCCGCCGCCGCCCGGGTAAAGCAG
>CAJOLF010000096.1 GCA_905235295.1 uncultured Ruminococcus sp. | reverse complement strand
GGAACAAGCGAGGGTTTTAAATCGGTGACAGTGTGCCCCGCCTGCTTTGCGAGCAGATAACCGTCGCCTGTAGAGCCTGTGAGCGGATAGCTTTTTCCGCCGCAACAGACAATTACGCTGTCGGCAAAGTATTCCGAGCCCTCGCCCTTTACCCCGACGGCGCGTCCGTCCTTGATAATCAGCGACCACGCAAAGTCGCTGACGATATTTACTCCGCTGTCCGTTACAAAATCATACAGAGCGTCTACAACGTCAACCGCTTTGTCTGAAGCGGGAAAAACCCTGTTTCCGCGTTCGGTTTTGAGCTTCAGCCCGAGGGATTCAAAAAAATTCATCGCATCCGAGGGAGAAAAATTATTTGCGGCGGAATACAGGAACCTGCCGTTTACGGGCACGTTGCCAATAAAGGTCTGGACGTCGCAGTTATTGGTCAAGTTGCACCTGCCCTTGCCTGTTATCATAATTTTTCTGCCGACGCGCGCGTTTTTTTCTATCAGCGTCACCTCGGCGCCAAGCCCCGCGGCGGTACCCGCCGCCATAAGTCCCGAAGCTCCCGCGCCGATTACAACTACTTTTTTACTTATCATTTGCGGATTTTTTGTCGTCGTTTTCATCGTGGCTTGCGTAAACGCCCTCACGGTTCCAAACCTGTTCAAGCTCGCGGAAGGTGTCGGAAACCTCGTCCTTTTTCTTGAGAACCGTAGCCACAATCAAAGCGTTAATCAGGCTGAGCGGAGCCACAAGAGAATCTACTATCGACGCCATATCGCTGCGCGCGATAAGCACTGAGTCGGCTGAACTTACCAGCGGCGAAGCCATACTGTCGGTAATCGCGATTGCGTGAGCGCCCCGCTGACGTGCAAAGTCCATTGCCTCTATCGCCATTTTGCTGTAGCGCGGAAAGGAAATTCCGATAATTACGTCGTCGCTTGTCATTCTGAAAATATGCTCGTAGGTGGCTGTGGCGCTTGTGGTATTGATTACAATGAGGTTATTGTCAAAAATAAGCTCAAAATAGTACGCTAAAAAATTTGCTATCGGCGCTGTTGAGCGCGCGCCGAAAATATAAATCCTTCTTGCCTTGCAGATTTCATCAACCGCGCGCTCAAAATCCTCGTGAGAGGTCTCCTCAATAGTTCTGCGGATTTTTTCTATGTCCTGATTGAGCACGCTGTCAAGCACGTTGTCGTCGCCGATTCGGCTTGACGTAACCTCTATTCTCTGCACAGAGGTGAGCTTGTTGCGTATCATTTCCTGCATTGCTTTTTGAAGCTTCGGGTAGCCGTCATAACCCAGCTCGGTGGCAAACCTTACCACCGTGCTCTCGGAAACGCCGACGGTCTCGCCGAGCTTTGAGGCTGTCATAAACGCCGCTTTGTCGTAGTGCTCCTCAATATACAGGGCAATTCGCTTTTGTCCCTTTGAGAAGCTGCCCATCATTAAATCTATTCTTGTAAGAAGATGTGTAATCATCAAACTTAACTCCTTGTTTTAATAAAGTTCCCTTTAATTTTATCATATCGTCCTGCATTTTTCAAGAATAATGCATAGAAAATCAAAAAAAGAGTAATATTTTTGAAATCAGCCGCACTTTTGGTTGCAAAAAAGCGGCGCTTATGCTAAAATAAAATCATTGGGAAATCACGCGTAATTTTGATGCGCGGATTGAAAAATAAAATTTTCGGCAGTGTATTATAACACAAGGAGAAGCTATGATAGCTATAATTGATTACGGCGCAGGCAATATTCAGAGCGTAAGCAAGGCGTTGAAGCACATTGGCTGCGAATGTTTTATTACAAATAAGCGCGAGGAAATTCTTTCGGCTGACGGCGCGGTTTTGCCCGGGGTCGGCTCGTTCGGAGACACCGTTGACAGTATGAATAAATTTGGAATTAAGGAAACCGTCAGGGAATTTATCAAAAGCGGAAAGCCGTTTTTGGGAATATGCCTGGGTCTGCAGCTTTTGTTTTTGACAAGCGAGGAAAGCGAGGGCGCGGAAGGGCTTGACATTTTCGGCGGTAAAATTAAGAAAATTCCCGCCGCCGAGGGCTTAAAAATTCCTCACATGGGCTGGAACAGCCTGAATATCAAAAAGAAATGCAGACTGTTCGAGGGGATTGAGGAAAATCCGTATGTTTATTTTGTTCACTCCTACTACCTTGACGCGGACGACAAAAGCATTGTTGCCGCGCAAACAGAATACGGCGTTACGATCGACGCGGCGATAGAGAGCGGCAACGTATTCGCCACTCAGTTCCACCCCGAAAAAAGCGGCGAAACAGGGTTGAAAATACTGAAAAACTTTGCCGACATTGTGGAGGGTTAAATATGTACGCAAAAAGAATAATCCCCTGCCTTGACGTAAAAAACGGAAGAGTTGTTAAGGGAATGAGCTTTGTTAACCTTGTTGACGCGGGCAACCCCGTTGAGTGCGCAAAGCAGTACGACATTCAGGGAGCCGACGAGCTTGTTTTCCTTGACATTACCGCTTCAAGCGATTCAAGGAACATTACGATTGATATGGTAGAAAAGGTTGCGAACACAATTTTTATTCCATTTACCGTTGGCGGCGGAATCAGAAGCGTTGACGATTTTAACGCCCTGCTCAGGGCGGGAGCGGACAAGGTTTCGGTTAACTCGGCGGCTGTTTACCGCCCCGAGCTTATCAGCGAGGCTTCGTACAAGTTCGGAAGCCAGTGCGTTGTGGCGGCTATTGACGCTAAGCGCAGCGGAAACAGCTGGGAGGTCTACGTTAACGGCGGCAGAAAGCCGATGGGAATTGACGCGGTTGAATGGGCCGTTAGGTGCGAGCAGCTGGGAGCAGGAGAAATTTTGCTGACAAGTATGGACGAGGACGGTCAGAAAAAGGGATATGACCTTGAGCTTACAAGAGCGGTTTCGGAAAAAGTGGGCATACCTGTTATCGCGAGCGGCGGCGCGGGCGCGCTGAGCCACTTTTATGACGCTTTTACAAAAGGTCAGGCTGACGCGGTATTGGCGGCTTCGCTGTTCCACTTCGGAGAAATCCCGATTCCCGAGCTGAAAAAATATCTTGATGAAAAAAATATTCCCGTCAGATTATAACCAGCCACCGAGGACCTAAAGCCCCTGCTGTGAGGTTTACTCGTTACATCCTGTGTCAAGCAAGCTTGCGCCGGGATAAATACAGATTAAAAATCCACCGGCTAAGCCGGTGGATTTTTAATGTTAAGCGGATTTCTCAACGGAAATGAATGGAGTGTTGTACTCCTGTTTATTTCGGGCTCGTACAAAGAAACGAATCATCAGCACCAAAAGCACAATATCGAGTAAAGCCAATACAAACGTGACAAAAACAAAGTATTTGTTTTTCTCAACCAGCGAGGGAGTCAGCGAGAAATCATATAAACCGTGAATTTACCACGGCAGCAATACGGCTATAACGCCGTAACGCTTCTTGCCTGTATAAAGTTCTTTTCCGTAAAACCATCCCATTATAAAGGCGTATCCGACATGCCCCAAGGTTAAGCCCCTTACAATTATAACAATAGGATTTTCTCCTATTGCGTAGGGTATATCCTCTATCATGCCGAAGGCTGTTCCGATAATAACCATAAAGGCAGTCACATCTACCCAGGAACAAGCGTAATTTTTCTTTTTCAGCAAAAAATAAGCGCTAAAAATTTGACGATTTCTTCCGCAAACGCTATCGCTATAAAATTATAAACGGAATAATACTGACTAATAAGGCAAGTATGGAAATAATGTTCATTTTTCTCTCCTTAAAAGCAATTAACTTAAAATTAATCATACAGCTTTTGCGGCATTAATTATAACACCTTAAATTTGATTATTTAAGTCGACAGGCGCTTATTTTTGCTGAATACTGTAATAATATTAAGGCAACGCCGCGCGATTCGGGCGCGCGTATATTTTGTTTGACAAAGCGAACGTAATGGGATATTATAAAATTAATTATGGCAGCGCCGAAAATTGCGCGTTAACGCCTTAATAATAATATTGGAGTGTGTATTAAAATGGTACTTTACATTAACGCGTGCGTTAGAGAAGATTCACGAACAGATAAAATTGCGAGGGCTTTGCTTGAAAAGCTTGGCGAACCCGTTGAGGAGCTGTATCTGCCTGATGAGGATATTAAGCCGATGAACGGCGAAAGGCTGAACAAGCGAATGGAGCTGATTGAAAAAGGCGATTACGACAACCCGATGTTTGACTACGCAAAGTCGTTTGCGAACGCGGACATAATCGTGATTTCCGCTCCGTTTTGGGATTTATCGTTCCCCGCGATTTTGAAAAGCTATATTGAGAATATTTACGTTACAGGAATTGTGTCCAAATTCGGCGCCGACGGCAGACCTCACGGTCTGTGCAAAGCGAAAAAGCTCTATTATGTTACGACCGCAGGAGGGCACTACACTCCCGACTACAGCTACAACTATATCAGCGAGATGGCTACAGTTAATTTCGGCATAAAGGAAACCGAGCTGATTAAAGCCGAAGCGCTGGATATTGACGGCTCTGACCCCGACAAAATCGTTCAATCCGCAATAGAAAATATATGAGATAACCGTTCCACCAGTTTTAACAAATTAATCGAAAAAAAGCGAGATGTGAATATGGACAGAAATGATTTAGTATGGAACCCCTGGCACGGCTGCCACAAGTACAGCGAGGGCTGCCAAAACTGTTACGCGTTTTTTCTTGACAAGCGTTACGGCAGAGATACCAATGAGGTTGTAAGAAATAAATCGGGTTTTAATCTTCCCCTGAAAAAGGACAGAGCGGGTAACTATAAAATGCCTTCCGCTTCAAATGTGAGAGTATGTATGTCAAGCGATTTTTTCATTGAGGAAGCGGACGAATGGCGGAAAGAAGCGTGGGATATTATCAGGCGGCGTCCCGACCTGATGTTCTCTTTGCTGACAAAGCGCGCGGAAAGAATTGCCGATAATCTGCCCGAAGATTGGGGCGACGGCTGGGACAACGTGACCTTTGCCGTGTCGTGCGAAAATCAAAAGCGTTTGGACGAAAGAATGCCATATCTGCTTGAAATTCCCGCAAAGCACCGCTGGATAAGCCTAAAGCCCTTTATCGGCAGAGTTGAGCTTGAACCGTACCTTGCCGAGGGAAAGGTCGAGTGGGTGCTTGCGGGCGGCGAGAACTACCTCGGAAACCGTCCGCTTCATTACGAATGGGTCAAAGACGCCTTTGAAGCGTGCAGGCGTTACGATGTAAAATTCACCTTCGGACAGACGGGAAACATTTTTGTTACTGACGGCGTTGAGCGAAAAATCCATAACCGCACGGAACAGTCGGTGGAGGCGCTCCGAACAGGATTTGTTTGGCCTCCCGTGGATACCGAGCGGGAAATTCAGAAAATTTATGAGGAAAAAGCCGCTAAAAAAGCCGCGTTTGAGAAAAAGCAAAACAAATCCTGACGTTTTTATTTAGAATAATGTATTGAAACAGTAATTTTATTATTCTTTCAAAGAAGTATTAAAGGGTTGCCGCAAATCTTTCGAGATTGCGACAGCCCCTTTGTTTTAATTATACTAATTCCTGATGGAAAGTAGACTTATATTTTGCGAGGGTATTTTTCGCAAGACAAGGCGAAGGACGTAGCAAGGCTGACGCCTTGCAAGGACGACAACGCAGTATTTCGGAAAATAAGCCGCAAAGATTGTCTACTTTTTATTAGGTATTAGTATTATATTCACATTATCGGATATTCAGATGATTGGAAAATCCTGTGATGTTAAAAATCTCCATAACCTTTTTGTTGATGTTTCGCAGCGTCAGACCGCCCTTGCTTTCAAACAAATCATTGGCATTGAGAATTGCTCTCAGCGCGGCTGAGCTAACGTAATTC
>CAJOLF010000095.1 GCA_905235295.1 uncultured Ruminococcus sp. | reverse complement strand
ACGAGGTTGTCGTTACCAACCCGAACAAAATCGCCGATATGTGCGAGAGCATCCGTCCGATTCCAAAGGGAACCTTCCCTCCGAATATCGAGGGCGCGCAGGAGCAGCTTATCGACATCACGTGGAAGCGAGCCAAGGAAAAGTACGGAGATCCACTGCCCGAAATTGTAAAGGCAAGGCTTGACAAGGAGCTTAACTCAATCACAACCTACGGCTTTTCGGTGCTCTATATGACAGCCCAAAAGCTTGTTGCCGACAGCGAGGCTCACGGATATTTGGTCGGCTCGCGTGGTTCGGTCGGCTCGTCGTTTGTCGCCACAATGTCGGGTATCTCCGAGGTAAACCCCTTGTGTCCGCACTATGTCTGCAAAAAGTGCAAGCACAGCGAGTTTATAACCGACGGCAGCTACGGCTCGGGCTTTGATATGCCGCCGAAGAATTGCCCCGAATGCGGCACACTGATGGATCAGGACGGCCACGAAATTCCGTTTGAGACCTTCCTCGGCTTCAAGGGCGACAAGGTTCCCGATATCGACCTGAATTTCAGCGGCGAATACCAGTCAAAATCCCACCGTTACACCGAGGAGCTGTTCGGCAAAAACAACGTATTCAAGGCGGGGACAATTTCCACAGTCGCGGAAAAAACCGCCATAGGCTTTGTAAAAAAATATCAGGAGCAAAAGTCAATCAACCTCCACAAGGCCGAGCTGAAGCGCCTTGCCAAGGGCTGTACGGGCGTAAAGCGCACAACAGGACAGCACCCGGGAGGAATGGTTGTCGTTCCCAGAACAAACGACGTTTACGACTTCTGTCCGGTTCAGCATCCGGCGAACGATATGACGTCCGACAACATTACAACCCACTTCGATTTCCATTCAATCCACGATACCATCACCAAGCTTGATGAGCTCGGACACGATGTTCCGACAATCTATCATTATCTTGAGATGTTCACGGGTATTCCCGTAATGGATGTTTCCATGAGCGATCCCGAGGTTATGTCGCTGTTTACCTCAACCAAGGCTCTCGGCGTAACTCCCGAGGAAATCGACTCAAAAATCGGAACATTCAGTATTCCCGAATGCGGAACAAGCTTTGTGCAGGGAATGTTGATTGAGGCGCAGCCCAAAACCTTCACCGACCTTTTGCAAATTTCGGGACTTTCTCACGGAACCGACGTTTGGCTCGGCAACGCGCAGGATTTAATCCATAACGGAACCTGTACAATTTCTGACGTAATCGGAACACGTGACTCAATAATGACATACCTGATGCACAAGGGGCTTGACGAGTCTATGTCCTTTAAGATTATGGAAATTGTCCGTAAGGGCAACGCCACAAAGCTTCTCACCGAGGGACACTTCAAGGCGATGCGCGAGCACAATGTGCCCGAATGGTATATAGATTCGTGTATGAAGATTAAATATATGTTCCCCAAGGCTCACGCCGCCGCATATATGATAGCGGCGCTCAGGCTCGGCTGGTACAAGGTTCACAAGCCCATTGAATACTACGCCGCGTATTTTACCGTCCGCAGCGAAAACCTCGACGGTGCAGTTGTAATGCGCGGACACAGCGCGGTAAAAGAAAAAATGAGCCAGATAAAGCGCAAAATGAGCGTCCACGAAGCCTCCGATAAGGAGGAAAAGGAGTATTCAACCCTCCAGATTGTAAACGAGATGTTCGCTCGAAAAATTGAGGTTTTGCCTGTTGATATTTACAAATCCGATTCAAAGATGTTCGCGGTAGAGGACGGAAAAATCCGTCTGCCGTTCTCGTCGCTTCCGGGCGTCGGAGAAGCTGCCGCAATCTCTCTTGCCGAAGCGGGCAAAAAGGGAGAATACCTTTCAATCGAGGATATGCAGGCAAAAACCAAGGTGACCAAGGCGGTTATCGAAACTCTCAAAGAGGTCGGAGTGCTCAACGGTCTGCCAGAAAGCTCTCAGCTTTCGTTATTTTTGTAATATTGGTAATAATAATTGTCGTCAAGACAAGGAGTGATAAAATTGAAAAAGCTCTTAACAATGAAAAATGTTATGATAGCGATAGCCTTCGCGGTTTTCCTGCTGTTCATCAAGGATCATCTTGATATTGTGTGGGGATTAATCTCGGGGATTATGACTATTCTGACTCCGTTTTTCATCGGATTTTTGATTGCTTATATTCTGAATTTCCCCTACAAGTTTTTCTATAATAAGGCTTTCAAAAAATTAGGTCAAAAGCATAAGTTTTTCGCGGGATTTAAAAAGCCCCTGTCAATCCTGTGCACATATTTAATCGCGGCAGCGGTTCTCACTGCGATAATATTGATTGTTGTTCCGCAGATTATAACCAATATTGTAGGATTGGCGCAAAATATGCCGGAATATCTCAAAACAGGCTATAATTATATTGACGGTTTCTATGAATGGATTAATTCAGTTTTCCACACTAATTTCAGCCTTGATTCCACCGTACAGCAGGCTCAGCAGGAAATTACCAAGCTGTTTTCGGGACAAAGCCTTGCCTCAACGGCAGACGCCACCAAAAACGTTCTCGGTTTCCTGTCAAACGTAATCACAAATACCGCCTCGGGCTTGTACACCACGGTTATGAGCATTATCATTTCAATTTACTTCCTTGCTTCAAAGGAAGAGCTCTGCCGTCAGATGAAGCGCCTCGCGGTAGCTTTTATCCCGATAAAGTATTTGCCTAAGGTGTATGAGATTGTCGATATTACCGACACCAAGTGCGGTAGATTTTTGGTCGGCGATATACTCGACTCCGCACTCATCGGACTGCTTACCTTTATTATAATGACAATTTTCCAACTGCCCTACGCGGCGTTGATCGGCGTGCTTATCGGCGTGGCGAATATCGTGCCGTTCTTCGGACCGTACATCGGCGGAATCCCAAGCGCTATTATACTTTTGCTTGTTGATCCAATGTATATGGTATGGTTTATTGTCATAATCTTTATTCTTCAGCAAATTGACGGCAACATTCTCAAGCCCAAGATTATCGGCAACCAGCTCGGAATTTCAAGCTTCTGGGTATTGTTCAGCGTAATTGTCGGCGGCGCGCTGTTCGGAGTAATAGGATTTGTACTCGGAACACCAATCTACGCCGTAATTTACACCCTTGTCGGCAAGAAAGTCAGAAATAATATCGACAGCAAGGGCAAAATCGCTCAGGAGGCTCTTGATTTTGAAGTTCTCAACTACGCTAAAATCGCCGCCGAGCAAAAGGCGATTCGCGAAGCCAAGGAACGCGAGCAAAGGGATAAACTGAAGAAAATCATCGGACTTAACAGAGACAGCGATGAAGACGAGGAAGAAGTTGACGGCGACGCCGAAAAGTCAGATGAATCCGAAAATAAAAAGAACTAAGGCAATACAGCGCATTTAATACTTTGGCTTGTTTAATAAATGGCAAACTCGTAAAAAAACGGATTTTCCGCAGTAATACGGAATTTAACACAACAGATGTTAAAGGATTTTATTTGATAATAGTATAAGGCGTTACTTTTCAAAATCCTTCGGGATTCAATCGAAAATGCCTTTTACACGTAGAATTTTCCGTTTTTGCACACCGCCGTTTATTAAACAAGCCATAATACTAATACCTAATAAAAAGCAGATTTTGCTTGACATAATTGTTTTATTATGGTAGTATGGTAAAGTACTACTACGCTAAAGCAAATAAAAGAGGAAGATATGAGAAAAAATCTAAAAATCACACCCGAGGGCACAAAGGACTTTTTGTTTTCCGAATGTTCCGCGATGGATGACATCTGCGGAAGCATAGAGAACGTATTTGTAAAAAGAGGCTTCAAAAAAGTAATTACGCCCGGAATAGAATTTTATGACATTTTTTCGCTCGACTGCAGCGGAATTGACCAGCAGGATATGTTCAAAATGACCGACAACAAGGGCAGGCTTCTTGTTGTCCGTCCCGACTCAACCCTGCCAATCGCCAGGATGGTTTCCACACGGCTGAAAAACAGCATTTTACCCGTCAGGCTCTACTACAAGCAGGCTGTTTACCGCAACAATCCCACCCTGACAGGCAGACGCAACGAGTTTATGCAAATGGGCGTTGAGCTTTTGGGCGTAAAGGGGCTCAGGGCAGACCTTGAGGTTTTGACCACAGCCATAAGCTCCTTAAAATCCGTAGCTAATGATTTCAGAATCGAGCTCGGTCACGCCGAGGTATTTGACGCTCTTTCCGACGAGCTTGACATCAGCGAGGAATATAAAGAAAAAATCCGTCTTTCTATCGAGAGCAAAAACTATTCTGCTCTCAACAACCTGCTTGATAAGCTTGAACCCTGCAGGGCGGTATCCGCAATCCGCAGTCTGCCGTCGCTCTTTGGCGGCGAGGAGGTCTTTGACAAGGCTTCCGCTATTTGCAAGGGCACAAAGGCAGAGGAAGCGCTTGCGTATCTCCACCGGATTTATTCAAAGCTCAGTCCGCTTGGTTTGGGAAATAAGCTTATCATTGACCTCGGACTTGTTCAGCGCAACGATTACTACACAGGCTTTGTTTTCGCGGGTTATGTCAACGGAATCGGCGACGCTGTTGTAACGGGCGGCAGATACGACGAGCTTTTGGGCAGCTTCGGCAGACCGCTCGGAGCGGCAGGCTTCGCCATAGATACCGATTCATTAACCGAGCTTCGCCTTACTGATTCGGGCGTAAGCTATTCCGACAATCCCGACGTGCTGATTTTTGCCTGCGACGGCTATGAGATTGAAGCTATCAACCTTGTAGAAAAGCTCTGCGGCGAAGGGGTAAAAGCGCAGTTCAGCGTGCTGCCCACTCTTGAAGAAACAAAGGAGTTCGCAAGGCAAAGGGGAATCGCCGAGGTAAAAACGGTTGGTAGCTGTTGAAAGGAAATTGATGATGAAACCACTTCGTATTGCTCTGACAAAGGGCAGACTTGAAAAAACAACAATAGAATTATTCGAAAAAATCGGCTATAACTGCGACGAGGTAAAGAACAAGGGCAGAAGGCTGATTTTGAACGTCGGCGATAATGATTTTGAGGTAGTGCTTGCCAAAGCGGCAGACGTTATCACTTACGTTGAGCACGGAGTTTGCGACCTCGGCGTTGTCGGCAAGGACACAATACTCGAGAACGGCTCATCCTTTTACGAGCTTCTTGACCTCGGCTTCGGAAAATGCCGTTTTGCGCTGGCTGTAAAAAAAGGCTTTGATTTTTACAGCGGTTACAACACCAAAACAATCGCGACCAAGTATCCGAACGTCACACGCGCTTTTTTTGAGGACAAGGATATGGACGTCAGAATAATTAAAATTGAGGGTTCTGTAGAGCTTGCGCCTCTTGTGGGGCTTGCGGACGGAATCGTAGACATAGTAGAAACAGGCTCAACGCTAAAAGCAAACGGACTTGAGGTAATCGAATGGGTAACCGATATTTCGGCAAGGCTTATCGCGAACACAGCCAGCCTCAAGCTCAGAAAGGCAGAGATTGAGCAGCTTCAAAGAAAACTGGAGGAAGTAACAAAATGATAACCACAGTAACGGCAGACGGCAAAAAGGAATACGAGTTTATCGACTACCTCAAAAACAGAGCGCAGAATTCGGACAAGGACGTAATTCCCGCCGTTTCGGAAATTATCGAGAATGTAAAAAACAACGGCGACTCCGCCGTTGAGTACTATACAATAAAATTTGACGGCAAGGCTCCCGAAAAGACCGAGATAACGGAGGACGAGATTGACAGCATTATTTCCAAATGCTCGCCCGAGTACCTTGAAACCGTCAAAAAAGCGGCAGCCAATATCTCTGACTTCCACAAAAGGCAGGTTCAGCAAAGCTGGCTTACCACAAAGGAAAACGGAGTAATAATGGGGCAGAGGGTGCGCGGCTTAAAGCGCGTCGGAATTTACGTTCCGGGCGGCACGGCGGCATATCCGTCGACCGTGCTGATGGA
>CAJOLF010000094.1 GCA_905235295.1 uncultured Ruminococcus sp. | reverse complement strand
AGCCAGGTTACTGTGTAAGAGTTTGTTGTCTCGGTAAAGGTCGCTGTGTAGGTTGCGTCGCCTGTTACTGATGTAATCTTAGGAGACCAACCGGCAAATGTGTAGCTGTACTGAGCTGTGCTCGGCTTTGTCGGGGTTGAACCGTCATAGCTCGGGGTTGCTCCTTTGGCTACGTTTTCGTCGGTTTCAAGCACCGTGCCGTCGTAGTTCTTCCATGTTACGGTGTAGGTCGGAGTCATATTTACAAGATAGAAATATCCTTCAAACCAATCGGCATTTCCGTCTTTGTTCGGGCGGAAATAAATATCGTAGGTTCCTGTTTCGGATACTGAGTAATTATTTCCGTAATCGGGATACCAAGCATTGTTGCTGTCGTTTACCTTTAACTCATCTCCCGCGGTAAGCTGTACAGAAGAAAGCTTATACTGTACTTTACAATTATCCTCTGTTTGATTAAGTGTAAACGCGTAATCATTGTTTTGAGCCCAGTTGTTGATTGAACCAACCAGATAATAAGTCGGAGCAGCGCTGACCGTATATTTTCCGCCATCCTGTGTACTATTAATAATCCAGTGCGCGCCGTCGGTAATTCCCGTGGTAATGTCAACAGTCTGTTTTGTATTGCTTGCTTTGCCGTCAGAGAATACTATTCCGTTTGCGCCCTTTGGCAATTCAAACTTATAGCAGTTATTGCCTGAGTACAGGGTTGCAGCCTCACCGGGCCAGCTTGTGCCAATTGAATTGCCCCAGTAATGTACCGATACGCTGCCCCAAGAGGCGTTGTCGGTAACATATATTGTATATGTATCTTTATCGGGGGTGGTTGTGGGCTGCTCTGTCGGTACCGGCAAGGTTGTGGGCGCTTCCGTTGTCGGCTCTGCTGTTGTGGGTGCCGCGGTTGTAGCTTCCTCTTCCTCATAGTACGACCATTCACCGTTGAATTTGGAACCGTCGGACCAATCCGTACCTGTAACGGTAAACAGGTTGTTACTTCCCGAAGGAACCAAATCAGCCGTCTGATCCCACTTGTTATCCCAGTTGTTGTCGGTTGTGCCGCCGTTCATTCGGCAGAAAATTACGTTTGTCCATTTGCCTGCGGGAACGTCCGCGGAATACACGCCGTCGCCGTCGGTGTCTGTCATACTAACCCAAGCGACAGAGCCTGTTGAATTGAAAAGATACATCGAGTAGCGCTCGTTATTCTGCTTCCAACTGCTTATACCGGGGTTCAGATAAAGCGTGGGAGCCGTGATGTAATCAATCGCGGAGCTTTCAGCGTCATAAACGACAGCTACGCCGGTTGAGCCGACTGTACCGCTGATTGTGCCGTTAGATACCGTGAAGGTGTTGCCGGTAATCTGATCCTTGTATGTACCGTTCTCCATAGTATGAGCGGTAAGGCTGACGCTTCCGCTTCCGTCAAGCTTAGAGATTACAACGCCCTTTGTGCCGCGCTCGACGTAGGCTATATTGCTGCCCGATGAAGCGAGGTATTCGCTTGTTCCCTCAAAGTGGTTTTTGAACTTGTTAACCTCCGCGACCGCAGTGGATTTCCACGTTGTGTCTGTGCTTGCGTAGCCCATTGTATTGTTCGGACGCGCAAAGAACAGCGCGGTTGAATCCGCTCTCGCGCCGACAATCGCCCACGCCTTGGTGATAACGTCGTCAGAAATACTGCTTGTATTGCCGAAACCTGCCGAGCCTGCGCTGCCCATATATGTATCGTGAGATTCTACCCAAAGCACGCTGTTTGAAGCTCCCGCGCCCTTATAATAATTGGGGTTGGCAAGCTCTGAGGCGGCTTTATAATACGCCTTGTCAAGCGCGAGATCGCCGGTGTAGTTATCGGTAATCGCCATATATGTTGTGTAGTTAGAAATATCCGTACCCGCTCCGCCGAGGATTTCTCCGTAGAAGAAAGGTTCTGCGCCTTTGCTCGAAGCGTAGCTCTTTGCGCCGTTAATTACGGTAGGCCAGAAATTACTTGCGCAGTTATCGCTTGTATCGGTCGGAAGCTCAATATGCTTCGCCGCGTCAAAACGGAAGCCGTCAACTCCGCAGTCAATACATTCCTTTAGCAAGCCGAGAGCTTTCTGCTGAACATAGCTGTTTGCTGTGTTCAAATCGGGCATACCAAGGTGATACTGCGTCATTGTGTAACGGCTGTTATCATTAACAGAATAATTATTTGTATGGTAATATGCGGAATTTTTCATATCCGATTCAACCGAGCTGTTGAGGTACGTATATGTGCCTCCGTCAGTGCCGTTATTCGCGAGGTGGTTCGCTACAATATCAACAATAACCTTGATTCCGTATTTCTCAGCCTCGGCGCAAAGCGAAGTAAGCTCTGCCTTTGTGCCAAGCCAGGTGTTGCCGTCGGAAATGCTGAGCCCGAGAGGCTGGTACATCTTCCACCACTGTTCCGAGGTAGTATTCCAGCTTGAGCTGTAGTCCTTCGGACGCTGAACAGGCGAGGTCTGAACCGCCGTGTAGCCCGCCTTTGCGATGTCCGCAAGGTTGGCTTTGATGTTGTTGTAGCTCCAGTTAAAGCAGTGCAAAACTGCGCTGCCCTGAACAGAGTCCTGAGCGTAGGTTTCATAGTCCGCTGCCGAAGCCGGAACTACCGCTGCCGTGGCGACTGAAATCACCATACAGAGCGACAGAATTACGCTCGTGAGCTTTTTTGTAAAACTCATAAAATCACACTCCTGTTTTAATTTTTAGAGGTGCCCTTAACGCACTTCCCCGTCACTTGCGCAGAAAATACAATAATTTATATAAATTTGTATTCAAAGCAGATGAATACAATAAAATTCGGAGCAAAAGCAATTAAAACCGCGTATATTTATACACCATAATTGTACACAATTTTTAATGAATAGTCAAGATTTTTTGTTAAAAAGCAGAATAAAAATGCAGGAATTTCTATACAATAAAAAGTGCCGGTGGGCACTCTCGCCCGCCTTTGGATAGTTTGAACTCGCGGCAACGTTTCTGTAACGGCGGGATCAAAACGCAGGAATTTCTATACAATAAAAATAAGAGAGTATCGGTTGATACTCCCTGATTTATTGGCGCGAATGTTCATTATGGACTTATTTTTCAGCAGAAATAAGTAATCTCTCCGAAGAAAGACAGCCATTTATCAATAACAATATCTTTGTTAGCTTCAATAATTTTTGAAAGGTAATTAAGCGTTATGCGGTCATAATCGGAATTATTATTTGCAAGCAAACACTTTCCCGATTTGGTAATCCAAAACTTTGTCGCATTTGCAGTTGGTTTTCCCTTTGAAATATGAACATGAATGGGCTCGAGAGGTTTGTTCTCGTTAGCCCAAAAGTAAACCCAATATGAGCCGATTTTAAAAACCTGAGGCATTGTCAATTCCTCCGTTTTGTGAAAGCTCAATAATCAAATGGGCGTTATTCTCAATAATAGATTGGTACTTTTTTATTTCGTTTTCATCAAAGCCAAAAACGTCTGTCCACTCATATTTAGGCAAGTAACAGCTTGCGTAGTGGAAGCCGTCCTTTTCATCGGGTTTCTCAATATATACCTTAACCGTATTGTTTTCAAGCATTTCTGAATGAACAATCTCGGTTTCGTCGTCAAGAGTAAGATAAGGGTACATCATACAAAACACCTCTTTTATCATTTATACACAAGGAAAATTGCCGCCATTTGTATTAAATATCTCTTCAATAATATCTCTACCGGGGCACATAAACAAATAGTTATTTTTTATAGCTATCACCATTTAAGTGATATTTTATTCAAAAAAATTATATCATAAATTAGTCCTGTTTGCAATAGAGCTGTTAAAAATCTTTAGGGTGCCCTAATACTAAGTACCAATAAAACCCGAAGAAAAAAGATATAATACTGTTTAAATAAAGAACAGACCTTAGCCGAAAAACCAAGGTCTGTTTTGTTTTGCTTTAAACTCTCCGCAGGAGCTTTAGCTCCCCGGACTGGTTATATGATTTTTAGACGTTTATGGGCTCGCCGACGGGATAATTAACGCTCTTGCCCGCGATATACTTCTGTACCGAAAGTGAATCTTTTACGGTAACAAAGCCGTCGTCGTCAACGTCGGCGGCTATTTCAATAAAGCTATCTACAGCCTTGCCGGAAACATATTTCTGAATAGCGAGCGCGTCCATTATTGATATATTGCCGTCGCCGTTAGCGTCGCCGAGAAGAATCTCCTGTTTCGGCTCAGGCTTAGCCTTGTCGTTTGACAGCAGGTAAAGCTGCGCGCCGTAGAACGGGTTGGCTGTGGTGATATACATACCCTCCTCGGTTGTGAGGAAGCGCAGAGCGCCGTAGTTGTACTTATCGCCGAAGCCGTCTCTTGTAACAACCTCCCAGTTTTCGCCGTCAGCGGTTTTGAAGATGTCAAAGCCCTGATCGTCGCTGCAGACAATCTCGCTGATTTCTTTATACATCTTGAACGCCTGAGTAAAGTCCATGATTTTTGCGATTTCGGGAGCGAAGTTACCGTTAGTAATCGCTTCGATTCCTTCCTTTAGCTCAGTTAAGATTTCTGTGAGCGAAGCCAGTTCATCCTCTGAAAGGTTGTATGCTTCGGGATTCTCAGCCATACTCTGTATCGCTGCGGAAACTGTTACGTCCAGCTGGTTCAAAACGTCCTCATAGCGAAGCAGGAAATCCTGTACGGCCTCTTCGTCATCGAAGTCGAGAGTACTGATCTCATCTGCCATTGCCTGGAGCTCTCCCGCAAGCGTAATGGATTCTGAGATATTTTCATCTCTGCTTGAAAGATATGAAATTCCGAACATAAGAAGCTTTTGCCACTTGTCCATTGAAGCAATCTGCTCTACGGTCGCGGCGAGCTTTTCGCGGAGTTCATCAAGCTGTGAGGGAGTTTCATCGGGTACGGTTTCTTTGTTTATAATTTTATTTACAAAGGTTTCAATATCAACCTCTGAAAGATTATCTTCAATCAGCTTTTTAACAAAATCGCTGATGTAGCCAATCTGGCGTTCAAACTCCTCGGGAGTCATCTCGGCAAGGCTTCCGCCGGTAATTCTTGTGAGGTAGTTGTAGATAACCTTTGAGTCCATTGTACTGATGTAGAATTCGCCGTTATATTCGCCGTGCTTCCAAATATACTCGTTACATGTACCATTGGTAAGCTCGGTAAAGCCCTCTACCTCGGAAAATTCTTTGCTGTCTGCGTCCATGCACCAAAGAGTTTGGGGATGATTAAGAACAGTGTAAAGCGGTTTAAGGTAGGGCGAAAGCTGCGCGTTTTCGGGGTCGGCCATAATCATAAGCATACCCTGAATACCCGCAAGCTCAGCCGAAATTGTGTGGTCAATATCATAAACGTAGAGCTTGCCGTCAAATGTGCCGAGCGCGCCAACAACAGACTGATAGCCGAGAGCGTATGAGGAAGCGTCGATAAAGCCGAGCTTGTTTGTCTTGTTTAAGCCCTGATTATTGGGGCTGTTTTTATCTCTGCCTATAACCTCGGTCCATACCCAGCCGTAATCGTTAGCCTGCTCGCCTTCCTTTGCGGGGTGACCGCGGAAAACAACATAACCGAGCATATTGGGAATTGTTGCGTAAATTTCGCCGTTGTAAGCAGCCATATCCCAGAACGGGCTGCCTGCCGTTGCGCCTACAAACGAGTCTGTTCCGTAGTAGCCCGTTACTTCAACGAGTTCGCCGCTTTCGTCGGGCTCAAGAGAGGTGTATGAGAAGTCGCGGTAATCCGCAACCTGATCCCAGCCGTCGTCGTCTGTGTGCTTTTCAATAACCGCAAACGCTACGGACTCTCCCTCTACCTGCTTTTCATCGGACTTTGTGCCGGCAAAATAGAGCTTGTCGTTATACACACAGTTAGCGCGCATACTTGAGCCCTGCGCGGTTGTGTAAACTTCGGTAAGAACATCGTTTTTATCGAGCTTGTAAATCTTGGGATCGTTGCCCGAAACGCCTATGTAGGTGGCGAAGTAAAGGTCGTCGCCGTACTTTGCGACATGGCGGAACGGGTCCTCCATTTCGGCTAAAACTTCAAAATCGCCGGGGTTTTCGCGGTTCATCTTTACGAGCACGCCGCCGTTCGGGTTTGTGGGACGGGGTACCTCGCCGTTTGTGACAATGTTGGTGAGATCCCACACCGTTTCGCTGTCCATCGCGCCCGAGGCAACAAGCGCGTTTTCAAGATAAATCTGAATT
>CAJOLF010000093.1 GCA_905235295.1 uncultured Ruminococcus sp. | reverse complement strand
GAAAGCCTGATGAGGTCGGGAGCTACGCCTGCCTCAATAAGCTGTTCGTCGGAAAGCTGACGGTGGGTGTGACTTGCCGGGTGAAGCAGACAGGTGCGCGCGTCGGCAACGTGAGTAGCGATTATCACAAGCCTGAGGCTGTCCATAAACTGTACCGCCTTGTCTCTTCCGCCCTTGACGGCGAACGCCATTACGCCGCACGAGCCGTTCGGCAGGTACTTTTGGTTCAGCTCATGGTACTCGTCGTCCTCAAGTCCGGGGTAGTGAATCCACGCTACCTTGTCGTGAGCCTTCAAAAACCGAGCGATTTTCAGAGCGTTGGAGCAGTGGCGTTCCATTCTGACGTGCAGGGATTCAAGACCGTTGTTCAGGTAAAAGGCGTTCTGAGGCGACTGGATTGAGCCGAGGTCGCGCATAAGCTGTGAGGTCGCCTTGGTTATGTAGCCGAACTTGCCGAATTTTTCGGCGTAAACAAGTCCGTGATAGCTCTCGTCGGGAGTGGTAAGCCCCGGGTATTTGTCGGCGTGAGCCATCCAGTCAAAGTTTCCGCTGTCGATTATCGCTCCGCCTACGCCGGTCGCGTGGCCGTCCATATACTTTGTTGTGGAATGGGTAACAATGTCGGCTCCCCACTCAATCGGGCGGCAGTTTACGGGAGTGGCAAAGGTGTTGTCAATAATAAGCGGAACGCCGTGTGAATGAGCCAAACGAACGAACTTCTCAATATCGAGCACCGAAACGGTCGGGTTTGTGATTGTCTCGCCGAAAACAGCGCGTGTGTTCGGTCTGAACTCCTTTTCAAGCTCCTCCTCGGGCAAATCCTGATTGACAAAGGTTACGTCAATGCCCATCTTTTTCATTGTTACGCCGAGCAGGTTGTAGGTTCCGCCGTAGATTGAAGATGAAGCTACAATGTGGCTTCCTGCCTCGCAGATGTTGAACAGCGCGAAGAAGTTTGCGGCTTGTCCGCTCGAGGTCAGCATTGCCGCTACGCCGCCCTCAAGCTCGGCAATCTTTGCCGCGACAGCGTCGTTTGTGGGGTTTTGCAGGCGGGTATAAAAATATCCGCTGGCTTCAAGGTCAAAAAGCTTGCCCATATCGTCGCTTGAATCGTACTTCCATGTTGTGCTCTGATAAATCGGGACCTGTCTGGGTTCTCCGTTTTTCGGCTCGTAGCCGGAATGAAGGCATTTTGTTTCAATATTCATATTGCGTGCTCCTTATAATCAATTACCGTGGAGCCGGAGCTCCTGCGGTGTAGTTTCCCCGACGCAGCCGATTTCAAGCGAGCTTGCGCCGGGCATTGCTCCGAGTTAAATTATCCAAAAAATCCTTTGATTAAACCTGTGATAAAGTCTGTTCCCCAGATTACCGCGCAAAAGAGGATTATAAGCAAAATCGCGGAAATTATCTTTACCGTGGTTTTTTTGGCAGGGCTGAGCTCTTCAATCTCCGACGGTTCGGAATTTTCGGCGTTATCAATGTTCTGCGCGTCAACTACGGTTTCCTCGCCGTCAATTTTTATTGCGCCGATTCCTATGCAGACGTCGCGCGCGGCGTTGAGCGCGGAATATGGAACAAGAATATCCATTTCCGAATTATTGCTGCCGGTTACGGCTTCGGCGGAAATCGACTTTGGCTTCGCCTGAGTAGCATTCGGGATACCGCTGTCCGAAAGCGCCGCCTGAATACGGTCGAGCTCAAAATTCGACGCCGAGGCAAGGTAAACAGGCGTGTTGTTATCCGTTAACGCTTCAAGCGGATAGTGCTTTTTACATTCGGGGCAAAACTGCTCGGAATCACCAAACAGCCGCTTGCATTTTTTGCAATACTTCATAAGCTACCTCTCTGTGCATTATAAATGTATTTTCATTTTAGCACAAAAAACAAACGGTTACAATACCTAAAATAGAATAAAAGAGTTTTAGGCAAATAACCGTTGATTTATCTTTGACAATCATATAAAATAGTTTTTATGGAACAGCGGCGGCTGTTTTGACACCTTACTAATTTATTTACATAAAGAAATAACCGCCCTGTACTGCCATACAGAGCGGTTACAATTTAATCGTCTGTAACAGAACATCCTGCGCTGTTCCCTTACCTTCATTTTTGTTTTACTATACAAGCTATAAAAAGTCAATACATCAATAAGAAATCACCTGTGAATTATAGTTACCGCTTAATCACAGGTTATATTTTTAAACTGCGAAAACCGGCTGAATCTGCGTTTTATTAAGCGCTGCCTCTACTGATTCTTCAATCTTGTTAAAATCCGCGACAAGCGAGTTCGGTTTTTTGACCGGATCGTCCTGTTTAAGCGGAACGAAATAGATGTTCTTTGTGTTTAACAGCCTGCCGATGTTCTGAGCCGAAGCGCCCAGAGCGTCGTTTGTGGCAACGCACAAAAGCACAGGCTTCTGAACCCGAAGGTGCGACTTTGCAGCCATAGTTACCGAGGTATCGGTTACGCCTAAGGAAAGCTTTGCGAGCGTGTTGCCGGTGCACGGGGCGATAAGCAGCAAATCGCACATATCCTTGGGACCTATGGGTTCGGTATCCACCGAGGTTTTGAGAAGCTTTTTGCCTGTTATTTTTTCTGCCTTTTTTACCATTTCCTCCGCCGAGCCAAAGCGGGTGTCTGTGGTGCTCGCGTTGCGCGACATAATCGGGATTACGTCATAGCCCGAGTTCACAAGATTTTGCATTTGCTCAAACGCCTTTGAAAAGGTGCAAAAGGAACCGCACATTGCAAAACCAATGGTCGCCTTTTTCACCAATTTACCTCCTTAATTATTGATAATACAGTTGATTTAATAATCTCCGCCGCCGTTTTGGGCGCGCACCTTCCGGGCAGGGAAAGCGCGCGCTGGGCGTCTATTCTTAACGCTCTTGCCGCTTCAAAATCCACTCCGCCCGGGAGTGAGGCAAGATCGATTATCAGGGTATCGCGGTCGGTGTTTTTGAGCAGGTTTTCGTCAAAAATCATAGCGGGGACTGTGTTGAAAACAAGGTTATAGCCTCTTATGCTCTTTAGCTCCTCGGTGTTTTCGGCTTTGTAGCCGAGCGCATTGATATAGGCTAAATCTTCAAAGCTGCGGGCGCTGACGGTCACGTTTGAGCCGAGCGCCTTGAGCATTTTTGAGAGCACCTTGCCGATTCTTCCAAACCCCGTAACAAGTGAATTTGAGCCTTTGATTGTGCCCTCATAAGCGCTCATCGCGTACTGGACCGCTCCCTCTGCCGTTGGCACGGCGTTAAGAATCGCGAAGTCCTCGCGCGAGGAATAGTCAAACACAGGGCTGCTTTTGAGCTTTGGATAGGCTCTGATAAACTTTTCGCGGAAGGAAGTGAAAATCGGCTTTGATTTTATCAGTTCAAGCTCGTCGTCGCTGATATAAATATTCCCCTGAGAAAACGGAGCGTTGACGCTGCCGTCCGAGCGCACGCTCGGCAGAGGAAAAATAATTATATCGCCGTAGCTCAGCGCGGATTTTACATCGGAAATCGCGATTTCTCCAACGCTTTTGAGCGAATCAAATCCGCCTAAAATGACCTTATAGCCGTCCTTGATAAAGGAGTCCGCCAAATAAAGCTGGCGCTTGTCTCCGCCGATGATTCCGATTGTTTTTACGCTGTTAATCATACATACACCCTACCGTAATAACTTTGTAGTATATCTTATGCAGAGCAGGTAGAAGTGTGAGCTATGAGTTTAATTTTGAGGAAACGTTAAAATGTTTATTGCTTATTCATTTAAAAATAATCAGGGAAGATAAATTAAGGTATAACCCACTCTATCTTCCCTGCTGATTTTATTGATTGTTAATTTGTTCTGTCGGGCTGCCGACGTAAAATATGCCGCCGGGCTATATTCCCGATTTGCGGTGTCGCCGCCGCGACCGGTGTCGTCGCCGCGACCGGTTTAAATTGTCAATTATCAAATAATTACGCTTCCGCGATAACCTCTACCTCTACCAAAACATTTTTGGGAAGGGTTTTTACCGCCACGCAGGAACGCGCGGGCTTTGAGGAAAAATACTTGCCGTAAACCTCGTTGAACGCCGCAAAGTCGTTCATATCTGCAAGGAAGCAAACTGTCTTGACCGCCTTGTCAAGCGAGCTGCCCGAAGCCTCCAAAACATTTTTGAGGTTTGTGCAAACCTGCTCGGTCTGCTCCTCGATTGTCGCGGCTTCTACGCTGCCTGTCGCGGGGTTAATCGCTATCTGTCCCGAGGTGAAAACAAGTCCGTTTGTTTTTACTGCCTGTGAGTACGGTCCGATTGCGTCGGGCGCGTTCTTAGTATAAATTTTCTCCATAATTATTACTCCTTTATATCAGCTTGAAGCCCGCTTTTGTGAGGGCGTCTGAGATTTCCTTAATGTGGTCAAAGTTCCTTGTTTCAATAACAATTCTTAGGTAGCAGCCGATTACGTCGCTGCCCTCGCCCGCTCTTTCGTGATGAACGGAAATCACGTTCGCGCCGTGGTTGGCGATTATTGTGGAAACAGCCACAAGCTGTCCCGGCTTATCCTGGAGCTCAACGCAGAGCGTTTGCTGTCTGCCGCTCATCAGAAGTCCACGCTTGATTACGCGGTTGAGGATTGTAACGTCGATGTTGCCGCCGGAAACAATGCAGACAACCTTTTTACCCTTTACGGGGAGCTTGTTGTACATTATTGCCGCGAGCGGAGCCGCTCCCGCGCCTTCCGCAATCATCTTTTGGGTTTCAATCAGCTTGAGTATTGCCGAGGCAATTTCGTCGTCGCTGACGGTGACAATATCGTCAACATACTGTTTTATGTACTTATAGGTCAGCTCGCCGGGCTCCTTGACCTGAATACCGTCAGCGATTGTGGAAACGCTGTCGAGCGATACAGGCTTGCCCTGCTTGATTGACTCATACATTGACGGAGCGCCCTCCGCCTGTACTCCGTAAACCTTGATATTTGGGTTCAGGCTCTTAATTGCGCAGGCAACTCCCGAGAGAAGTCCGCCGCCGCCGATTGCCGCGACAACCGCGTCAACGTCGGGCATTTCGTTGAGAATTTCAAGCCCGATTGTGCCCTGACCCGCGATTACGTTTTCGTCGTCAAAGGGGTGGATAAAGGTGTAGTTATTCTCTTCCTTTAGCCTGATAGCCTCGTTGTAGGCGTCGTCGTACACGCCCTTTACCATACAGACATCCGCGCCGTAGCTCTTTGTAGCCTCGACCTTGGAAATCGGCGCGCCGTCGGGCAGGCAAATCAGCGATTTGATTCCGTACTTTGTCGCCGCGAGAGCTACGCCCTGAGCGTGGTTACCCGCGGAGCAGGCGATTACTCCCCTCTTTTTCTCCTCATCGGAAAGCTGAGAGATTTTGTAGCCTGAGCCTCTGACCTTGAACGAGCCTGTGATTTGCAGGTTCTCGGGCTTGAGGTAAACCTCGCAGTCGTCCGCGAGAGCAGACGCCTTGACAATATGCGTCGGTCTTACCACGTCCTTGAGAACGTAGGACGCGTGATAGATTTTATCAAGTGTTAACATTGGCACACTTCCTTTTTAATTTCCAAAAAATTACAACCAATCACCGATGAGCTAAAGCTCCCTCGGTGGGGCTGCCTCGCCGCAGCCGACGTCAGTCGAGCTTGCGCCGGGCTTTGCTTCGAGTTAAATAAATACACTGCGTTTTATTTTACTCCAAAATCAAAAATAAATCAACCCTTTATTTGTCTTGGAACAATCGGGCAAAAAAATATTGATTAATTTTTCAACTTGTGATATGATAAATTCAAAAGGAAGTGATTTTTTGGAGCTTAAAGAATCGGGAGAAATGTATCTTGAAACAATACTGATTTTATCGCAGGAAAAGGGCTTTGTGCGCTCTATTGACGTTTGCGAAAGAATGGGTTACTCAAAGCCCAGCGTCAGCCGCGCTATGGGAATTTTGCGCGACGGAGGTTACCTTACCGTCGGCGGCGACGGCGGATTAAAGCTCACCGAGGCGGGGCTTGAGGTTGCCGAGCAAACCTACGAAAGGCACAGGGTTCTGAGCAAATTTTTTATTTCTCTCGGCGTTGACGAGGAAACTGCCGTAAACGACGCCTGCAAAATTGAACACGTAATCAGCGCAAAAACCTTTGACGCTCTTAAAAAGCATATAAAATCTTAAAAAATAAGCCAATAAAACTACGGCGGTTCACCGATTTGGTTGAACCGCCGTTTTTCTGTATTTTCAGTTACCGATTATTCAGCGAACATCGGAGTTGAGAGGTAACGCTCGCCTGTGTCGGGGAGAATCGCTACGATTA
>CAJOLF010000092.1 GCA_905235295.1 uncultured Ruminococcus sp. | reverse complement strand
TCTCCGCCGTTCGGCCAGTAGTAAACGTTTGCAGTACCCCAATTAAGAGCGTCTGTGAACTTAACTGTGATTGTGTCAACGGGCTCTGTGGGCTCGGGCTCAACAGTTGTGGGCTCAACAGTTGCGGGCTCGTCTGTTGCGGGCTCGACAGTTGTGGGCTCGTCTGTTGCGGGCTCAATAGTCGTGGGCTCTGTTGCAATTGTCTCTGCTGGGAAAACATCTACCTTGTCAACCGCGAATTTCTGAATTAATGTAGCATCAAGGATGTCTACTTTTTCGTCGAAGTTAACATCGGCAAGTATTTTCTGTTCATCGTCTAACGTTACTTTTTCAACCGAAGCCTTCCGGATAAGAATAGAGTCAGAGATGTCTATAGCGCCGTCACGGTTTACATCACCGTAATCATACTCTGATCCGGGAGCTTTGGATGAGTGGTTGTATGCCATTGTCGGTAATACGGAAACACAAGAGAGTACCATAAGTACCGATAAAAGCACGCTGACGATTTTGGTTGTTCGTCTCATAATTGTTCCTCCTTTATTTATTTGAACATCTAAATGAACAGTTTAATTATACCAAAATATTTTAAGAATTGCAACGAATTTTATAATAAACTTTATAAAAAATGTAATTAAAATGTAATATTGTTTAAACTGTCTAATTAAATGTGTGCTGAATTGTATAATTTGCTGATTTAACTCGAATCAAAATCCGATGCAAGAACACGTAAAATCGGCTGCGACGAGGCAACTTCGGCGCAGTAGCTTTAGCTTATCGAATTTGGTTATTTTTTGTAAGAAAAAAGCCGCCCCGAAATAACGCGAAAAACGTTTTCGGAACAGCTGTTCATTTAAAAATCTTATATATTTTTATTAAATTGTTCATACTGTCGGCAATTCCCAGACCAAGAAAGCCGCCGTCTTTTTCGTTCACTCTGAAAATTTGTCCGTCACAGGGATTTTTGCCCCTGAGCACGGTGCGTGAAATATCGAGCGCGCCGCCGTTTGAGAACCTCTTTGCCTGCGCCGCGGATACCGAAAGCTCGGGATAGCTCGAAAACAGGCTCTCAACGGGGAGAAGAACGTCGAAAATCCTGTTTTGCTCCTTTAACTCTTTCAGCTTTTCGAGCGTAATGCAGCGGTCTATTGTGAACCCGCAGGCTTCTACGCGCCTCAAATCTGTCATAACCGCGCCGACGCCGAGCTTTTGCCCGATGTCGTCGATAATCGTGCGGACGTAGGTTCCCTTTGAACAGAAAACGCCGAGACGTCCCGTTTGAGCCGCCCTGTCAAAGCCGAGAAGCTCGAGCGAATAGACGGTAACCCTGCGCTTTTCGCGCTCGACCTCAATTCCGCCGCGGGCGAGGTCATAGAGCCGCCGACCGTCCTTTTTTACCGCCGAGTACATCGGCGGAAGCTGCTCAATCTCTCCGCGAAAACCGCCGAGAGCGTCGAGCACGCTTTCCTCGGAAACATCCGGCTCGGTTTGCGAAAGCACCTTGCCCCAGATGTCGAGCGTGTCGGTTGTGAGTCCGAGCCTGAAATCCGCTATGTATTTTTTGTCGTGATTAACAATCAAATCCTGCGCTTTTGTGGCGCTGCCGAGCAAAACCGGCAAAACTCCGGTGGCGTTTGGATCAAGGGTTCCCGTATGTCCTGCCTTGCGCTGACCGGTAAGCCCCCTGACAACCGCGATAACGTCAAAGGAAGTGAACTCCTTTGGCTTGTCTATGAGCAAAACTCCGTTCATAGCACACCGTCCACGGCTTTTTTGAGCTTAGCCTTTGCTTCCTCCGTGGTTCCGGTGACGGTGCAGCCTGCCGCTTGGGCGTGGCCGCCGCCGCCAAACTGGGCGCAAAGCTCAGCCGCGTTGATGCTTCTGTCGGTTCTGACTGACACCTTAAACACTCCGGTCTCTTTTTCGCGCATTGTAATGCCTATAAGGACGCCTTCAATCTGTCTCGGGATTGCGGCGATACCCTCAAGCTCGTCGTCGCCGATACCGAGCCTTTTCTGCATTTCGAGAGTCGCGGCGATAATCGCGCAGCGGTCGTTTGAATAGTATTCCATTGAGCTGTAAAGCTCCTGCTCAAGCTTTATTTTAAGCTTAGTTTTGGTGTCGAACATTACCTTGTTGATTTTTTCCGCGTCGATTCCGAGGTCGAGCAAATCGGCGGCAGTCCTCAGCGTGCGCGAGGTAGTGTTGCCATTCTTAAAGCAGCCCGTGTCGGTGGAAATTCCTGTGTAAAGGCAGTTCGCAAGCTGTTCGGTAAAGGTGACATTCATTGTTTTGAACAGACTGAAAAGAATCTCGCAGTTAGCCGCGGCGTCGGGATCGACGCATTTAAGCGGAGCCTCGACGCGGTTAATCCTGTGATGGTCAATGCAAAGTTCGATTTTGCCCTGATATTTTTCGCGGTTTGAGCCGAGCAGCTTTTCGTCGGCGACGTCAACGCTGACGACTGTTTGGGCTTCAAAGCTCTGCTCAATGACGCCCTCGGTCAAAAATACAAAATCCTTGGGCAAGCGGGTGTAAACCACCCTCGCGTTTTTGCCGAGCTGCTGCAGCGCCAAACAGAGCGCGAAGCCGCTGCCGAGCGTGTCGCCGTCGGGGTAGGCGTGGGTAATAATATCAAAATTGTCGTGACTGAGCAAAAAATCCGCCGCTTGTTTAAGCATCATCGGGTTCATCCTCACTTTCGGAAATATCGAGGCTGTTCAAAATTCTGCTGATGTTCGCGCTGTACTCGATACTGTCTGTCGCGTTAAAAATCAGCTCGGGAACATGGCGCAGCTTCAGCCTTCTGCCGAGCTCGCGGCGAATGTAGCCGCTCGCGGACTTCAGACCTTTCACAGCCTCTTTCGCGCGGTCAAGTCCTTCCATCGCGCTGACATACACGGTGCAGTAAGACAGATCGTTTGTTACCTCAACGCGCACGATTGACAAAAACGCCTGATTTACTCTGGGATCCTTCAGCTCGCGGAAAATCGCGGTAAGCTCCCGCTTGATGTCCTCGGTAGTGCGTTCTATTTTATGACTTGCCATTATTTCTCCTTATTTTTATGATTAATTTTTATGATTAGTTTTTATGACAAATTATATGATAAATATAATTAGTATTATTAGTAACGGTGTTGAATATACTCTTTCGCTGTCGGGATTACAACGATTAATATACCGCCGTTCTGTCTTCTCGAGTAGCGGTGTCGCCGCCGCGACCGCTGTCGGGAATCCGACAATTAATATACCGCCGTCCTGTCTTCTCGAGTTGACCGCGGGGGCACCCCGCCGCCGCGACCGCCGCCGCGACTAATCTCTGTATTCCTCTATGGTGTATACCTCAAACATATCGCCCTCTTTGATATCGTTGAACTTTTCAAGTCCGATACCGCACTCGTAGCCCTCGTTGACCTCTTTTACAGCGTCCTTAAAGCGCTGCAGAGAACCGATAGCGTCCTCGGCGATTACAATGCCGTCGCGGATAACCCTTACGCTTGCGCCGCGCTGGATTTTTCCGCTCTTTACATAGGAGCCCGCGATTGTGCCGACCGACTTAATCTTGATAACGCTGCGGCATTCAGCCATACCGAGCACAACCTCGCGGGTTTTGGGAGCGAGCATACCCTTCATAGCCGCCTCAATCTCGTTGATACAGTCGTAAATTACGCTGTACAGCCTCATATCTACGCCCGAACGCTCCGCGTGATCCGCTGCAACCGAGTCGGGACGAACGTTGAAGCCGACGATAATAGCCGATGAAGCGTCGGCGAGCATTACGTCGCTCTCGTTAATAGCGCCGACAGCGCCGTGGATTACGTTTACCCTTACCTCGTCGTTTGAAAGCTTTTCGAGCGACTGCTTTACAGCCTCGACAGAGCCCTGAACGTCCGCCTTGACGATAATCTGGAGCTCCTTGACCTCTCCGAGCTTCATCTGGTCAAAGAGGTTGTCAAGGGTTACCTTGGTCTGAGCGTTGAAGATTTCCTCCTTCTTGGCGGTCTTTCTCTGCTCAACAAGGGTGCGCGCGAGTCTTTCGTCGGAAACAGCGTCAAATACGTCGCCGCCTGTGGGAACCTCGTCAAGTCCGGTGATTTCAACAGGCACCGAAGGACCTGCCTCGTTAACTCTTTCGCCCTTGTCGTTTGTCATTACCCTTACTCTGCCGACGCTTGTGCCGGCGATGATTGTGTCGCCCTTGCGCAGAGTACCGTTCTGAACCAGAACAGTCGCTACGGGACCTCTGCCCTTGTCAAGGCGGGCTTCGATTACCGTACCCTTGGCGGCGCGGTCGGGGTTAGCCTTGAGCTCCTTCATCTCGGCAACGAGCGCGACCATCTCGAGGAGCTCGTCAAGACCTTCCTTTGTCTTTGCCGAAACGGGAATACACGGTGTGTCGCCGCCCCATTCCTCGGGAACAAGCTCATATTCAGTAAGCTGCTGCTTTACCTGCTCGGGGTTAGCGCCGACCTTATCCATCTTATTGATAGCGACGATTACCGAAACTCCCGCCGCCTTGGCGTGGTTGATAGCCTCGACTGTCTGCGGCATAATTCCGTCGTCAGCCGCGACAACAAGAATCGCAATATCGGTTACCTGGGCGCCGCGCGCGCGCATTGTGGTGAACGCCTCGTGTCCCGGGGTGTCAAGGAACGTGATGGGCTTGCCGTTGACGGCTACCCTGTACGCGCCGATGTGCTGGGTGATTCCGCCGGCTTCTCCGGCGGTTACGTTAGCGTGGCGGATAGCGTCAAGAATTGAAGTTTTGCCGTGGTCAACGTGTCCCATAACAACAACTACCGGCGCTCTGCCGACAAGATTTGCCTCGTCGTCCTCGCTGTCGTCAATAATCTGCTCCTCGATTGTTACCACAACCTCTTTTTCTATCTTGGCGTGGAACTCCATCGCTATCAGCGACGCCGTATCAAAGTCGATTGTGTCGGTCGCGGTAACCATTGTGCCCATAAGGAACGCCTTTTTAACAACCTCGGCAACGGTTGCCTTGAGGCGTGAGGCAAGCTCCTGAACCGTGATTTCCTCGGGAATCTGCACGGTAATCGGCTTTTGCTTGCGCTCGAGCGCGATTCTTTTCAGGCGCTCCGCCTCGGTTTCGCGCTTGCCCTGACGTCTGCCCTTCTGCTTTTGGGCGCGGTTAGAAAACTTCTGCTTTTTGGTGGTGTGATCCCTGTCCGTGCTGCGCGATTTTGAGGTGTCGGACGCCAAATCGTCATACTTTGAGTTGTAGCGCTCAACGTCAACATTCGTCGCGCGGGTGTCGATTACCCTGCGCTTGCGCTGCTTTGACGGCGCGGGCTTTTCTTCCTTGGTATCCGCCTTAGCCTCCTTCTCCGCATTGTCGGTCTTGCCGCCGTCTTTGACCTCGGCTTTTTCGGCGGTATCTTTATTTTCCTGTTTATCTTCCTTTTCGGGAGCGGGTCCGTTCTCAATCTTCTCATTACGCGAAGCGAAGTAGGAATCCAGGCTTTCAACCATATTTTCCTGAGTATAAACGTCAAAAATTACGTCGAGCTCGCTGTCCTCGAGCGTTGTACCCGCTTTTTTGTTTACCGAGCAGTATTTTTCAAGAATCTCGGTAATCTTTTTATTTGTCACGCCCAAATCGGCGGCGACATCCTTAACCTTGTACTTTATCATAAAATTCTCCTCCCTAATCACATTCAATCATTATCTTGAGCTTATCAGCAAAGCCCTTGTCCTCGACCGATAAAACTCCGCACAGCTTGCCGAGCGAAAAGCTCAGCTCATCCTTGCTTCGGTTTATCATCAGCGCCGTAACGCCGTTTTTCTCTGCCGACTCAAGCACGGGTTTTAGGCTGTTGCGCGAAAAATCACTGGCATAAATTATAAGCTGTGATTTTTTGTTCTCCACGGACTCAATCGCCGGCTGAGCGCCGATTACAAGCTTGCGCGCCCTGCGGCAAAGTCCGAGAAATGACAGCAGTCTGTCGTCCATAATCAACAATCCTTTTCCGAATTTTCTCCGCGCTCAAGCTCAAGACTCAGCTGAGCGTAAACCTCATCGGGGATTTTGCAGCTCAGCGAACGCTCAAGCCGTCCGGCTTTTTTTGCCGTTTTAAGGCACTCCGCGCTCTTGCAGACATAGGCTCCGCGACCGGGCTTTTTGCCGGTTAAATCAAGCGAAATTCCTCCGGCGGTCAAAACCCCGCCGTTTTCGTCCAAAACGTCCTTTGCCTTTACTACCCTGATAAGCTCACGCTTGGGCTTCATCTGCATACAGCCCGCGCATCTTCTTAACGGTATCTTTTTTTGCTGTTTCATACGATACCCGCCTTTTGCGAATTACTCTGCCGCTTCTTCCGCGGTTTCGTCGGCTTCCTGCTCCTTTGGCTCGTCGTCGTTCTCGTCCTCGCCGTAGAATCCGCTTTCGGGACGAATGTCTATCTTCCAGCCTGTGAGCCTTGCGGCAAGCCTTGCGTTCTGACCTTTGTTGCCGATAGCAAGCGAGAGCTGACCGTCGGGCACGGTCGCCTTGCAGCTCTTCTTTTCCTCGTCGATAATCTCTATCTTGCAAACATCAGCGGGAGAAAGAGCTGAGGAAATGTACTTCTCGGGATCCTCGCTGTACTCGATTATATCAATCTTTTCTCCGCCGAGCTCGTTGACAATGCTGTTTACCCTCGCTCCCTTGGGACCGATGCACGCGCCGAT
>CAJOLF010000091.1 GCA_905235295.1 uncultured Ruminococcus sp. | reverse complement strand
GCCGCATCCGGCGAAGAGGAAGCCGAATAGTTTCCGAAGCAAACCGATAAATCAAAGAAAGAAAAGCGCGTGTCCCGTCACTGTGTGACGGAGCACGCGCTTTTTTTGTTATGATCAGGCAGAACCTGTCAGCCTTTTATCGCCTTTTTGAAGTCGGGCATTATGCCGGTCTTGTCCGGGGTGTTCGCGGGGAACTGGATAAATCCGTATCCGGGATGTTCGTTTACCTCGACGAATTCCGGCCCGTTTGCGGTCACGGCGACGTCCCAGCCGACGTAACGGATTTGCGGAGTCAGCGTCGCCGCCTTGAGCACCATCTGCACCGCCTCTTTGACGTAGGGGATTGTGTAGCCCTGCAGCTTTACGTGTGTATCGGGGTGCTCGGTGTAGATTATGCCCTTTAGCGTATCGCCCGAATGTGCCGGATACAAAATCTTTCCGGTTTCGGGGTCAACGGGCGTGAACAGGCAGTTGTTGTCGATAATGCTGCCGCCGAGCCCCATTTTTTGAACGATATAGAGCACGTGCGCCACGCCCTTGCTGTCGAGCGCGGTGATAATTCTCATACTGTTTACCGCGTTGGGATAAAGCTTTGAGAGCGCCTCGTGCTGCTGAATGTTGTCCTCTATTGTACAAAAGCCCTTGTCGGTGAGGTATTTGTAAAGCTCGTCAAAGCTTTTGTAATCGCTGACTTTGATTCTCTCGCAGCCGTGACCGCATTCAAGGTCCTGCATTTTGCAGAAGATATACTCGCGGCTTGAACAGAATTTTTCGACCTCTTCCCTGCCCGCTTCCTGAAGCTGAACATACTCGCGTCCGATGTAGTCCTTGTAGAGCTTGTTGAACTCGTCCTTGTTTTCAAGGAAGTGCGCGTAGTCGTAGTCGTTCATAAAGGTGTTGAATTTTTTGCTGATAAGGCGCGTTACGTAGGTCGCGCGCTGCTTATTTGTCAGGTTGTAAAACGCGAAAATCTGGTAGTCGTAATAACCCGCGCCGTACTTTTTGGCGCAGTAAAGCATATCAAAAAAAACGCCGATTCTGTTCTTGCCGGAACGCTCGTGAACGGTATTCACGGCTGAAAACATCTTTTTGGGGCTTGCGTGAGCCAAAATCTTGAAAATATATCCTGCCATACTATCTCCTCATTACCTTTTATACTGATTCCCGATAGAAAACAGACCGCAAAGATTGTCTGCTTTTTATTAGGTTTTAATATTAATACTCATAAATTCTCGGCACGCGCTTTGAGATTGAGCACACAATCTCGTCAACATTACAGTCGAGCAAATCCGCCATCCACAGCACGCTGAGCTTGTCGTCAATCAGGCTTACCGCGTCGCCGCGCTTTACCCCGGGAATGTCGGTAACGTCAACCATAAACTGATCCATACAAATCCTGCCGATAATCGGCGCTTCGTATCCGTTAATCCTGACCTTTCCCTTGTTTGAAAGCTTCCTGCTGTAGCCGTCGGCAAAGCCCACGGGGATTGTCGCGATTTTTGTGTTCCGCCCGCAGACAAAGGTTCCGCCGTAGCCGACCTCGGTGCCCTTGGGAACTTCCTTGACCATTACAACGTAGGTGTACCAGCTCATCACCTGCTCAAACTCCGTGTTCTCCCATTCGTTTTCGTCAATCGGGCAAAGTCCGAACAGAACGTCGCCGGCTCTGACGGCGTTTAGCTGAGTTTCGGGACGGAGCAAAATCGCCGGGCTGTTCGCCACGTGCTTGCAGGCAAGCTCGATTCCCTCGTTTTCAATGCGCTCAACAAAGCTGAGATACCTCTCAAACTGAGCCGTCGCGCTCTTGCCGTCGGGCTCGTCCGCCCGCGAAAAGTGAGTAAACGCGCCTGTGATTTTTATATTTGAAAGATTGTTTATACGCTTGATAATTTTAAGCGACTCGTCGGTGTCGGCAAAGCCGATACGGCTCATACCCGTGTCTATCTTGATGTGGACAGGCACAACCGCTCCGCTCCACTTTGCGAGGGTGTTGAGCTTTTGCGCGGTATCCTCCGAGAAAATCGCGGGTGTGAGGTTGTACTTGATGATGTTCTCAAGCTGACCGTCGCAGGTATCGCCCAAAAGCAAAATCGGCTCGGTACAGCCCGCGTTCCTCAGCGAAGCGCCCTCTTCCCAAACGGCAACGGCGTAGCGCTCTATTCCGCACTTCTTAAATGTGGAGTATATTCCCTTTTCTCCGTGACCGTAGCCGTCGCCTTTCAGCACCGCCATAATCTCGACGTCTCTGCCGATTCTTTTGCGAACGCCGAGCACGTTGCGTTCAAGCGCCCTCAGGCTTACGACCGCCTCGGTTCTTTGCGAGAGCTTCCTCATCAGCTTTCCCTCTTTTCCGCTTAATTTATTCCGATTATGAATTATAACATAATTTTCGGGGTTTTACAATAGGGCGCCTCTAAAAATATAGGATTGTTCATTGGTCGGGTAGACAGGTTTATTTGTTTCAAGCCTTTTCTTCCCGAGTGAATTTATATGGTGCTGATTATGCGCTTACGCTGTCGGGAAATTGACGTTAATTGCTCAACCGAGCTATCTTCTCGAGTTGACCGCAGGGGCACCCCGCAAATAACATCGGCTCGAGGATAACCCCGAGCCGAATTGTTTGATTATGAAACCTTAACGTAATTATAATGTCCGTTGCCCGACAGGCTTCCCGTTTGGTAATGCGCGGAGCCGCTGATTGGAATATCAACCGTCTGCGCCGAGCTGCTGCCGTTTGAGAATATGACGTATGCGGCGTCCTTTGGAATATTGATTGTATATTCAAGTCCGCCGAGGCTTGTCATCTCCGTTCCCGGGAATCCGGGCGAACCGCCTGAGTTGCCCCAGTAATAGCAGTAAATCTTTCCGCTCCAGCCCGCGCTGTTTGTAAAGCGAAGTGTAATCTGTCCCGCGGGAGCCGTGGGCTGAGCCTCGGTAGTCTCCTGAATAGGAGAGGTTGTGGGCTGAACTGTGGGCTGAACAACGTCCTCTCCCACGTACATACCGCAGGATTCTATTCCTTCGGTGAACTCTCCGCTGTACCGCTGAACCGCCGTCGCGTCCAAAACGGTGACATGACCGTCGCGGCTAACGTCCGCGGAGATAAACTCGTTGCCCACAAGCTCAATTATCTGAGCCGCGTGGCGCTGGATTTCGGTCGCGTCGCGTATCGAGATAATTCCGTCGCCGCTGACGTCGCCCAGCAGAACCTTGCCAGTTACGGGAACGGTTGTGGGCTGCGGGACCGTTTCGGTGGGCTTAACCGTGGTCGCGGAAGCGGCAGGGGTGTAATCAATAAGCTGATTGTTTGCCCTGAACAGCTTTGTTACGCCCTCAAGGTCAAGTCCGGGCTCATCCGAAGCGGGATAGCGGTTGTTCACCGCCGAGCTGCTTTCCGTAAAGATTACCTTGCCCTCCGCGAGATTTTTGGGAACCTCGAGCACATAGTAGCCCGTGGCGCTGTCAAGAGTCATCTTTTGTCCAGGCCAGGAGCCGTTATTCAGCGAACCTTCGCCTGAGTAGATATAGGCGTAAACCGACGACCAGCCGTAGCTTGAATTGTCAAAGTAAACCTTCTGCGTCTGGTTCGGATCAACCTTTGTATATGTGTAGGTAACCTCGTCCGAGGTCGTTGCGCCGTCTGTCGCTTTAACCTTAACGGTAGTTACGCCGCCGTAGGCAACGCCGCTGCCGATAGTGATTGTCTTGCCTGTGGCGTAGGTTTGGTAGCTTCCGCCGTCAACCGAATACTGACCGCTTGAGGCGTTGGAATAGCTGAGCGTGAGCGTCAGAGTATCGGTCTTGTAGGATGATGTGCCGGGAGTTACGGAAGCGGAAGGTCCGGGAGCAGTCGCGTTGTAGACAACGGCAACGCCTGTTGAGCCTACGGTACCTGTGATTTTGCCGTTCTTGACGGTAAATGTATTGCCCGAAACCTGATCCTTGTAGCTGCCGTCCTTCATCTTGTGAGCGGTAAGGCTGACGGAACCGCCGCCCGAAAGGCGCGAGATTACAACGCCGGTTGTGCCTCTCTCGTTATAGGCAACTCCGTTTTCCGACGAAAGGTACTCGCTCTCGCCGTCAAAATAATTCTTGAATTTGTTGACCTCGGCAACCGCGGTGGATTTCCACGTTGTGTTTGAGCTCGCGGCGCCCATTGTTGAGGCAGGTCTTGCGAAGAACAACGCGGTTGAATCCGCCCTTGAGCCTACAATAGCCCAAGCCTTGATGATATTTGCGTCGGAAATCGAGCTTGTATTGCTGATTCCGCCCGAGCCCGAGCTGCCCATATAGGTATCGTGCGACTCAGCCCAAATGACGCTCTTTGAAGCTCCCGCGCCCTTTGAGTAGCTGGAGCTCGCCAGCTCGCCCGCGTTTGAATTTTTCACGGCGTTAAGGGTTTTGTCGCCCGAGTAGTTGTCGGTAATGCTCATATATTTGGTGTAGTTGCTGATGTCTGTGCCCGCGTAGTTGAGGATTTCTCCGTAATAATAGATGTTGGAACCCGCGGTTTTTGAGCCGTCGATGACCGTCGGCCAAAAGTTGCTTCCCGGGTTGTCGGTCGGCAGCTCAATGTGCTTTGCCGCGTCAAAGCGGAAGCCGTCAACGCCGAGGTTTATGCAGTCGATGCAGAGCTGCTTGAAGCGGTTTTGAATATAGCTGTTGCCCGTGTTTAGGTCGGGCAGACTGATAGCGCCGTGAGTAACGTGGTAGCGGTTGTTATCGTTGTCGGCATAGATGTTATCGAGGTGCCAGTAGTTGGAATTGCTCCTGATTGCCGATTCAACCTGGGATGAAACGTTGTTCAAGCCGTTGCAGCCCATGCCGTTGTCCGCCATGTGGTTCGCTACGATATCGACTATAACCTTGATTCCGTATTTGTCCGCCTCCTCGCACATTGACTTTAGCTGAGCCTTTGTGCCGAGCCAGGTGTTGCCGTCGGCGATAGAAATTCCGATTGGCTGGTAGAGCTTCCACCACTGACCGCCCTGGTCGGTCCAGCCCGAGTTAAAGTCCTTCGGCGGCTGAACCGGAGAGGTCTGAACTGCGGTGTAGCCCGCGTTCGCAATCGCTTTCATATTTGCTTTGATGTTGTTGTACGACCAGTCAAAGCAGTGCAGAACCGCGCTGCCCTGAACAGTCTCCTGCGCCGCCTGATCGCCCGATAAAACTTCCTCAGAGTCGTCGGTAACGGCATTCGCGACAAAGCTGCCCACCGCGACGGAGGAAATCACCATACACAGCGCCAGGACAAGGCTGATGATTTTCCTGTTCAAATTTCTCACTCCTAAATAAATTGCACGGGGAAATTCGGGCAAAAGCCAACCTACCCCATTATCAAAATAATGATAACAAAGATATGAAAAATAATCCATTTGCGATATGCACAATAAAAAAGTTTCTTTTTGTAAAAAGTGACGGTTTAAGCCCGACGCAAGCTCGCTTGACATCGCCGCGGCGAGGCGGAGCTTTGGCTCCCCCGGGGTTGGCTTTTCCATTTTGCAGACACAAATTAATTCGCGGCGTAAAGAAGCGCGCCGGGGAGGAAAATATCTTTTTTTAATTTTTGAAAATTTCACTTGAAATTTTGAGAAAAATAACTTTTTAAAATTTTTCCTTGACAAATACGCCTTGTTTTGATAGAATAATAATGTTGCATCGGGATGTAGCGCAGTTTGGTAGCGCACACGTCTGGGGGGCGTGGAGTCGCAAGTTCAAGTCTTGTCATCCCGACCATATAAAACAGAGATACTCAAATGAGTATCTCTGTTTTATTTTATCCGAGAAATTTAGGGAGAGCGTTCGACTGCATTTTAGCTGCGAACACACCGCATAAAACGAGGTAAGCACTTGCCTATTAAACATTCAGTGTCATCCCGACCAAATTGGAAAACGGCTCTCTGTTAATACAGAGGGCTGTTTTTTGATTTAAATCCCTCGAAAGTCTAAGCAAAAGTTAGTCTGATTAGACAAAAATAATTAACAACTTTTGTGTTGCAATGTACATTACTATATGATATAATAGTAAAAAATTGTATTATTTTAGCAATAATCAATAAGTTTTAGTTATTTTTAAGGAGGAGTAAACGTGAAAATTACAATTAAGGTTATATCCGTTCTGCTTACCGCGGCGTTGCTTTTCGGGGTAATCACCTCGGTGCCGTTTACGGTTTCAGCAGCAGAAACCCAAGAGACGACCGCAGCCGCGGCAGAGGAGGAATCCGCCGTTAAGGACGACGAAGCCGTCGGCGCAACAAGCGGTACTACTGGGGATTGCGCGTGGAGCTTTGACGAGAGCACCGGAACCCTGAGCATCAGCGGAAACGGAAAAATGGGAGATTATTCATCTTATAGCTCCGCTCCATGGTACAGCTTTAGATCTTCTGTAAAAGGAATAATTTTTGAAAACGGCGTAACAAGCATTGGCAATAACGCGTTTAATAATTGCTCCACGCTTACCGAAGTTACAATACCAAACAGCGTAACAAGCATTGGCAATTACGCGTTTAATAATTGCTCCAAGCTTACCGAAGTTACAATACCAAACAGCGTAACGAGCATTGGTGAAAACGCGTTTTCTCGTTGCTCCAAGCTTACCGAAGTTACCATACCAAACAGCGTAACAAGCATTGGTAATTACGCGTTTAGCCTTTGTACCGGACTTACAAAAATTACAATACCAAACAGCGTAATAAGTATTGGAGAAGGCGCGTTTTCCGATTGCACCGGACTTACAGAAATTACAATTCCAAACAGCGTAACAAGCATTGGTGATTTTGTATTTCAGAATTGCACAAAGCTAACTGAT
>CAJOLF010000090.1 GCA_905235295.1 uncultured Ruminococcus sp. | reverse complement strand
TTATGGATTATACAAAGCGTTTGCTTGACTCGGATAATGATAAAACATTTATCGACCTTGCAAAGGCAACTTATAACTTCAGCCAGGCTGCAAACGATTACTTTAACTTTGAGGACTAAGGAGGCGCTAAATTGGAAAAAGAATTGTATGAGTGTACTGAGTTGGAAATCATAACATTCCAAACAGACGACGTAATCACGACTTCCGATCCCGATGACGAGTACGAAGGCCCGGGCGTTCGTTAAACATTAGACATCTAATAAATAATCACCGCATATCGATACACGGAACCGTCCGAAAACGGATACACAGTAAGTGATAAGCAGGTATACGCACATAAATCTGCCTAAAATCAACAAGAAAAGGCGCTGCATTTGCAGCGCCTCAGATTGTCGACAATCTGAGACACCCGTCGGGGTGTCTTTTCTTTTTGATTTGCGGATAGGGGCGAGAAGGCGACCGTGCCGAGCGAAGCGAGGTAAAAACATCACGGAGGGCACTTTACATAAAGAAGGTGCGCCTCCGGTAGCTTTTGATTATTTGACGGATAGACAAAATCAGGCTGAAATGATATAATGATAGAAAGGTAAATCGGAATATAGGGGTAATCAAATGAAAGACGGAAAAACACCAAATCCAAATGACATTCACCCAATCAAGGGTTATGATAATGAAATCTATATTAAACCGACAATCAAAAACCCAAATATTATTGTCGGTGACTTTTCCTATATCGCTGATTCGGATTTTGAAAGTCACGTTACTCACCTTTATGATTGGAATGGGGATAAGCTGATTATCGGCAAGTTTTGTCAGATAGCCACGGGCGTTGAATTCGTTATGAACGGAGCAAACCATCAAATGAACTCTGTATCAACTTTCCCATTCTATACATTGGAAGGCTGGAATATGAAGCCGCCTGCACAAGAAGATTTGCCATTAAAAGGTGATACCATTGTCGGAAATGATGTATGGATTGGTCAAAATGCTACCATTTTACCCGGTGTTCATATCGGTCACGGTGCTATTATAGGCGCAAACAGCGTAGTTGGCAACGATGTAGATTCTTATACAATCGTTGCCGGTAATCCGGCAAAAACCTTGAGGAAACGCTTTGATGATGAGCTGATTGAACTCCTGCTTCGCTTCAAATGGTGGGACAAGAGTATAGACGAGATAGACACATTGATTCCGCTTCTGACCTGTAGCAAATTGGATAAAGTCAAGGAAGAAATAAAAAAACGGTTATATTGAAAAATTCTGGTTTATTTAATGAGAACAAAATATTAAACAATCAAAGCCATGAGGTTTTATAAGCCTTGTGGCTTTTCTTTTTTGGAGGTGAAATTAAATGTTACTAACCGCTTTAGTACAGTATTCAAACCGAGCTTGGCAATGCGTAGTGGTCGAAAGTAAGGATCTAATCAAAGTAATCTTTAACGATGGAACCGAGATTGATTAACCGGTACAGTAAATTGAAATAGTGACAGAGATTATGAGAAATAAATAACCTTAAATTTAGTAACCACTCCTATCATTTAAGGTTGCAAGCATACCTCAAAAATCTCGAAGATTGCAATCCGTAAAATGCAGAAATCAACGAAATGCGTTTCGATGTTTCAATTGACATTGTATTGACCTTCATATACAATAGAATAGTAAAACCGAATCGTGGTCGTTACTGAAGTTTTCCCAAGGAACAAACAGGATGTGCAAGTTCAGTTCTATACAGAATTTTTGCAAAATTCATCTTTTTTGCTCATCCTTGACAAAGCCCCAAAAGCCTGATAAACACTGGCTTTTGGGGCTTTTTGTTAATCGAAAAGGGGCTGTCGCAAATCGAGAGATTTGGCGACAGCCCCTTTAATTGACAATGAATTAGCCAACCAAAGATTTCTGTAGAGACATATTTTTCTGCTTCTGCGCCATACGCCCTTCGACCACACGATTGACCAACAATAACAGTGAAGAGAAAAATCTCATAACGCTATTATCAAAAATAGTAAAAAATAAGGCTTTTACTGCAAAAAATCAAGCCAAAGTATTGCCAAAATAAATAAAATATGTTAAAATGTGGTCGATATTATAGTGATAGGTCACATTCGTATATGTGAATGATAAACGAATGAAAAAGATACATCAAAATGTCTTTTCGATAAAATATATGAAGATACACTTTACACTATAACTTGAGGAGGAATATTATGAAACATAAGCCTAAAAAATCCGGTGTTATAGGGATTATCCTATCTTGCGCGCTGTTGCTGAATCTTTTGCCGTTGTTTCAGGCAAATGTGGAAGCTTCAACCGATCCATATAACATAAGCGAAAAGATTGAATCAATTCTGGACAACGCATTAGGCTGGTTGGAAAGCAGCCAAAACCAAAGCGGCGGCTGGGGCGATGAACGACTGGTCAATGATACTGCCTACAGCGTTTATTCACTGCGCCATAATAACCGCAATTTTGCCAAGGGTTCATCTTTTTTGAAAAGCTATGATGTAGATGAAAACACCGATACTTTGTCGCATATTCTAATGTCAACCGGGCTTGAGACGCAGTATGCGAAAAAGCTTTTGTCACATCAAAACAGCGACGGAGGATTTGGCTTAAGTGTTAAGTTTTCCTCTGATGCTTACGATTCGGTTTTGGCGTTGGAGGCGCTGGAGGATGTTAACAACGGACAGTACAACAATGTTATAAAAAATATTGTTCTTTATCTGCTTGCACATCAAAACAAGGATGGTAGTTGGAGCGGCAACGAATACAACGATGGTAATGCAGCTTTTACAGCCAGAACCGCATATGCGGTTTCTAAGTATCTGACTGAAAACCATCTGACCTCTGACACAGTTGTGAATGCATATGCAAAAACGAATGTTTATTTGTCCTCGGTCAGCGCAACCGATGTTTCTCGTGAGGGTCTTCAGGCAACACTTTATAAGCAAATGGTACGTCATTTAAACGATGATTATACAGATGTTTATCAAACAGTAGAGTCTTTGGAGAACGAACAGAAAAACAACGGCAGTTTTTATGACAGCTTTTATGATACCTATTTGGTAATTAAATATCTTAATTCGCTTGATACTATAAACGATAGCTACAAGGTAGAAAGCTTTGATGTCGCTCTTGACAACAATACCTTCACTGTTAATGAAAAGGGGCAGGTTAACGGTCAGTATACCATTGATTACCAAACTGTCGTTTCAAGAAATCTTACCGTGGCAACAAAGCTGTATGACGATGAAAAAGAGATTGCTTCGGCAGAAACTCCGGTAACTCTTGACAGCGATAATTCAATAATAACCGGCAGCGCGTTTACCTTTGATATAAATGAAAAAGATATTAAGACGTTAAAGTTGGTTTCGGCTCTTTATGACGGTTCAAAGGAGCTTTACAGCAGCACAGGATACCTCTATGTTCAGGAAAAGCCTGTCATTCCCGATACTCAGGTAACCGACGCCGGAATTACCCTGAGCGATAACTTTGGCTTTGTGAACGAAGAAAAGGAAGTCACCTCGGGAATTTATATGCTCTATTCGTCCAACGTTGAGCGTCACCTGACCGCCGTAACAACCGTTACATGCGACGGCAAGGTTGTCGCGTCTGACGAAAGCGAGATAGTGCTGACTCCCGATGCTACAAGCTTTACTCTTGATACAACCAAGCTCGTTATTAACGAGAGCACAACAAAAACCTATAAATATAAAACCGAGTTCCGCAGTGGTGAAACGCTGTGGTATACAGCTCAGCGCGACTACACGGTTTACGAGAAGCCCGCAAACGCGGAGCAGACTAATAAGATTACGCACTTCTCAGTCCTTTTAGACGATTACTGCAGCTATACCTCAACCTCTAACCAAACTGTAACAGCGTCCTGCGAGTTGCTTTACAGCGTTTATCAGGATATTAACGTTACCCTAAAGGCAACGGTTACAGACGGCGACGAGGTGCTCGGCACAACAGAAAAACAAGTTACCCTCACTCCCGACAGCACAAAGGGCGTGTTCGACGTAATTGCGCAGGAGCTTGATTTGTCAACGGCAAAAAGCTATGACTTCAAGGTAGAGCTGATTGATTCCAACGGCAAAAGCTTAGGCGAAGCCGCAGAGAAGTTTAAGGTTGCAGCGCGTCCGGATATGGAGCTTATGCTTTCGGTTGACACAAGCGTGGGTGACGAATACTCGGCAAAATTTTCGTGGAACGATATCAGCAGCGAATACGAGCAGTTTGGCTATCACCTGCTTCGTAGTGCAGACGGCGGAAAAACATGGGAAACCCGATCTTCTTGGAATGGCGAAAAAGTTAAAGTACTCAACATTTATCCGATTTCAAATGCCAAAAACTATCTCGTTGACTGGATGAATAAGATCGATCCAGAAACTGGTGAGCCTGTGGGAAAAAACCTGTTTGAGATAGACACCGTATTTATAGATACCTTCAATGCTGATCCCGATCAATATTTGAGAGACGATCAAGGAAGATTCAAGTACGACGTTTTGATGTTCGGCACATACGATGCAAACAATTTCAAAGATCTAAACGGTGCAGAGCTATATTGATTCTGGTCGCGGCGTTATGTTCGGACACGATACCATCTGTTATAAAATGAGTACATTACACCCGAATTTTGCTTCATTTGCCGATCAACTTGGAATCATAGTTTGGAATGATAATTCTGGCTATATTGAATCTACCCGAGTAGAGGTGATAAATGAAGGCTTTTTGACCAGCTTTCCGTGGAAAATCAGCGGAACCCTTACAGTTCCTTCCACACACGCTTATGGTCAAAAAGCGGGCGGGACCTTAGCCGGTACTGTGTGGATGAAACTGGTTAATGCAGCAAACTCTATTGATCCGGTTTCCGGAGCAACCAATGATTTTTACTTGGTTACCAATAACAATTTGGCGATGATCCAAACCGGTCACAGCAACGGTCGGGCTACGATCGACGAGTGCAAGGTCTTTGCCAATACCATGTTCTATCTCAAACAAACCTCCTCCGGCACCTCTGTCGACAACTCCTTCTATGATGAAGCTGCCCCCGGCAAGCCCAAGGCTGAGCTGTCACTTACCGATTATCAAAAGAATAAGTACAGCCTTGACATCGGCATTACCGCAGAGGATTTCGGTTCCGATTACCTTTACCGCGTAGAGGCGCTCCCGAAGTCCGGCGTTTCCGACAAGGTGTTTTCCAACACCGTAGGAACCTCCGCAATATCGGGAGTTCGCGGCTTTGTGGTTATTCAAACCGATTCTAAAGAGTCCGCCACTTCTAAGATTAAATATGATGAGGACGGCAAAACTCCGCTCGATATTATTGAGGCAACAGACGGCAAGGCAAATTACGAGATGAAGGATCTCGAAAAGAATAAAAAGTATTACTTGCATATTTTTGCAGTAGATAACGCCAACAACATCAGCGAGGAATATGTAAAGGAGATTTACGACAACGAGGAGGTCCTGCTTCAGGCTGGCATCAACAGCTATCTTGTTTCGGACAAGCCGCAATATACTCCCGGCGAGACTGCCGAGCTTACCGCTACCTCTTATACAACAGGCTCAACGCTTAATGCGACAGCCGAAATTGAGCTTCAAAAGCTGGACGGTACTCCCGTTTTGACAGTTGCTCAAAATATCAACAGACAGCTCACCTCAAAGGCGCGTTGGTCAGAGAGCTTTGAGCTTTCAACAGATAACCTGCCTGCAGGAAAATATATGGCTGTGTTGCGCTGGCGAATGGACGGCACGATTGCGGCGCAGAGCAAATGTCTTGTTAAAATCGTTGAAAACAAGGGCGACCCCGCGCTTGAGCTTTCAAATAAGGTTACAACCGGCGCGGATTATTCAAATACTCTTAACTGGACAGACCTAAACGCCGGCACCGAAAACGTATATATTCCCACCGACTTCTCGGTAGTAGTTGACTGCTCAGGCAGCATGAGAAACGACAGAATTACATACGCAAAGGCGGCAGTAAATAAATTTATTGACGAGCTTAATGAAGGCGACAGAATGAGTCTTATCGCCTTTACAGACAGTGCCCAACAATTAGTGAATTTTACCGACGATAAAACCAAACTCCATAACGCGGCGTCACAGCTGTTTGCTGACGGTTGGACAAGTGTATCAAGCGGAATGAATCTTTCTGTTAGTGAATTTAAGAAGGATAATAACACCGCCGAGCATCACAAGGCGATTGTACTCATCTGCGACGGAGATGTTGACGATTGCAGCAGCGCAATAGATTACGCGGTAAATAACAATATTACTATTTATCCCGTTAACGTAGTAAACGCCAATTCAGCTCCGCTGCAAAATATGGCGAGCCAGACCGGCGGTAAATATTATTATACCAACGTTGTTTATGATATGGAGGAGATTCTTCAGAACATTAAAGCCGAAAACGATAAGGGCAATTATTACTATCAAATAAACCGCGATGAAGAGAATAAGGTAGTTACCTATAATAACGAATACCCCGACAACGAGTTTGCCGACAATGCGGCTCCCGTTATTTTGTCAACGCAGCTTTTCGCGAATGAGATAAACGACGATACCTATACCGGTACTCTCGAAGTAAAGGCTACTGACGTAGGCACCGATTACGAGTATTTTGTCAACGCAGTTGACAGACTCGATAAAAACCATATCATCCATTCAAATACGGTAACGGCGGTTGCGCTGTCTGACATCAAGGGTTTTGTTTACGCAATTAATACAGACAGCAATCCTTGCCCGGAGATTGCGTATAACGAATCTCTGTTTGTCAAGTCAGGCGAGAATTTGACGATTGACGTTACTGACTTTAAGCGCGGAGAAATATATTATCTGCATATCTTCGCAGTTGATAACAACGGCAATTACAGCGAAGAGACCGTTTACCGCTTTGTAGTCGGCAAACCGATGTTTGACTCAACAAATGTTACCACCTCAATCAAAACAGACAAGGAGAGTTATCATATCGGCGAAACGGTTTACCCCGATGTTACCGCTAAGACAGATTTCTACAAGGTATTTGCCAAGGGCGTTGTTGAGATTACAGACAGCAGCGGCGAAACCGTTGAGGTTATTGAACCCTCTTATGTTGTAGAGATTCCGTCCTATAATGAATTAAACAGACAGTTTGAATGGAAGGCTGAGGATGTCGTTGCAGGCGATTATTACGCTGTCGTTAAATGGTATGACGGCGAAAATATGCTTGCTTCCGATTCGGCTAAGTTTACAATTCTTCCCGACGGCGAAATTAATGACAAGGTCAGAACGGATAAGTACGCGTACAGCGTTGGCGAGAGCATTGAGCTGACGGATTATATCTTTAACAACACAACAAATCATTATGCGAATGATTTGGATGTAAAAATTGATATTCTTAATAATAAGAAAAATGTTGTAAAAACAGTTTCCGGCACAGTCGGGGCAATGGCTGGAGCAACCGGATTGTTTACCGACACGTTAAGCGCTGATTCGCTCGGAGAGGGAAGCTATCAAGCTGTATCATCCGTTAAGGTGGATGATAAGGTTGTAGCTTCAAGCGCAACTGACTTTACCGTAAGCGACGACGAAATCGCGTTCAGCGGCACAATTGAGGTCAAGAATTATAACGACCGAAACAAGCAGTTTGCCTATACCGTTACCAATAAGAGCAACAGCGAGGTTAAGGACGCTACCGTAAAAGTGAGTGTATATTCCTCAGGCGGAACTTTGATTGGCACTATTGATAAGAAAGCCGACTTCTCTGCAGGCGAGAGCAAATCATTTGAAGAGATATTCAATACCGAAAAACTCTCGGTTGATGATTATATTGTTGTGTTGTCGGTTCATTATGACGACAAGAGCGGCAACCTTGACGAAAGCGGATTTGTTATCAGTTCGGTTTGCACCTATACCGTTACATTCTTAAATTATGACGGCAAGGTAATCAGCACGCAGACAGTTGAATACGGAAAGGCGGCTACGGCTCCCGAATCACCGCAGAAGCCATCCGACGACAAATATAATTATGTATTCAACGGCTGGGATAAAGCGTTTGATAACGTTACGTCCGACCTTACCGTTACGGCGGTATTTAAAGCGGTGGAAAAAGCTCAGGACGCAACCTCATCTGTTCAGCCTGTTGCTACCCCAAGCGAGGGAACAGAGCAGCCTTCGGTAAATACACCGACAGGCGCGGTTCAAACGGGTCAGTTCCCGTTTGCGGTTGTATCTGTAATCGCACTGATTGCGTTATACGGAGTTATCGTCTTCTATGGGAAAAAGAATAAAGAAAAGGAGGATAAATAAATGTTAAAGCGATTACTGAAAAGAAGTACGGCGGCTATATTGACTATTACATTAATTACCTCTTCAATTACTTTTATTCTCAGCGGCTGCACAAATAATTCGGAAAACACGGCGAAGCTTAACGCCGGAAGCGTAATGTTGGATACTTATGAGCCTACATTTGAGGACACAGACCTTGAAATGGCGGGAGAACAGCTGACCGATTCCTATAAGGAGTTTTCTGCCGCGGTTCAAAATGCGGATATTTCTGCCGTAGTGCAGGCTGCTGCTGCCCTCAAGGAGGAGGCACAGAGCTTATCGCAGGAGTTTGACTCCTACGCCGCAAAAGTCAGCAAGAGTATTAAGTCCGAGAGCAAGATTATTCAGCAAAGGCAGAGTGATTTTGAAGCTGATGTTAAAGAAAAGGCAGACAGCACATTATCTGCTCTTGATACTATCATCAAGTCGACCAATGTTAACGGCGAGGATTACCTTGACGCTGTTGACGCCGTAGAGGATTACTTCGCGGTAAAAAAGACAAAGTCGCTCGGCGCTGAAATGGAAAATAACGCCATTGCCGCTTCCGTTCCGGAAAAACAAGAGGTAAGCGCCAATTTCGTCAATGATTCTGAGGAAGCCGTAGGAGCAGCCGCGCCGGGTAGCGCCTCTCTGGCTATGTCGGAGGAAACCGCGTTATCTGACGAAATGAAAGCAATGGCAGATCAGCTTAAAACACCGCTGGCGGTATATCTATACGTAAAAAATAACATCAGAACAGAGTTTTATTACGGCTCTCGCAAGGGCGCCGTTGCAACCTTTGACGCCAAGGGCGGTAACGATACCGACCAGGCAAGCCTGCTTATTGCCATGCTGCGTTATCTGGGCTACAATTCGCGCTATGTCAGCGGAAATATTTATCTGACAAACGATCAGGCGCTTAAACTCACCTGCGCGACAAATATTGAGTCGGCAGGTTCTATCCTCATTTCCTCGGGCAAAAACGTTACCGCCATTACCCAAGGAGGAAAAATCACAGGCGTAATGCTCAACCAAACTTGGGTAGAGGCGTATATTCCGTATACCGATTACCGCGGCGCGGGCAACGCGGGCGGCGAAAACCGCTGGATTCCGCTAGACCCGAGTATTAAAGAGTATCGGAGAGTTGACTCAATTTACGATAACCTTGATAAATTTGGCGTTACTGACGATATGTTGAATAGCTTGACTACAACATATGATGAAGAAAAGGAAATTTATCAAAAGGTTACCAAATACGGTGAAGAGCATCCTTATGAAACCGTTAATCTCAATAAATGGGAAGTAGTAAAAGAAGAGCTTGAGTATTTACCGCTTTCATTGCCGTATGCTGTCAAAAAGCTGGACAGAGAATTTGACAACGCGGGAGGCATGGCGGATACTATAACCTTTTCTGTAAACGGCGAAACTCTTGCTTCCGTAAAGTCTTTGAATATGTACAGCAAGCGCGTGGTACTGGAATATGAACCTGCCACCGAATACGACGCGTCTGTTATTAACGGCAGCGGCTCAGTGTTTAACGCACCGTCATATTTGGTTAAGATGGTTCCGACCCTTAAAATTGACGGAGATGTTGTAGGAACAGGTGACGAGGTGTCATTGGGTAAAACCGAGTCGTTTAGAATTTTGGTTAACTCAGAGGGAAAGAACACTGTAATTGACAACGAAATCACAGCCGGCTCGATTTATCAGATTACACAGGATATGCAGGCTATTACCGAGAAGGAGGCTTCTAAATCCTTAAACGCAATAAACGCGCTTGATACAACTACTGCGCCAGAGCAGGTGTTTACAGACGATTATATCGGAAAAATACTTGATTTTGCGGGTAAGATGTATTATATGCAGGTTGACGCGGCAAACGAGACAAATTCACAGGAATTGGATGTTTCCTGCACACGCTCACTCAGCGTTGCTGTTACAGGCTATGAGGTAACACCAAGATATATGTACGGAATTCCTGTCGGAATATCAGAAGGCTCACTGAGTATCGACGTTGACGTCAATAAAATGGCTGCAGTCAGCAGAATCGGTAATGATTCAGACGTCCTTAACTTTATGACAAAGACAGGCTTTGTGTCTTCGTCGTATGAGAGCGGTATTTGGGAAGCGTTTACGGTTATTGACGGCGTTAGTACCGTGACAGCTATGGAAAAAGCAAGAGAAGAATCACAGGAAATTGTTACGTTATCTAAGGAAAACTTCTCCAAATACAGCTCAAAAATTCACGCTGACCCTGACACTATGCAGACTATTAGCAGCGCGGTTCAGGCAGGTAAGCTCGTTACAATTCATACTGATGCTGTAACCATTGGGAATTGGAGCGGATTTGGTTATATTATAGCTACGCCTGAAACAGGCGGCGCCGCGTATATGATTTCAAACGATACAAACGGCGGTTTGACATCATTCTTGGTTTATGGCTCCGGAATTATTGGAATTGCGATTAATATAATATCAACCTTTATGCTTTGGCAAGGAGCAATTGCGGCAATAACTGCTCTCGCGTGCGTCGGACCTGTCGGCTGGATTGCAATTGGCGTAATTGTTCTTGTAACGGCATTAATCACAATACTGGCAGTGTGTAGTGTAGCAAGCTATATTAATAATATGAACAAGTATCGTAAAGGAAATATCAGTGCCGCATTAGATATATCAACTGACCTGTTTCTTGACAGTAGTTTTAGCTTATTAAGCGAGCTCTTGCTTAAAGATATTTTGAAAGATTTAGCAAAGAATGAAGCCAAAACAATATCTAAAAGCGTAGTTGATGACGTTGAGCAGTTGGTAAAAAACGGTGATAAGGCAACTGCTGTTATCAAGTATTTGTCAGAGTTAGCTCAATATTGTTCAGAAGGTCTTCTTAAAAATATTACCAATATTGCCGCAATGCTTGGCGCAAAATGGTTATTGAATATCTTGGATATAATTCGAGCAAATAATAACAATGACTCAAGCGGCAATAATTCTGGCAACAACGGCTCAGACGGCAGCGGTTCAGGCGGCAGCGGCTCAGGAGGCAGCGGCTCAGGAGGCAGCGGTTCAGGCGGCAGCGGCTCAGGCGGTAGCGGCTCTGGCGGCAGCGGCTCAGGTGGTAGCGGCTCAGGCGGCAGCGGTTCTGGCGGCAGCTGTTCAGGTGGCAGCGGCTCAGGCGGCAGCGGCT
>CAJOLF010000089.1 GCA_905235295.1 uncultured Ruminococcus sp. | reverse complement strand
CGGATACATTTAATCCGCAGGCTAAACTTTTAAAGGTAAAAATATGAACTGCAAAATGGATTTTTTGCTTGATGTTCTCGGCGGCAGCGCGCCGTTTTGTACGCTTAAAAAGAGCGTAAAAAACGGCAGGTCGCTCTGCGCGACTGGACTTTCCGCCGTTAACAAGGCAAACGTAATTTACGCGCTGTGCCGCGAAAAACAAACCGCGGCGCTGTGCATAGCTTCCGACGAAAAGGAAGCGCAAACCCTGTGCAACGATTTGTGTTGTATGGGGCTTAACGCGCTGGTTTATCCTGTGCGCGACTACAATTTTATAGACCTGCAGAGCCGTTCGCGTGAATACGAGCACCAGCGCTTGAAGGCGCTCCTTAGGCTCTGCGAGGGCGGGTGCGACGTTGTAATCGCCTGCCTTGACGCCGCTGCCCAGCTTACCGTGCCGCGCAGCGTTTTGCTCGACACGTCCGTCGTGTTCGAGGAGGGCAGGGAGCTTTCCGTCGAAAAGGCGGTCAGAGCGCTCACGCTGCTCGGCTATGAACGCTTTGACGCGGTTGACGGTAGCGGTCAGTTTTCTTTGCGCGGCGGAATTCTCGACTTTTTTATGCCGGATTCAAAGTACCCCGTTCGCGCCGAGTTTTGGGGCGACGAGATTACCGACCTCAGCTATTTTGATACGGAAAGTCAGCGGCGCTTCCAAAAGGCGGGCAAAATCAGGCTTACGCCGTCTACCGAGATTATTATTGAGGACAAAAACGCGCTGGCGGATAAAATCGTTCACAAGGCTTCGCTTCTGCGCGGAAAAAATATTGTCAAGGCGCGCGAAACGCTGTATTCCGAGGCGGAGCTTATCCGCTCGGGCGCGTCGGTTGCCAACGCCGACAAATTCATAGGACAGATTTACGACAAGCCCGAGTGCCTGTTCGACTATTTTGACCGCGACGCCCTGATTTTTGTATCGGAGTACGCGAACGTCCGCGACCGCGGAAAAATGATGGATTTCCAAAATACCGAGGCTTTGAAGCAGGGGCTTGAGGACGGCGTTTTGTGCCGCGGCTTTGACCGCTTTTCGCTCACGCTCAATGAGTGCACGGAGCTTTTTGAGGCTCACGGGGTAATTTTGCTCGAGAACTTTGTTCACGGCAGCATTGACCTAAAGCTCGGGGAGATTATCAGCTTTAGCTCAAAGCAGCTCAGCCTTTGGAACGGCTCGTACAAGCAGCTCAGGGAGGACGTTGGCGGACTGTTCACAAAGGGCACGCGCGGAGTGATTCTCGCCGGCACCGAAAAGGCGGCGAAAAACCTCTGCGAAAGCCTTAATTCCGACGGAATAAACGCCGAATACGCCGAAAACCTCGGCAGGGCTTCGGCGGATAAGCTGTACGTAATGAGCGGCGCGCTGAGCGCGGGCTTTGAGCTTCCCGGCGAAAAATTCTTTTTAATCAGCTACGGGCAAGCGGCTTTTCGTCCGCAAAAAAAGCGCGCGAAAGCCAAAAAGGACGGTCAGGAAATCTACAGCCTTTCCGAGCTTTCTCCCGGAGATTATGTGGTTCACAACGTTCACGGTATCGGAATTTTCAGCGGAATCCGGAAAATTGATACCCACGGAATCACCAAGGACTACATCAAAATCGACTACGCCAAGGGCGACGCGCTCTATGTTCCCGTAACCCAGCTCGATATGGTCGCTAAGTACATCGGCCCTCACGAAAACTCGCGAATTAAGCTCAGCCGCCTCGGCTCGCAGGACTGGCAAAAGGCAAAGGCAAGGGTAAAAACCTCGGTCAAGGACATCGCCAAGGAGCTGATTGCCCTTTATTCCGAGAGAATGAGGGCAAAGGGCTACGCTTTTTCGGGCGACAGCGAGTGGCAGCGCGACTTTGAGGCGGGCTTTGAGTACGAGGAAACGCCCGACCAGATTACCTGCATTAATGAGATTAAGCGCGATATGGAGCGTTCTGTGCCGATGGACAGACTGCTTTGCGGCGACGTCGGCTTCGGAAAAACCGAGGTCGCGCTCAGGGCTGCCTTCAAGTGCGTGGCGGATTCAAAGCAGTGCGCTCTGCTGTGCCCCACAACAATCCTCGCGTGGCAGCACTACCAGACCGTTTCAAAGCGGTTTGAGGGCTATCCCATACGCGTCGAGCTTTTTTCAAGATTCCGCACTCCCAAGGAGCAAAAGGAGATTTTAACACGGCTGAAACGCGGCGAGATTGATATGGTGGTCGGAACCCACCGCCTTGTGCAAAAGGACGTTGAGTTCCGCGATTTGGGGCTTGCGATTATTGACGAGGAGCAGCGGTTCGGCGTAGCTCAAAAAGAGCGCTTTAAGGAGCTTGTAAAGAACGTCGACGTGCTTACGCTTTCGGCAACGCCGATTCCGCGGACGCTGAATATGGCTATGAGCGGACTGAGGGATATGAGCGTGATTGAGGAAGCTCCGCTCAACCGCCAGCCTGTTCAGACCTACGTGCTTGAGCACGACAACGCCGTGATTTACGAGGCAATCAGACGCGAGATGCGCCGCGGCGGTCAGGTGTTCTATCTTCACAACAACGTCGAGACAATCGAGAGCTGCGCGAGGCGAATCCGCGAGGCTGTTCCCGACGCGAAAATCGCAATCGGACACGGAAAAATGAACGAACAGCAGCTTTCCGAGGTCTGGAGGCAGATGATTGAGCAGGAAATTGACATTTTAGTCTGCACAACGATTATCGAAACAGGCGTGGATTTGCCGAACGCGAACACGCTTATTATAGAAAACGCCGACCGTATGGGGCTCGCGCAGCTTCATCAGCTTCGCGGCAGAGTCGGCAGAAGCGCCCGGCGCGCCTACGCTTACTTTACATTCAGGCGCAGCAAGGTGCTTACGGATATTCAGCAAAAAAGGCTTGCCGCAATCAGGGAGTTTACCGAGTTCGGCAGCGGATTTAAAATCGCTATGCGCGACCTTGAGCTCCGCGGAGCCGGAAACATTATGGGCGCCCAGCAGCACGGTCACATGGAGAGCGTGGGATATGATATGTACCTAAAGCTTTTGTCCGAGGCTGTGGGCGAGGAACGCGGAGAGGAGCAAAAGTCCGCCGACCTCGACTGCCTGATTGACATTTCGGTTGACGCTCATATTCCCGAGAGCTACGTTGAGAGCCTGACGCTCAGGCTTGACGTTTACCGCCGCATAGCCGACATCAGAAGCGCGGAGGACGCCGAGGACGTCCGCGACGAGCTCAAAGACCGCTTCGGCGAGATTCCCAAGGCGGTTAACGGACTTATCGACATTGCGCTGATTCGCAACAGGGCGTATTCGATGGGAGTTTATGAAATTCGCCAGAACGATAATACAATTTTGCTCTACGTCAAAGAAATCAAGTCTCCCGAGGTTGCCGACCTGCTGATCGCGCTCAACGGAAAGGCTATGCTCAGCGCGGGCACAAAGCCATATTTGTCCGTAAAATGCGGCGACGAAACGGATTCTGTCGGGGTATTGAAGAAAATATTTAAAATTTGATTAGTGAATTTTGATAAAATTTTAATAAAATGTAGACATTGAAGAAAAAATTGTGTATAATCATATAGTACGTACCCATATACAACCAACCCCGGGCAGCTAAAGCTCCCGCGGTGAGGCTGTCTCGCCGCAGCCGATGTCAAGCGAGCTTGCGTCGCGCTTAGCGCCGGGTTAAATGGGAAAAATTTGTTGAAGGATGGTATAAAATATGAAACCCGCTATTAAAATGGGCTCCTTGCTCCTGGCAGTTATGATGGTGTTTACGGCAGTTTTCGCGTCGGGCTGCAGTCTGGAACCGGAGTGGTCTTACAAAACAAGTGATAAAGAGCTTGCTATCGGCATATATATCTATTCACTTAATTCGGCTTTTTCAGAGGCTAAGTCCTATGCCGAAAAGCTTGACGATTACGACGGCGCCAAGGATACATGGCTCGATATGGAAATAACCGACGACGACGGCAACACCGAGGTTGCCCGCACATGGATTAAGAACAAGGCGCAGAAAACCTGCCTCAAGTACCTTGCCGTTGAGAAGGCAATCAAGGATCAGGGCGCTACGGTTGATTCGGCAACGCTCGCTTCCGCCAAGGATCAGTCAAAGTCCTACTGGGAGGTCGGTCCCTACGCTTCCTACGGCTATATCCAGCCGATGAAGGATGAGCTTGAGAAGTACGGTGTTTCTTTCGAGAGCTTCAGCTACTGCACAGCCGATTATTCGGTTAACTACAGCACGCTGTTCGCTTCGCTTTATGACGCGGGCGGTTCTCAGGCAGTTGCCGACAGCGAGCTTGTAAAGTTTGTTGAGGACAACTATGCTGATTACACATATTTCTCGGTTCCGCTTTACGAATCCACACCGGACGAAACCACAGGCGAGACAACCTCTGTCGCGATGTCCGAGGACAAGATTAAGGCGCTTAAAGACGAGATTAACGGCTACGTCAGCGAGCTTAACAGCGGCAAGTCGTTCGACGACGTAATCAGCAAGTATATGGAGGCAAACGGCCTCACGGAAAACCCCGCTGCCGACAATGATAAAATCGAGTTCAAGGACGATTTTTCGGCAGGCGACGAGGTTAAGGCGGCTTATGAAAAGCTTGAAACCGGCAAGGCAGACGCAGTAACAGTCGGCGAGGGCACAACCGCGACGCTTTACCTGGTTTATAAAAAGGATATTAAATCGGATTCTTCCGAGTATGTGACGTCAAACCACGCAAGCGTGCTCAGCAAGATGAAGACCGACGATTTTGACGCTTATATTGACGAGCTTATCGAAAAGCTTGAATACGAAAAGAGCTCGGCGGTCGATAAGTATGATCCCAAGATGTTCTTTGTTGCCGAGGAGCCTACAACGGTTGCCGAGGAAAGCACAGAAGATATAAACGAGGAATCCGGCAGCGCGGAATAATTTTTGATGAGGATAGGAACAATACAAACAACTTAAGAGGTGATTTGTATGAAAAAACATTCTAAGGCTATCGCGGCTGTTCTCGCGGCATTAATGTGCCTGAGCGTTTGCGTTTTCAGCGTCTACGCCGAGGGCGAGGAAGACTATCAGCAGTCGGGTAATGAAAGCGAACAGCAGAGCTTTAATCCGGATCAGTCAAGCGACGTTCCGTATGTTCCCGAGGTTCCCGATCAGTCAAGCGACTACAGTCAGTCCGAAGTTCCGTATATTCCCGAGGATAATAACGAGAGCTCGTACTACAGCTCGGATACCGACACGAATTACCAGAGCTCGGAATACAGCTATGACAACAGCAACGACTCTGTTTACTATGACGGCGACGGCAACAGCTACTCAAATCAGGACGAGGTTTATGTCGGCGGCGGTCAGAGCTACCAGCCTCCCGTAAGCACGGCGCCTCCCGCGGCTCTTTATGAGACTAACAACAAAATCGACGTCAACGAGCTTTCCAAAAAGGACTGGGGAGATATTGCGAACCTCCTCAAAAATACAGGAAGCTCCGAAAGCGACGGCGACGACTTTGCCTTTATTCAGAAAAATACCAGCAAGGTGGACAACGGTCACTGGATTATTATAGTCGGCATAATTTGCATTTTGCTCAGTGTTACGGGCTTTATCTACCTGATTGCGTCGGGCATTCACAGACGTAAAATGATAAAAGCGGGTAATATCGGAAAAAATTCCGCTCAGCAGCCGAGGTACGGCGAACCGCAGCGCGCTAACGACGACTACGACGACGGATTCAAGTCGTCATCGAAGAAGTCCAAGCAAAACAGCCGGAGCAAAGGCTCGGCTAACCGCTACAGCGAAAACGGAAAAAGCGGCAGAAGCGGCAAGGGCGGCACAAGATACAGATAATAAGTTTTGAAAAGGTCTCGGTTTTCCGGGACCTTTTTAAATTGAAAGTTTACGGTGTTGTTTACGCGCTTTCGTTGTCGGGCTACCGACATATTATATATCGCCGACCTATCTCCTCGAGAAGACCGCGGGGGCACCCCGCTGCGACTGCTACGGTGCTGTTTACGCGCTTTCGTTGTCGGGCAACCGACAATTCTCACTTCGCCGACCTATCTCCTCGAGAAGCGGTGTCGCCGCCGCGACCGATTGATTTAATACGGTGCTGATTTTGCACTTTTGTTGTCGGGCAACCGACATATTATATATCGCCGACCTATCTCCTCGAGAAGCGGTGTCGCCGCCGCGACTGCTACGGTGTTGTTTACGCGCTTTCGTTGTCGGGCAACCGACATATTATATATCGCCGACCTATCTTCTCGAGAAGCGGTGTCGCCGCCGCGACTGACTAAATTTGTCAATTATTTTGTGTTTTCGGGTTTATAATTCTTATTTGTAATTATAGGCTCGTTTTTTTGGTAATAATTTATAAAAAATATACTAAAAATTAGTTTGTAAATTTTCGAATTTGCTTGAAATTGACATAATTTTTTGGTATGATATATATTAGATATATATATATGTACGCAACTGTTAAATTTTGGCATTAGGAGTTGAATTATGAATTACAGCTTCAGCGAGGAACGCAGCGTGCCCGAGCAGTTTTCTCAGGGCGACGCGGCATACGCTTATGAATATTTGGGCGCTCACCTCGTTTGCCTTGACGGCAAGGAAGGAGCGCTGTTCAGAGTATGGGCGCCGAACGCGCAGAGCGTCTCGGTTGTCGGCAGCTTTAACAACTGGAATAAAAATTCAGATTATATGAAAAAAACCGAAGGCGGAATTTGGGAGCTGTTCATCGAGGGCGACTTGCGGCTTGAAGCATACAAGTACTGCATAGAGACCCCATGGTTTGAAAAGGTGCTGAAATCCGATCCCGTAGCTTTTTACGCCGAAAAGCCCCGACAACGCTTCGGTTGTTTACGACCTGTCGGGCTATGACTGGCAGGACGGCGAGTGGCTTGAACGCCGCAAAACCACAGACGCGCTAAAGGCGCCGATGAATATTTACGAGGTTCACGCGGGCTCGTGGAAGCGTAACGCCGACGGAAGCTTTTATACCTACCGTCAGCTTGCCGACGAGCTTGTGGACTACGTAAAGGGTATGCACTACACCCACGTTCAGTTTATGCCGCTTATGGAGCACCCGTTCGGGGGAAGCTGGGGCTTTCAGACCACAGGCTACTACGCCGCAACCTCGCGCTACGGCACTCCGCACGATTTGATGTATTTGATTGACAGCCTTCATCGGGCGGGAATCGGCGTTATTATGGACTGGGTTCCCTCGAACTTCCCCAAGGACAGCTTTGCCCTTGAGCGCTTTGACGGCACTCCGCTGTTTGAGAGCGAGGACCCTAAGCTCGGCGAGCGTCCGTCGTGGGACACCTGCCTGTTTGATTTTACAAAGCCCGAGGTAATCAGCTTTTTGGTTTCCTGCGCGGTGTTTTGGTTCAACACCTACCACCTTGACGGAATGAGGGTCGGCGCGCTTTCCTCAATGCTCTACCTCGACTACGGCAAGGAAAAGGGCGAGTGGGTTCCCAACAAGTTCGGCGGAAAAGAAAATCTTGAGGCTATCGACTTTATAAAACGGCTGAACACCGCCGTGCATATTTTCTGCGACGGAGTTCTGATGTTCGCCGAGGAGACCACATCGTGGCCGAAGATTACGCAGAAAATTGAGAACGGCGGTCTCGGCTTTGATTTCAAATGGAATCGCGGCTGGATGAACGATATGCTCAACTATATGACCCTTGATCCCCAGTGGCGGCCGTTTAATCACGACAACCTAACGTTCAGCTTTTTCTACGCGTTTTCCGAGCATTTTGTACTGCCTGTTTCTCACGACGAGGTTTCTCCGGGCAAGGGCTCGATTTTGAGCAAGATGCCCGGCAACGACTCCGACAGGCTTGCGGGTCTCAGGGCGTTTATCACCTATATGTTTGCCCACCCGGGCAAAAAGCTGATTTTTATGGGCACCGACATCGGTCAGCTTGAGGAATGGGATGTTGACGGAATTGTCGATTGGGAGTTCCTCGACAGCAAAAACCACGCCCAGCTCCAGCTGTTTTTCAGAACCCTTAACAAATTTTATGTTTCACCCAAAAAAATAAGGGTGCTGGACCAGCATTAAATAGATGCATTGATGAAGCTAAAGGTGAATATATTGCATTTTTGGATGCTGATGATATGTAT
>CAJOLF010000088.1 GCA_905235295.1 uncultured Ruminococcus sp. | reverse complement strand
GAGTGGTCGTTTGACGTGTTACCGTTATAAAAACGGTCTGTCAGCAGGAAATACACGGAAGCGTTGTCCCATGTAAAGTCGTCGGCGCTCGAAAGTGCCGAGGTTCTGTTGTACCCTGTGCTCTCGTCGGTTGTTGTAGCGGCGTTTGCGGGTATGCAAAACGCAACCGTCGTAGCAACAAGAACAGCGCACAGGAATACGGAGATAAATCTCTTTTTCATTTCAAAACTTCCCTTTCAAAAATATTTTTTCAGCAAAAAAGCCGAAAACTCCGTCATTATAATAATATCATTTAAATAAATAATGTCAAGAAAATATAAAATTTTTTTACAAAAAATTGTAATCGGAAATTTACCGCGATTTATACTGTTGTCTGATTAAAAGATAGACAATCTATGTGGACTGATTTCCGTGAGGCTTTGTTATCGGTTATTATACATTTTGTCGAAATTTTTAAAAGAAAAACAGCAGCCGAAAATCGACTGCTGTAAAAATTTTTATACCAACCAACAATAATACTAATACCTAATAAAAAGTAGACAATCTTTGCGGTCTATTTTCCGCAATACTGCGTTGTCGTCCTTGTCTTGCGAAAAATACCCTCGCAAAATATAAGTCTACTTTCTATCAGGAATAGTATAAAAACTTAAAACAGGTATTGGCATATAATTTTGCAGAGCAAGGCAAAAAGCGCGGGCAGGTATCTGTCAAGCCCGACAACGCAGCCATGCACAATTAGGCGCAATAGATGTTAAAGTGGTTTGTTTATATTTAGTATTAATTATCCTTTTACCGCGCCGGCGGCAACGCCCTTGATAATATACTTCTGGCAAATCATATAGAAGATGATTACCGGGATTATCGAAAGCAGAATCAGCGCCATTGTAGCGCCCAAATCTACGGTTCCGTAGCTGCCCTTGAGGTACTGAATATGAATCGGAATTGTGCGGTACTCGTTAATGTCAAGCACGAGGTACGGTAGCAGGTAGTCGTTCCAAATCCACATAATCTCAAGGATTCCGATTGAAATCATTGTCGGTCTGAGCATCGGAAGAACAATCTTGAAGTAGGTTCTCAGCGGACCGCAGCCGTCGATTGAAGCGGACTCCTCAACCTCAATCGGGATTGACTTTACAAAGCCTACGAACATAAATATCGCGAGACCCGCGCCAAAGCCGAGATAAACAATCGGGATTGTCCACGGAGTATTGAGCTTGAGAGTGTCAGCGGTCTTTGAGAGGGTGAACATTACCATTTGGAACGGAACAACCATCGAGAATATGCAGAGATAATAGAAAATCTTGCATATCGCCGAGTTTACTCTGGCAATATACCATGCTGCCATTGAGGTGAACAGCAGGATAAGCGCTGTGGAAACAATCGTAATCAAAACGCTGTAGAGCACGCTTTTTAAGAACGGATAGTTTCCGAAGGTCATACCCTTGATGAAGTTGTCAAAGCCTGCCCACATTTCTCCGCTCGGGAAAGCGAAGGTGTCGGTTTTAACGTAGGTGTTTTGCTTAAAAGAGTTGATTACCACCGATAAAACAGGCAATACATAGATAATACAGATAACAGCAAGCACAACCGAGAGCGTGTTTTGTCTCCTGCGCTCGGCGGCGAGAGTTTTTGGTTGTTTACCCATTACTGCTGAACCTCCTTCCTGCGAGTGAAGAACAACTGAATCAGACCGATTGCCGCGACAAGGATAAAGAACAGAACAGCTTTCGCCTGGGCGGTGCCGGTTGAAGCGGCATTGGAGCCATAGAAGGTGTTAAAGATGTTCAGCGCGAGCATTTCGGTTGTTTTAATCGACGAGCCGTCTGCTAAAATTTCAAACGGCTGGCCGGCTGTCAGCGCGAGGTTCTGGTCAAACAGCTTGAAGCCGTTTGTCAAACTCAGAAAAGTGCAAATTGTGATTGACGGCATAACGTTGGGAATAATAACCTTGAACAGGGTTTGGGTTTTGGTTGCGCCGTCAATCTTCGCGGCCTCGAGCATATCCTCGGGAATCGCCTGCAGACCGGCGATGTAGATAATCATCATATATCCGATTTGCTGCCAGCACATCAGGATAATCAAGCCCCAAAAGCCAAAGGTTGAGTTCATAAGGATTGAGGTTCCGAAGTGCGAGAGGATTCCGTCAAAAATCATTGACCAGATGTAGCCCAAAACAATACCGCCGATGAGGTTCGGCATAAAGAATACGGTTCTGAAAAGGTTTCTGCCCCTGATGTTTTGAGTCAGCGCGTAGGCTACCAAAAAGGCGAGTACATTAATCAGCACAACGCTGACAATCGCAAACAGCGCGGTGTACCAGAAAGAGTGCAAAAAGCTTGGGTCGCTGAGCGCCTTGACGTAGTTTTCAAATCCGACGAATTTTGTGTCGGAAATAGTCCTGAAATTACAGAAGGAGAGGTAGATACCCTGAATAAACGGCCAGACAAAACCGATTGCGAAAGCCACCGCAATCGGACCTAAGAACAACCAGCCCCATCTGCGAAGAGGATTTTTAAATATTTTTTTCAATTGAACATCTCCTTATCTGTAAGATAAAGAAAGAGGCGGGCAGTGCTACCCGCCTCCGGAAATTAAAGCGTTGTGTGATGATTACTGAGCGTTTGCGGCAGCATACTGAGTTGCCCAACCGTCTACGAAGGCTGTCTTAACAGCTGCCCATGTTGTGTCGTTCTGGTTAGCGTTGTAAGCGTTAAGAGCAGAAACCAAAGCAGCGCGATACTCGTCAACGTTAGGCTGATAGTTTGTAGCCCAATCCATTACGTAGCAGCCCTTTTCCGTGTATTCGGCAGCGTTGTTGAGGAAGCCGTTTGTAGAAGCGGCAGCGTTTTTGTAAGGCATAATACCAATCTGTTCAACCATAGCCTTTGAAGCCTCGGGATCTGATGCGAGCCATACCATAAAGTCGATTGTAGCCTTCTGATCAGCCTCGGAAACCTTTGAGTTAACTGCCCAGCAGTTCTCTGTACCGCAGTTGAGACCGGCTTTTTCTTCGCCTTCAACACCGCAGTAGTAAGGAATCATAACAGCGTTCGGAACTGTCTCTGAAACAGCAGCGTACTCCCATGAACCGTTTACGAAGAAAGCAGCCTTGCCTTCTTTGAATTCAGCTTCTGCGTCGTGTCCGCCTGTCGCGAGATCCTTAGGATCTGTAAGGCTGTTGTTGATACAGAGGTCGTAGAGGTTCTTGTAGTTGTCCATGTAATTACCTGTGATGGTAGCAGGGCACTCTATCCATTTTTTGCCTGATTCCTTTTCCTCGTAGAAATATTCGAGGTTAGCCATGTGACCTGTGAATCTCCATGATGAGCTTTCGTCCATATCTGATGATGAGAAAGCGTCAAAGCCAAGCTCATTGGCTCTTGAGTGGATGTCTTCTACAACTGCCTTGAGGGTTGCGAAGTTTGTGATTTCATCCATCTTGTGACCGGCTTTTTCAATGAGAGTCGGGTTAACAATGAGACCATAGCACTCGTAGCAGTAGCCGATTGAAACGAGCTTGCCTGTCTCGTCCTTGAGGTTGTAGGCATCTGTGTTGAGCTCTTTAGCGATAGCTGTGTCTGTCAGATCGATAGCGTAATCCTTCCAGTCCTTAACGCTCTGCTGGTTGCCGATTACAAAGAGAGTCGGTGGGTTGGACTTGCCCATTTCTGATGTAAGAGTTTGGCTGTATGTGCCCGAAGCGGCTGTAACAACCTTAACCTCAACACCTTTATCCTGTGTGTACTTTTTGGCAAGAGTCTGGAGGGTTTCGTCGATTTCCGGCTTAAAATTGAGCCAGTAAACCTTGCCTTCGCCTGCGTCAGCCGCAGCGGAGCTGTCGGCCTTTGACGATGATTCGCCTGAGCCACCTGCGCAGCCTGCGAGAACTGAGCCCGCCATAAGTGCCGAAAGACCGAGAGCGGTTACTCTTTTAAGAGTTGATTTTTTCACGTTAATCACCTTTTCTAAAATTATTTGTCCGAATTGGCGCGGACATTCGCCGGGAGATTTTTTCATACTCCCTATTGTATATACTATAACACTAAATGGTCTAAAAAAGCAAGAACAAATTAATAAAAAATTTATTTTTTTGAATAATATTTGTAATAATATAACCAATCACCGATGTCGCCCGCCTTTTAGGCGCGGGCTCCATACGGACTTTCAGCAGGAAAATGATTAAAATTAAGCACAATCACGCGGTTTGCCTTGTTAAATAGTTTGTTTTGTGATAAAATCTAATCAAAATATAAGGAAAGTAAAAATTCTTCGCCGTTTTCGGCGTCCTTAAAAAGCCCGAACCTAAGGCTGAAAAAGTCGAAATCAAAACCGGCAGAGCCGGGAACGACTGCGTTTTTGTCAACGGCAAGATGATTCGCAATCCAAACAAAGTAAAAGAGTGATTATGATTAAAAAACTGCTTCAAAACAAAATCTTCGCCTGCGCCGCCGCGGTGTTCTGCACCCTTTTGTGGGGAACGGCGTTTCCGTTTATAAAGCTCGGCTACGAGGCTTTTGAAATCGCGGACAGCGACATGGGAACCAAGCTGCTGTTCGCCGGAGCGCGGTTTATGATTGCCGGAGCGATGGTGCTTGTTTTTCTGTGCGTTACTCAGCGGGGAGTACCGCGGCTGAAAAAATCAGAGCTTGCTCCCGCGGCTGTTTTGGGACTTGTCCAGACCGCGGGGCAGTACCTTTTTACCTACATCGGAATCGGCTTTACCAGCGGAACCTCAACCTCAATCATCACCGCCTGCGCCTCGTTTTTAACGGTGGCGGCAGCCGCGTTTTTCTTCAAGGGCGACAAAATCACGCTGCTGAAAATAATCGGCTGTATAATCGGCTTTTGCGGCGTTCTCGTGATTAACGGCTCGGGTCTCGGGGAGGGAGATACTCTCTTTGGCAACGCGATGATTCTTTGCTCAACCGTATGCGCTGCGGCGGGAAATATCATCGCAAAAAAGGCGTCGGGCAAGGTCAACCCCGTCAAGCTCACTGCGTTTCAGCTACTGATCGGCTCGGCTGTCCTTGTCGCCGCGGGGCTCATTTTGGGCGGCAGGCTTGATGTTACAAACCTTAACGGTATGCTGATTCTTCTTTGGCTGGCGTTTGTGTCGGCGGCGGCGTTCACGGTTTGGACGGCGTTGCTCAAGTACCACCCCGCCGGCAAAATCTCGGTGTTCAACCTGCTTGTGCCTGTTTTCGGAACGATTTTGTCGGGCATAACGCTCGGAGAAATCATATTCAGAACAGAAACGCTGATTTCGCTTCTGCTGATTTCGGCGGGAATAATACTTGTGAATATTTCACGAGAGAAAAGCAGCGCTTAATAACGGTGTAAACCTGCGGTTAACAGAGAATTATTTGTGCGAATCACATCACCCCAAAAGGAGGAAGCAAAGTGATTAAGGGCGTAATTTCCGATATGGACGGAGTAATACTCGACAGCGAGAAGCTGTATGTACGCTTTTGGTGCGAGGCAGGCAGATTTTACGGCTACCCGTTGGAGGAGTTCCACGCGCTGAGCATCCGCTCAATGGCGCGGCCTTACGCGGTCGAGCGGCTTAAAGGCTTTTTCGGAGAGAATTTTGACTACGATTCGGTCAGGAACAAGCGCGTTGAGCTGATGGACGCTTACGTTGAGAAAAACGGAATTGACACAAAGAGCGGAGCGGAAGAGCTGCTGCGTTATTTAAAGGAAAACGGAATCAAAACCGCGCTTGCAACGGCAACCCCTGCCGACAGAGCGAAACGCTACCTTGAAATGGTTGGACTGCTTGAATATTTTGACGAGGTTTGCAGCGCGCGAATGGTAAAAAACGGCAAGCCCGCGCCCGACATCTATCTTTACGCCGCCGAAAGGCTCAAGCTTAACCCTGCGGAATGTATCGCGCTTGAGGATTCGCCGAACGGCATACGTTCAGCTTCCGCCGCGGGCTGCAAAACCGTAATGATTCCCGACCTCGACCAACCGGCAGAGGAAATCAAGCCCCTGCTTTTCGGCGTCGCCGATGGCTTAACGGGCGTAATCGGAATTGTCGGCGCGGAAATCAGAGGATAATAATAAAAAATCTCCCTTTGCTTACCCTAAATGACAAAGCAAGGGGAGTTGTTTTTGGAAAGGCTGCACAAGCGCCGCGCCCAAAGCCCGGCAAGCCGCTCGAGAAGAGGGAAAAAGAGTCTTATAATTCTCATAAAGAATTAATTACGCTTAAAGAAAAGCTCACGCCCGAGGAACAGGCGGAGCGTGACAGGGAAGAGGCGTTTATTGACAGTTTGTGTTGACTTCTTATTTTTTGTGTTGTATTATGGATATACAGCCAAAATCAAAGGAGTGTTTATGTGTTTTGCAACAATTGCGGAAAACCCAATAAAGATGGGGCAAAGTTTTGTTCTGAATGCGGGGCGCCGATTAATCATACTATAAGACACCAATATGACAACAGTCAACAACAAAGGCAACAAGTGAGAAATTCCGAGCTTACTGAGATCGATAAAATGATTAGATACTTTTCGCAAAAATCTATGGTTTATGAGGAGTATGACAGGCTCAGTATTGAACTATCCCGTTTCTCAAAAGGCAAGCATTACGCTCTTTTGGTTTGGGGTATAATAATCTCTTTCCTTGGAATGATATTGGTTTCTGTATTAAGCCAAGAAGCAGTAACGGCTGTAGGGGTTATTCCATTTTTGCTTGGGCAAGGAATGATTGTAGGTCATATTATCTATGCTGTTTCGTTTGATAAACATAAAAAAGAGATTGAAAAAAATTTAAGCAATGTTTCCTCAGAGCTTTTTGAGCACTATAAAGGCTATGGGGTATGTCCGGTCGGAGCTGAGTATACAAATCCGTCAAATCTTGTTGCTATTGCTAACACAATTAAATCAGGAAGAGCGGATACAATCAAGGAAGCATTGAACGTATTGCTTGATGACGTTTACCGCAATAACATGCAG
>CAJOLF010000087.1 GCA_905235295.1 uncultured Ruminococcus sp. | reverse complement strand
GTTGCCGACGGCGTTCGCCGCCTCCGCCTTTAACTTGGAAATATCGTTAATCTCCGTGTTAGTGGTTTTGCCGGCGTCGGTCGTGGGCTCGGAATACTTAAAGCCGTTGTACAACGGCAGGACAGCATTTTTAGCATTAAAATACTGCTTAAAACGGTTTTGCAAGAGGTCGTTAAAATTCTTCTCAAAATCCTTGTCACCCTGGGCGGCTGTCGAGATTTCCAAAATGCCTTTGTGCCCGGTGGATTTTCTGTAACGCTCCTCCGCCGCTGTAATGAGTTCTTGATATGCTTGGCACATATCACTGAGCAGATGACGGAGAGTGACATTGTTGTATTTGAGCACAATGACATCGGAGGATTTCAACGTTTTTTGCAAAGAATAGCCGCGCGCGGTTATGCCGCTGTAAGTGTCCTCGAAAATCGCGTACTCGGTTTTGCCGAAGCTGTCGGCGACAAGGAGCTGCTTACTGTCCGCGGTCTCAAAAATCAGGGCTTCATTCTCAAAAATCAGCTTTGAAAAAAACTGTATCAAAAATTCTGTTTTAGTCTGGTGTTTGTTCGGCTGATAGTTCCATAGGTAGTATTCGTCGCCGTAATACTCCTCGTTATTTACCACCGTAACAAATTCACATTTTGACAAAGTACGGGCGATTAAATCAATCGCTGTGTACAAGGCGATTTCGTACAAATGGAATTTCGAGGTTTCAACAGATTTTTCAAGAAATTCATCAAAGGTTTTTGAATCAACCTCATAGGACTTTTGCCCTATCAGCTTTGATTTTATAAACTCAATAAAATTCAAATTATCACCTCGATTCCTCAAAATGTGTAGACTTTCATATGGTCGAATTGTGCGCTGGTAATCGTTGCATTTGACTGCAAAAACTCTTTTTGCGTATAAGCCGCCGCCAGCGCCATGAAGCCGTCATTTTTACGGCTGCGCGGCTCGATTTTGTCGTATGTGTAATTATTGTTTTTCGCTCTGTCAACCTTCGTGTTATTCGTGTACCAGCGCATAAGCGGATTGTCACCCCAAATAATGCGCTGATTATCAAAATCAGATGATATAATAGGCTGAACCTGCATTATATCTGACGGACGGACAAGCCACAGGTTGTTGTTGCCCTCTTTCTTGTTGAGGTCAAAGCCGATTTGTTCAAGCGGCCGCTTTAGAACCGTTAATCGGTAGTTATCCAACCCGCCGCGGATAATTTTATAATGCTCTTTTTGCTCCGCGAGCCATTCAACCGGAAGCTCCGGCGGAATTTCAACAGCGTTAACAAGCGTTAGCAATCCCTTTTCCGCTGCCGCTTTTAGCGGGAAGCGAATGCGCGATAAATCGCGGCTGTTCTCGCATACCCAAGAGTGCGATCTCCAGTAAACAAAGCCGTCTTTAACGAACAGCAATCCGGTACACAAAAAGTCATTAATCTTTGTGTAGTCAATGCCGAAAACACACGTCTCACCTTCGAGGTCGATAATCGGGCGGTTCGTTGCGAGGATGTTTGCCCACTTGGTAACAGGTTCTTCCGCTGTTCCAAACGGACGGTTCATTCGCTTGGTCATAAATGACGCGTTGCCGAAGTTATCGCGGAGAAAATCCTGATACTCCTTGCGCATTTCTCTGAGTAACTCGGGGAAATACTGCAAGCTGGGATTAGCCTTGTACCAGTTTGCCTCATCGTGAACCTCGTCGTCAGAGTCAAGCCGGCAGAAGAAAAACAAAATACCGTTATCGGGAATGTCGCCCTTTAAGATGCTTTCGCCGTCAGAAATAAGGTTATCGAGCGGACCATCGCGAACGTCTCCCATCGTGGTTGTAATGGTTTCACGCGGCATGGGCTTCTTACCGAAGCCTGTCCGAAAAACGTTGATTAAGTCATAATTTTCGTAAGCGTGGTATTCGTCAAAATCCACCTTGCCCGGACGTCCACCGTCGGCGGTCTTTGCGTTCGAGGTTCGGTATCTGAGTGTTGAATTTGTTTTATAATTCCTAATCTCGGTGCGATTCCAATAAAAGTGTTTTTTCATCTTTTTCTCGTTTCGCTCGAGAATGTTGTATATATCAAAAAATGAAGTTTTTGCCTGCTTTTCACCCGTTGCGCAAATGTCAATATCATACTCTCTGATTCCGTTAACCGGAGTAAGCAGAGCAAAATCCTCAAATGCTAAATAGCCGTTCTTGCCCGCGCCGCGGCCGACAACAATTACAAGCGTCGGAAAACGCAAAACGCCCGGTGCTGTGTATGTGCAGTTATGAAGAACAAAACAGAATTTTTCCCACTCAAAAAGTTTGTAATCAAAATATTTTTGGAGCTCAAAATACCTGTCGGCTTGTTCGTCGTCAACGTAAATGCTTTCGGTCTCGAAAACATTTTTGACGAACTCGATTAATAAAAACTGGTCGTTGCATACGCGGTATTTGCCGGTGTCTACAAGGTCAATATAATCCTGGATATAGTGATTAAGCGTCAAAGCTCATCATCTTCCGCGTTCGGCTCGATAGTCTTTGTGTTAAGCCCGAGCTGGTTAAGGATTGCGAGGCATTGCTTGTTGTATATAACGGCGTTTTTAACGCTGGGATTTTCTTTCTTATAGATTTTGCCCGTTGCGGATTTTGCATCGAACTCCAAACCACGATTGGCAATGTCTTTTTGCAATTTGATTTCCATATCGCGATAGAACATATAGCGGTCAATAAGGTCTTTGAAAGCAAGAACATCCGCGCCCATCGCCCTGAGCTGCGCAATCAAATCCTCACGGACTTGCTTCTTGCTTTTGTTCCCGACAGCAACGTTGATTGCCTTTTTTGACTTTGCCATTCTGCCTCTCTCCTTCCCCGAAAATTTCTCGCGTGCGCGAGATTTCCAAACTGTCTACCCTGCCGCCGTTATCCAAAACGCAGAAATATTTTTGATTTTTTACCCGGGGGGTTACCAGCGTTCCTCGTTGAGCTGCGGCTTGTTCTCTGCCCTGTGATGTTCGTCATAATGACATTCATCACAAAGACATTCGAGGTTGTCATAATCAAGCGCGAGCTCGGGAAAGTATCGAAGATACTTTTTGTGGTGAACGACCTTGCCGGGACTGTACTTTCCTTTTGCCCGGCAACGTTCACACTCCCAGTGCTCAGCCTTACGCTTGCGGTCTCTGAGTTCTCCCCACGCCCTGGTGTTATAGAACGGCGCGGTGTCGCCGCTGCGTATTAATTCTTTTATCCATTCGACTGTAACAACTCTGTTTGTCATAAAAAAATAAGGCAGTAAAGATGTCTCTTTACTACCATTTTAGCGAATAAAGTGTGCAATTTGTTGCACTGTTTTTTACTTCTCTCCTACGCCGAGAAGATAATCGGCGGACACGTTCAGCCCCTCGGCGAGCTTCTTGACCATAAACGCCGACGGCTGGCATGTGCCGGAAATGTAGTTGTGTATCATCCTGACCTTAATTCCCGTGAGCCTTGAAACGTCAGACGGATATAAGCGGCGTTGCTGCATAATTGAGTCAAGCCGCTTTGCTAAAGTCAAATCAAGTTTTTTATGTCCGCTCATTCAGTCTCACTCCTTAAGGCGTAGCATTACGGCCGAGCGATTATAAAAAATCCTCGGCTTTATCTTCTCCCCACCATCGGCGGGCATTCAGTTGCAAAAATGAAAAGTTGAAAACCGCTCCGGTAATCTCGTTGACACTGAAGCTATCATCCTTGAGCAGATAATAATTCTTCGGCACTTCGATTTCTCCCGTGCGTTCGATTCTCTGATACTCGCGCTTGACGTGCTCCTTGACCGTAACCGTCGGGCGCTGCAGGTTTCTTGATGTTTTGATTCGCTTGTTTACTCCGATGTCTTTGTGACGAGCCGCGTCCTTTGAGATATACTTAGACAGGTCCTTGAAAGCACCGTCAAGGTAGAGCGGCTTGTTATAAATTCCGCTCTTCCACTTCCAGCACTTCTCAGCTATATCGGAGACTTCACGCGGGATGATAATGTGTAAGTGCCAGTTCTCGCCCTTCTTACCGGATTCAACAAAGCCTATGTACTTGAACTCTAACCCCGCCTTTGCCGCGTGGTACTTAACACGCTTAAAGAAATTACTGACGACGCGCTCAAACTCTTTTACCGTGAATTTCACATAAGGCGCGGAAAAGCGTACCCACCTGTCACCCTCTGAGAAGTTGCACAGGATAAGCCGCCTTATGTTCTGCTCTGACCTGATTTTGTTTAACTTTTGCATTTTGTCAGGTGTTAATGAGCGGTTGATGCTGCGGGCAACATTCCTTTTGCCGCGCTGACGTATTGACTTGTAGAATTTAACCTCAAGCAGCGGACCGCTCTGGATTGTTGCCTTGTATATAAACATATATGTAACCTTTCATTATAATAAAGCGTTGGGCTTTCGTCACTTAATTAATTCCTATAGCAGGATATAAAGGAGCTTGTCCGCTCCTTTTCCGCTATTAATATATTTAATTAATAACAGTCGTGAAAAGTGAATCCGCGCAACGGGAAATTGTGTGTTTTTAAGCAGTCGTATATTATTAAGTTATGCCGCTGCACGAATTCACCTTTATATATTTACTTAAACATTGGTAACATCCCCTTCCTTTTCCGCCTTTTGAATTTTGGAATTAACATATATATATAAGGTGTATAGAACAGTAGGCGGAACTGTTATGTGTTCATCTTTTCGTGTTGTGTTCTTGTAAGGAATAAGAGTGATTTTCCTAATCTGAAGTAGTGTTCATAAGAGTACGTCCTTGACAAATGAATTTTTTCCGATTCCTATTCGGTTTTTTATAAAAAATTTTTTCACAAAGTCAAGTTGTCTTTTTAAAGAGCTGTGAAAATGTTTAATTCATTTGACAATGTTATATTGTTTTATTCCGTTCATTTCTGATATTTTATTGTTTGTTTTAATTCATTTGTCATTCATTTGACAATGCTTTTTTGCCTTGATTTTATTTTAATTTGCTTGAAGTTATAATAGATTTTCAATTAATCAACTTCTGTGAGCCATCCGATACAACTCTTCGTATTCCTTATTCAGACGGTCAACGTCGCCAATCTCAATATTATGTATTGTAATCTTAGCCTCTCTTCTTATCGTAACTGTAACTATTGAACACCATTTGCCTACCGTTACATATGGACTTCGTGTTCTATCAGAAAAGCACGCATTAACAATAGATTTCAAATTCATATATGCCTTGATAGCTCCGGAAGGATAATAAGCCATTAATCATCCCTCCCATAAAACAGCAGCGCCATAACCACCTTGTACTCTTTGTTATAAAAATTAACTGCCGCTGCGCAGATATCGAGCAGGATTAAGATTAATGGGAAAATATATGTTGATTTCATTAATTTAGCTCCAATCGTGTTCATTATAAAAGTAAATTCTCCGCCACGTGTCGGGAATTTTTTGTGCGCTTTTTGCTCAAAAGGCCACTGTTTAAGCCAAAACAGGAAAAAATTTATACTTTTTTTGAAAAAACGCTTGACATACCACCTATTTGGTGGTATAATATAATCAAGATAAAGAAAGGCGGTAACCGAAATGAAAGTTAAAAATTGGTTTATGAATAAAAATTTTGATGAAGCTGAAAGAATCGCAATCAGTGCTTCACCTGATCCCATAGTGGAAAAAGAAACAGAAAAGGCCGTGCTTCTAAAATGGAACACAGAATATGGAATTATCAAAAGCTGGATACCAAAAAGCTGTCTTTGTGAAGAAGCTGATAACAGCGACAACGCTGTTTTTTACGATAAAAAAAGCGGTAAGTCTGTAAGCGTTTCAAAAGACAATACTGTTATGACAAAAGCTACAACTAAAGATGGACGGACGCTTGAAGTCCTTTCCGATAACGGCGCTGTTGTTAAGCTTAGCGACGGCAAGGTCTACGCTAAATTTATGTTAAGGTTTTAAGGAGGAATTTTTTATGACTATAAAAGAAGCGAGAGAAAAAGCAGGCTGGAGTCAAGCCGTAATGGCTCAGATAATGGGAATTCCCAAAAGAACCATAGAAAACTGGGAGAGCGGCGTTAGCGCTCCACCTCAATATGTCAGTGACTTAATCGTTGCTGATATTGCCAGGAGAACACAGCCGCCGGCCCCTAAATTCAGAATTCATAATTCTACGGTGAAAAACTATGCCGAGGTATGCAAAAAGTTTTCGCACGATTCAGCGGACTGGCTACGCTTGCCGGATAATTTCATCACAACCGATTCCGGCGATTGGAAAGAAACCTCAGACAACGCCCACGGCGGTGTTGATGTCAGTTGGGCGTTTGGACTTGACGATGCCGAGATTGCATACCGCGCTGCCGAGGAGCTCTATGAAAATCTACGTTCAGATATTCAGATTGCCGTTGACGACGGTTGGAATCCCGATCAGCTTGAGGCAATTTTGGAAAAATACGATATATAAATTCTCCTTTTCAAGCCGCTCAGAACTGGGCGGCTTTTTTTATTTAGGTTAATACAAACGGTATTTTCCGCTGAAAAGCATACGGCTCAGCCATCTAAGGCTCAGTGATTCAGGTCTCGCTGTTTTTGACAGTTGCATACCTACAAGGCTCTGCTTGTTCGACCTGTGACTGCGCTTTTTGTGTTTGATGTACTGCTGTTTATTTTTCATAATTTTCACGCTCCTTCAACGCCTGTTCGGCGGCTTCTTTCGTTAAAAAATATGATTTTCCAATTTCATCCCACGGAATAAAATCACAATCATTAGGGTCGAGATAATCTTCGTTCCTTTCGCTCAGCTGATTAACCCAAAATCCGGTCGTGCCTACATCAATTACTGTATCGGGCTTATTACCTACAGCACAATCGCCTGATTTTATAGCATAGTTCTTCAAGTCTATTTCGTCTAAGCTCTCTAAGATATACCACACTTTATCGCGCGGCTTCACCGGATAAGGCAGCTCCACAAATCGGGAGCGGTCTTTGAAAAACTCACACTTTCCTATGTAATTAGGCTTTTCTTCATAAAT
>CAJOLF010000086.1 GCA_905235295.1 uncultured Ruminococcus sp. | reverse complement strand
AATCTAATAACATCAATCAGAAAGCGGTGACTTAATTGCATAAAAGAATTATATCTGTAATTCTCTCCGGTTTAATGCTCGCGGGACTTGTTTCCTTTGCGGGCTGCGGCGGCGAAAGCGGCGGCGGAGAATTCAAAAATTCCACAAAGGTAGAGAACGGCGCGATTTTGCAGGTGTTTAGCTGGGATTTTAACACAATCAAAAATTCGCTTCCCGACATCGCGGCGGCGGGCTACTCTGCTGTTCAGACCTCGCCGATTAACGCCTGCTTTGAGGGCGAGGACGGCGGAATGGAGCTTTACGGCGACGGCAAGTGGTACTACCACTATCAGCCGACCGATTTTAAGATTGGCAACTATCAGCTCGGAACCCGCGACGAGTTCAAGGCGCTTTGCGAGGAAGCCGACAAGTACGGAATAAAGGTTTTGGTAGACGTAATCGCGAACCACACAACGCCGACGCTCGACGCGGTTTCTCAGGACCTTATTGAAGCGGGCGGCGGAAGCTTTGAAACCCTTTTCCACAAGGGCAACCAATACGACATCAAGGACTACAGCGACAGGCTCCAGTGCACTACATACAAAATGGGCGGACTTCCCGACATCAACACCGAGCGTCCGTCCTTCCAGGATTATTTTATTGACTTTATCAACGACTGTATTGCCTGCGGCGCCGACGGCTTCCGCTACGACACAGCAAAGCACATCGGACTTCCCGACGATCCCAAAGAGGACGACGGGTTCAAAAACAACTTTTGGGAGCGCGTAACAAAGGATATTGACAACGCCGACAAAATGTTCATTTACGGCGAGGTTCTTCAGGGCGGCAATGACCGTCTCGCTGAATACATCGAGGCAATCGGCAGAACTACATCAAGCTCCTACGGCGGCAAAATCCGCAGCAACATCACAGGCAATTTTGTCGATACCTCGGGAATTTCCGAGTATTGGATAGGCGACGCTCCGCTCAATATCGTAACCTGGGTGGAATCCCACGATAACTACATCAACGACGGAACATATCTTGAGCTTACAAACGACCAAATCGCTCTCGGCTGGGCAATCATCACCGCGCGCAAGGACGGCACTCCGCTGTTCTTCTCGCGTCCGTACCTCAGCTCGGTAGAAAACGAATGGGGAATGAACCGCATCGGCGCTCAGGGCGACGATATTTACAAGGACAAAAGGGTCGCGGCAGTAAACTTCTTCCGTACCGCGATGATCGGCGAGGAAGAGAAGCTTGTCAATCCCAACTCCGACTCAACCGCGCTGGTAATTGAACGCGGCAAAAAGGGCGCGGTAATCGTCAATACCTCGGGCGAGCTAAAGGCGGATTTTGACATCGGCCTTTCCGACGGAACCTATACCGACCGCGTTGACGGAACGACCGAGTACACCGTCAAGGGCGGCAAAATAACCTGCGACAAGGCAATTCCCGAAAACTCTGTCGTTGTGCTCTACAACGACGGCTACGTTGAGTACGCTCCGTGCGCCAACGTAGGTGTCGCGAAGGACACTGAGTTCACCGTTACCGACTCTGACAAAACGGAAATCACCCTCACACTTGAAAACGCCGAAACAGGCAAATATTCGGTTGACGGCGCGCAGGAAAAGGAATTTAAGAACGGCGACAAAATCACCGTCGGCAAGCCCGGCAAAGGCGACGTTGCCAAGGTTGAGCTTACCGCGGAAAACGAAAAAGGACTTCCCACCTACGAGCGTATCGAGATTACCTTTAAGGAAAGCTATCAGGTAAAATCGGGCGCCAAGGTTTACTTCCAAAAGCCCGACGGAGACAAGTGGCTTGACGATATTTACGCCTATGTTTACAACTCGGACTTAAAGGAAAACAGCTCGTGGCCGGGAGAAAAAATGACAAAGGAAGCCGACGGAAAATACAGCTACACCTTTGACAGGGACTTTGACACCCCGTATATTATCTTCAACGACGGCGATTCTAAAGACAGCGTTCAGTATCCCGACGGCAAAGGGCTGAAGGTTGAGCCGGACAAAACTTACACAGTAGAATAATTCGGAGGAATTTTACAATGAGCGAAATGAGAAATATAAAAATGGAAGGCAGCAAGGTTCCTGCCGAAAAAATCAAGAACCCCGAGCTGCTTGAGGCTATCGAGATTATGCAGGCGGACGGAAGCACAGAAAACATCAACAATATGATTAACAAGGTTGTAAACGCAAAGTTTATTCTGCCCGCGGTTCTCAACAGCGTGCCCAAGGCGCGCACACAAAACGGTCAGACCGTTATGAGCAGCGCGACGCAGGTGCAGTTCAGGCTCCTTGAAAACAATAAAAAAGAGAGATTTTTCGGCGTATTTTCCGACACCGACGAGATGTTCAAGTGGCAGGGAACCGACAAGGGAAACAAGGTTGTAATGGATTTTGACAGCCTTGCCGCTATGGTAATGGACCCGAACGCGAATGTTTTGGGCTTTGTAATCAATCCGTTCGGCAAAAGCGTAACCTTCCCGAAGAATATGGTAAACTCAATCAAGCAGCAGCGCGACTATATGCGTATGGAGGGCAACAAGCTCCAAAACGGCAGCCAGGTCAAGGTCGGCGAGCCAAAGGAATACCCGATTGACCTTATGGCGGCGCTGATTAACCACTTTGATACCGAACCGAACATAAACGCCGCTTATCTCAGGCTGATTGAGCAGGATGGGCAGATGAGCTACTTTATTGTGGTTGACTTTGTCGGAAATATGGAGGAGACATTTCAGGCAATCTCGGACATCGCCCAGCCGTTTCTTGACGAGCAGTTCCAGCTCTCAATGATGCCTTACTCAATGGAGTTCGCGAAGAACGCGGTCAAGGGCATTGAGCCGTTCTATAAAAAGGCGCAGGAGTAAATTAGAGTTTAGAGTTTAGAGTTTAGTGTTGAGAGTTTAATTGTAGGGGCAACCCTTGCGGTTGCCCGATAGCCTCCCCCGTTCCCAAAACGGGGGAGGTGTCATTTTTGCCTGCAAAAATGACGGAGGGGGCAGACACTTCCTATAGCGCAAAGTTATCTATTACATTTGTAGGGGCGGACTAAAATGTCCGCCCGTGAGCAGACGTTTGTTCACGTCCGGAAGTTTGTATAAGTATGCAAACTTTTATTCACCGACCCCGGGCGCACATTACAGTGCGCCCCTACAGTGCAACTTATGGCTTTAATTGTAGTTTTGAATTTGATTAAGGCAGCCAACGCGGCTGTCTCTTTTTTATTCCAAACAAAAAGGAGCAGGATTTCTCCTACTCCTTAAAAGTTCAGATTTTATGCGGCTTTTTACTTGCCAAAGTATATCTTAAGCAATCCCTTAAAGCCCGCGCCGTGTTTTGAGTTACCTCATATCGAGACGCTCAAACACAAGCGTAGCCTGAATACGGTCACCGCCGCCAAAGCCCTTGCTTCCTCCGTTGGAGGTGGACATCGTATGTAGACGGTATCCCTTTGCGACCTGTGCGTTGATAACGTTTTCAAGATCGGTCAAATTTCCCGAGCCGGTACCAAAGAATTTTTCTTTCAGCGTTACCTGCAGTACAACATAGGGTAAATTTTGACCCGAAGCTTGGGAAAACCTTGATGAATCGCCCCAATTAGGCATATCATTTTCCTCCTGCAGTTATCTTAGCCGAAATATCTATTGAGCAGTCCCTTAAAGCCTGCGCCGTGTCTTGCCTCGTCCTTAGCCATCTCGTGAACGGTGTCGTGGATAGCGTCAAGGTTAGCCGCCTTAGCTCTCTTGGCAAGGTCAAACTTGCCCTCGCAGGCGCCTGTCTCGGCGTCAACGCGCATCTGCAGGTTCTTTTTGGTGCTGTCGGTGAGAACCTCGCCCAAAAGCTCGGCAAATTTGGCAGCATGCTCTGCTTCCTCATAAGCGTACTTTGTGAACGCCGCCGAAACCTCGGGATAACCCTCTCTGTCGGCAACTCTCGCCATAGCAAGGTACATACCTACCTCGCTGCACTCGCCCTCAAAGTTAGCTCTCAAATCAGCGATAATATCCTCGCTTACGCCGTCAGCCTTGCCGATTCCAACCTCGTGAACCGTAGCGAACTCAGCTTCATCCTCCTGAAGCTTAAATTTCTCAGCGGGCTGCTTACAAACAGGGCACTGAGCCGGAGGCTCGGGACCTTCATAAACATATCCGCAAACTGTGCAAACCCATTTCATAATGAATATCTCCTTTCAAAATTATAATCATAAATGATTTTACTTATAATATCATAGGTATAGTTAATCTTAATTGCAAATAAGAATTATAATCGGGCTTTATAAACCTTTTTTTATTCAACGCATATAATATTAAAAATATGTTTAGAAAGAGGAGATTATATGCCGAAAATTTATCTCAGCCCGTCAGCGCAGGAATACAACCGCTTTGTAGACGGAGGCTCCGAGGAATACTATATGAACCTCATCGCCGACGCTATGGAGCCGTACTTAACCGCGAGCGGAATTGACTTTACGCGCAATCAGCGCGATAAAACCCTGTCGCAAATCATCGCCGACGCGAACGGTCAGGACTACGACCTGCACCTCGCGATACACAGCAACGCTTCTCCCGAATCCCAGTCGGGGCAGAACACGGGCGTACAGATTTATTACTATCCCACAAGCCAAAAAGGCAAGCGCTTTGCGGACATCATCCTCGGCAACTACGCGCCGATTTACCGCGAGCCGGGGAACATCAAGCTTGTGCCCACAACTACCCTTGCGGAAATCAGGCGAACAAAAGCGCCTGCCGTGCTGATAGAAACGGCGTTCCACGACAACCCCGACGACGCGCGGTGGATAAGGGATAATATTGACAACATAGCGCGCTCGCTCTCAAAATCAGTCGCCGATTACCTCGGCGTGGAGTTTAAAGAGCCGTAAGTAAAGCCACCGCCCCAAGACGGCGGTGTGCGCATTTCCCCGGCAGCACCTGATTTTGCTTTTGCAGTGACAGCCCTCGCGGCTGTCATTTTTTTGCGTGTAAACGCAAATAACAGCGTTTGATTCCTCGCGTTTGCCGTTAAAAAATACTCTCACGGCGTAAGGCGATAAAAATTTATTGCCTTACGCCTTTTTTTGTATTATAATATTATCATATTATTAATGGGGTGGTTATTTTGACAGACGAGTTAAAGCAAAGAATTGATAAAACAATTAAAAACCTAAAGCGCAACAATATGGACGCGTATTTTTGCGAGACTTCCGCCGAAGCCCGAGCGCTTGTAAAAACCCTGATTAAAAAGGGCGACACAATCTCAAACGGCGGTTCGGTTACGCTCAGGCAAACGGGAGTGTACGACATCATCTCATCCCCGGACTACAACTACCTCGACCGCAGCCGCGAGGGTATTACCCCCGACGAGGTGGAGGAGATTTACCGCAAATCCTTCAGCGCCGACGCGTTTTTTACAAGCTCCAACGCCGTAACCGAAAACGGCGAGCTTTATAACGTTGACGGAAACTCAAACCGCGTCGCGATGATTCTTTACGGACCGAAAAGCGTGGTGGTTCTCTGCGGCGTTAATAAGCTTGTAAAAAACATTGACGAGGCGGTCTACCGCATCAAAACCAAGGCGGCTCCGCCCAACACCGTAAGGCTGGGTATCGACACCTACTGCGCCAAGGAGGGCAGGTGCGTATCTCTTAACAAAGAAAATCCCGAGCTTTGCGAGGGCTGCCGCAGCGACGGAAGAATTTGCTGTAACTATGTAGTGTGCGCTCAGCAAAGGCACGTTAACAGAATCAAGGTTATAATTATTAACGAAGAATTAGGCTACTAAACAAAAACGCCGCAGGGTTTCCTGCGGCTTAGGGGATTTTATTTGCTGCTTTTGTTCTGACCGCTGCGGTTTTGCTTGTCGCTTGCGCGGTTGTCGCAGTTCTGAGATCCCTTTGTGTTTTTGTTCTGAGTGCTATTGTTCTGAGTGTTATTGTTGTCCATAAAAGCACCTCCTTTGAAAGTAGTATTATCACAAAATTTGGAATTATTCAGCTTCGGGAAATTTTATGCGGGAATTTTTAGATAGAATGGAAGCCCTGCTGGGCGATGAATATAATTCTTTTTTAGAATATTATGAGGGCGATAATTTTAAGGGACTGCGCGTTAATACCCTCAAATGCTCCGCGGAAAAGCTAAAGAGCGCAATCGGCTTTGAGCTCAAGCCCACTCCGTTTTGCGACGGCGGCTTCTACATTCCCGGTAATGTTCAGTCGCTCGGCAACAGTCCGCTTCATCACTGCGGCGCGTTCTATATTCAGGAACCGTCCGCGACCTCGGCGGTCACAATGCTCGGCGTTGAGCAGGGCGATTTGGTTCTTGACCTCTGCGCCGCCCCGGGCGGAAAAAGCACGCAAATCGGCGCAAAGCTCGGCGGAACAGGGCTTTTGGTGAGCAACGAGATTGTAAAAAGCAGAGCTAATATTCTTTTATCGAATATTGAGCGAATGGGAATACGTAACGCGGTTGTGACAAACGCGCGTCCCGACGCGCTATGCCAAAGGCTCGCGGGGAAATTCGACAAGGTTTTGGTTGACGCTCCGTGCAGCGGCGAGGGAATGTTCCGCAAAAACAGCGACGCGCAAAACGAGTGGAGCGTCGCTCACGTGCAAAGCTGCGCCGAACGCCAGCTTAATATTCTGAACAGCGCAAAGCTCGCGCTGAAGGACGGCGGAGTGATGGTGTACTCCACCTGCACGTTTTCACGCGAGGAAAACGAGGGAGTAATCACCCGTTTTTTGTCGGAAAATCCCGATTTTACCCTCGAGGATTCGGGCGTGAGCTTCGGCAGACCCGCGCTTGAATACGCGCGCAGGATTTTCCCTATGGACGGCGGCGAGGGGCACTTTGCCGCAAGGCTTCGCAAAAGCGGAACGGCGTATAAAACCGAACCGCTGCCGAACCAAAATTCAGCGGATAAAAATATCCTCGATTTTTGCGACAGCCTGTTTGCCGGCAGACCGTTCGGGGAGAATATCGAGGTAAAAAACAATAAGATTATTATTCTTCCAAAGAATTATG
>CAJOLF010000085.1 GCA_905235295.1 uncultured Ruminococcus sp. | reverse complement strand
CTGACTAATAAATTAAACCAAACGGAGGTGTGAAAATGGCAATTTTAATCAGCAATAATCTTCTCGATGATGTAGCAATAATGCTAAATTACACAGCGGCCGAAAGGGCTGAGGACATAAGCGTTGATAGAAGAATAAGGATAATGATTGAGAACGGCATTGCGCGCCTCCGTTCATCCGCGCCGGACTTAACTGCCGCGGATTTTGAAAAAGAAGGCAGGGCAAGGGAGTTGTTGTTTAATTACTGCCGTTACGCCGACAGCAACGCTTTAGAAATGTTCGGCGTCAATTACGCCGCCGAAATCTTGGCGTTAAGGCTTGATTATGAGGTTAGGAGTGCAGAGAATGAAAATCAAGAACAATCCTGAATTCCTGACTTTTAACGACGGCTTGGTAACAACTTACGACACCGACGATAACGACAACATCATCCCCGCGACCGGAAGGGCGCACCGCTTTGGTAATGAAAAGATAGGAATAAATCGTTACTATGCCGCCCGTCAGAACGACATCGAGCTTAAAAAGGTCATTCACATCCGCAGGTCTCTCAGCGTTACCACCGAGAGCGCGGCGGTTATCGGCAACACCCGCTATAAGATAGAGCACGTACAACAAGAGCCGTACACTAACCCGGATTCAACAGTTTTAAGCCTGTCTCAGCGCGGGTTATGGGAAGGAGCTGTCGAGGATGGTTTATAAAGACTATGAAGCGTTTAAGTCAGCGATTGAAGCTTGCGGCATTACAGCGGCAGAGGCTGAGTTTAAAAAGTCCGTTTCTGTGCCGTATCTTTGTTATTTCCGTTCAGCGGAAAAGCCTATCACTGCCGACGGCAAGCTCATTTTCGTCCGCACCGAAATGGCGGTCGAAGTATACACGGCAAAAAACGACACAAAAACGGAACGCATTTTTGAACAATGGCTTGCGGAGCAGAGAATAAACGCCGTAAAAACCGAGCGCGTTTTTGTCCAATCCGAAAGCTACTACGAGACTGTTTACGAGTTCGAGGTGATTTTTAAGTGAGCTATAAGATTAAATCAGACGAAGTAGGCTCTGCCGTTTCGAACATCCTATATCAATTCACTGCTGATATTCAAGCAGGCGTTCGCTACCTCACGGATGAAACCGCCGAAAAGCTGAAAAAGCTCATTCAGGAAGGCGCTCCGGTCAATAAACGGAGAACCAAGCGGCGGGGTACTTACAAAAAGAGCTGGCGGGTTAGGAAAACTAAAGACACTTTCGCGGTTTATGAAAAAACAGTAGGCTCGCCGCGGGAGTATCGCTTAACTCACCTGCTCGAAAACGGTCACAGAGCGAAAAACGGAAAGACAGTTAAAGCGCAGCCGCACATCAAGCCGGCTGCCGATAAAATCAATGCCGAGTATATCAAGGGCATTGAAAAATTATTAAAGACCTCACAGCGGCAAGGCGGAGGTTTACGAACAAAATCATATAAAAGATAGGAGGAACTATTAATGTTCATTAATAAAACCATTGCAAGAGTAGGCTACGCTATGATTACAAGCGAATCGAACGCGGGCGTTGAATACGACGAAAACATCACATGGTTTGAATCGGGCGAAGCCGGCGGCAGAGAGTTCAAGGCAACCGCGGTAGGTAACACGTTTACGCTTGATGCCGACGGTATCATTGTCCTCGGAGGCGAGGTCAACAACGGTTACGACATCGAGCTTACCTTGCTTGCGCTCATTGATGAAATCAAGGAGAAGTGGCTCGGCCGCCAGAAAACCGCTGACGGTCATGTGGAAACAGGCGGAGTTGTTTCTTATCCCAAGTTTGCTCTTGCGGATTTTTGGGTGATAAAAAGTACGACATCAACCTTTATCCCAGCTGTCAGGTGTCAGAGCGCCCCGAGAAAACGGCCAAGTCGAATTATGAGACATTCGACCCCGAATTCCCGACATACAAAATCGCTGCCCGTCCGAGAGTGAGCGACAAGGCTTGCTATATCGAGGCGGCAGTGGATGAACTCCCGACATCATCGGATGTGTTCACACCTACAATCACATCGGCAGCTCAGAGCAGCGGTTCAGGCAGCAACAGCGGTTCGGGTTCGTAATTATGATTATTTCAATCAACAAAAAGAGTATAAGGGTAGAGGTTAATGCCTCTACCCTCATAATCTACGAGGACAGATTTAAGGGCAGGCGGTTGCTGCAGGATATAAGCGAGCTGACAGGCATTGATGATGTTGCTTCAATTCCTTTCGCACTTACAACCAAGCTGCTTTGGTCGGCGGCAAAGACCGCCGACACAAACATCCCCGATTTTTATGAATGGACAAAGCAATACGAGATTGCCGATGTTATCGGTTGCGGATTGCAAATCATTCAGCTTTACGTGAGGGATATTGAAACCGTAAAAAAACCGACAGCGGCAGTCAGAGCGGTGCGTTTGTTTCAGCGCTTCAGATTTTGGCTTACGCGACAAAATGCGGGCTGACTGCCGCGGATTTTGAAAAAATGTCAATCGGCTTTGTGGTCGATTATTGTGTCGCCCGTTCCGAGCTCGAACGCGGCAAAAAGAACAATGACGAAAATAAATTTATAATGCTCAAAAAGAATTACAGTGTAATTCAGGATAAATATGAAAAAGGAGAAATCTCCGAGGAACGTTACGGAGACTTTATGAAACGATACAGAGAACTGGAGGCGCTTTATGGGTTCGACTATTAAGGGTATAACCGTTCAGCTTGGCGGCGACACCGTAAATCTAAATAAAGCTCTCAAAGGCGTTGACAACACTTCCAAAAACCTGCAAAAGGAGTTAAACCTTGTCAACAAGGAATTGAAGTTTAACCCCGATAACGCGGTTCTTCTTGCCCAAAAGCAGGAAATCTTGACGGACAAAATCAACGCTACCCGCGAGAAGCTCCAAAAGCTCAACGAGGTTCAGGAGCAGGTTGAGAGACAAGCTAAGTCGGGCGACCTCGGAGCCGAGGAATACCGCGCCTATCAGCGCGAGGTTGAGACCACAAAAAGCAAGCTCGAACACCTTGAGTCTGAGCTCGTCATAACAAACGACAAGTTTGGCGAGGTTCAGCGGAAAGCGAATGATGTTAATTTCAATAATGCCGAGGGCAAGGTAAAATCCTTTAAGGATAAATTCAAGGATATGGCCGACAAGTCCATTGAAAAAGCTGAACAGCTCAAAAATAAGCTTGACACGGTTGGTGACGGTCTCGAAAAGGCAGGCGGCGTAATAAGCAAAGGCTCAGCTGCCGGCGCTGCCGTTCTTGCCGGCTCGGTTGCTTCGTTCAAGGATTTGGACAATGGCTACGACATAATTGTAAAAAAGACCGGCGCTACTAATGAAAAGTTTGACAGTTTAAAAAAGACAGCGGATGAGTTATTCAGCGACTCGACTTTCGATATGACCGCCATAGGTAACGCGGTAGGCGAGATTAACACACGCTTTGGTTTTACGGATGAAAAATTAAAATCCGTTTCGGAATCATATTTACAATTTGCGAAAATCAATGACGCGGATGTTTCGGACAGCGTTTCTAAAACCGCCCGCATTATGCAGGCTTGGAACATCTCCTCGGAGAACATCCCCGACTTGCTCGGTATGATAACCGCAAAAGGTCAGGAAACAGGCGTTTCTGTTGACGCGCTTATGAGCAAGGTCCTTGACAACAACAGCACCTTTAAGGAAATGGATTTGTCGTTAGAAGAATCTATTTCCTTAATGGCTCAGTTCGAGCGTAACGGCGTTAACGACAGCACCGCGCTTACTGCACTTAAAACGGCGGTTAAAAATTCCGCTAAAGAGGGCGAAGGCTTAAGCGACGTTTTGAAAAAGAACGTCGCTGACATCAAAAATGCCAAATCGGACACAGAGGCGTTGCAAATCGCTACCTCTCTGTTCGGTACACGCGGCGCGGCAGAAATGGCAAACTCGATTAAAGAGGGCAGAATCAATTTTGACAATTTATCCGGCTCGATGTCCAATTACAAAAGCACAGTAAAGGACACCTACGAGGGAACGCTTGACCCGCTGGAAGAATCAAAAAAAGGCTTAAATAATCTCAAATTAGCAGGCGCGGAGCTGGCAAGTGTCGCCTTAAAGGAGGGCGAGCCCCTTATAGAGGACGTTATCGACGGTGTTAAGGGTGTAACCGAATGGCTTAAAAAGCTCACACCAGAGCAAAAAAAGACCCTTGCAAAGACGATTGAGATTGTCGCTGTCGCTGGTCCGGCAGTAACAATTACAGGAAAGATAGTTAAGGGAATTGGCGATATAACTTCTGTGGCTGCAAAAGTTGTGCCTAAGCTTATAAGCGCGACAGCGGCGCAAGGCGGTTTAAACGCAGCTATGGATGCAAACCCTGTCGGTGCGGTGGTTTTAGGTATTACTGCATTGATTGCGGCTTTGGGTGGATTAGCGGCGGCTATTCAGGCGGCAAAAGAACAGCGTTTTGAAGAAATAGGCTTTACAGAGCAAGCTGAAAAATTGCAAGAATCTGTTGATAAAGTTCAAGAGATGAAAGATAAAGTTTCAAATCTAAAGGATGAAATCAACAACACTATGGATTCAACTGCCGCCGATACAGGTATGATTGATGAGTACAAGAAGCGTTTAGATGAACTTCTGAGCAAGGCTGATTTAAGTTCAGCCGAAAACGCCGAACTTAAATCAATCGGCGATTGGTTTAAGCAGAAGTACCCGGATTTTCAGTCAGCGTGGGATAAGTACATTAAAGTTGATGATAACGGCAGAGTGCAGATAAATGGCAACATTGACAAGATAAAAGCTAATCTTGACGCTCTAATTGAAAAATACAAAAAAGTAGCTTCAACAAACGCACTCACTAATTTGGCAAACAAGAACACTGAATCTTATATAACCACAAAGCAGGATGTAAACAAGACAGCTATTGAGTTGAAAAAGGCTCAAGACGAACTGCAAAAATTCATGGACGACTGGGGAATTACCGAGGAAAACCTTGATAATTTCCTAAATGAGTTTGGCGGTGATGTTTGGCATACAACTGCAAACGCGGAAGTTCAAGGTCAAATGTCTGTATCTGATTTAAGAGAACAGTATCAGTCATTAAAAGGTAGTGTTGATTCGATTCAAGATTCTTATGATGAACTCGCAGGCAGTGCGGCTCAGTTCAAAATCAATACGGAAGATATTGCCAAAATGCAGGCGGTTGTAAACGGCAATTATAACGATGCCTCTGCTGTAATGATGGCGTACAACTCCAATCTTATCACCGCAAGCGATATAGAGGGTTCAAGGTGGAAATCTCTCGATAATCTGCAAGCGAAAGCAAAAGAAACAGCCGAAAAAACCGGTTCTAACCTCGTTTTTGGTGTAAGCGGCGGTGTCAATAAGTATGTTAACCAGATTAAAAATGAGGGTATGAAAACGGCTAAAGTTTACCTTGATAGCTTTGATGAAGAAGCTGAAATAAATTCACCGTCAAGAGCTATGTATCGCCGTGGTGTTTATTTTGTACAAGGTTTTGTTAATGGTTTGTTAGACGGCTCGGGGCTTTCAAAAATCTGGAATGCCTCAAAAAGCATTGCCTCAACCGCTCTGGATTCCATTAAAAAGTTTTTGGGTATAAACTCACCGTCAAAAGAAGCTGAGAAGATAGGCGACTTCTTCGGCGTAGGCTTAGTAAACGGTATCGTGAAGAATAAAAAAGCTGTAAACAACGCCGCGCAAACGCTCGGCGAAAGCGCTAAAATCGGGCTGTCTCTCGATAATTTGAGAAACACATACGCGAGCATTAATAAGCTCAAAAGCAGCGGAATAGCTCAAAATCCTGCAAGTATCAGCAACATAAACAACAGTTCATCAAAGAGTATCAACGGCGGAATTAACGTCACAATCAACAGTGCGAAGCTCGACACCGACGCCGACATGGAGCGTTTCAGCAAACAGCTCGCCGACATTATAATTCGCAAAGGAATGGAGTGGGGATAATGAACGACATCATTTATAACGGCCAATCGCTAAGGGATTTAGGCTACGCCGTTAAGACTTTCCCTGTTCATACCGTCGCCGAGCGCGATATGGAATTTAGTTCTATAATCGGGCGCAGCGGCGACATTATCGTCGACAACAAGCGTTTTCACAACGTTGATATGAATTATGAAATCAATATGATTGATATTGACAGGTTACAGAATACCGACGTTAACGAGCGCAGGCTGATTGACTGGCTTATGTCCGGCGACGCCGAATACAAGATTTTTGAAGATTCAACCGTTCCCGGGTATTTCTGCAAAGCGATTTGTAAAAATATCAGCGAATTGGCGCGCAACGGCTTAAACGGCTACATTGATACGGCTATATCGTTTAATCGTCAACCGTTTTGGTATTCAAAAATCGGTCAAAAGAAATTTACTTTTGCGGCGTCAAAAACCGATCAAACGATCATAAATCCCGAACAATATATTTCCGAGCCGTATTTTAAGATTACAACCGACGGTGCAAATGTAGGCGAAACCGCCCTTGTAGTCAACGGCGAGCCGTACACGCTGACAAATCTTATGGGCTATGTTGAAATTGACAGCGAAGCCTACCGCACCTTTAAGGGTGCAGAGGATAAAGACATAGACGCGCATTATAACTATATGCCGTTCTTTAAGCCTGGAGTTAACACATTTGCTGTTGAAACAAGGATGTCGTCAATGCAGTCGCACATTCTCTCCGTTGAAATTATTCCGAGATGGAGGCGATTGTAATGCTCCCGAGATTATATAATCCGAACACAAGCGCCGGGGCATACAGCAACAATGGCTTAGGCTTTATCCGCGATTGCATAACTTGTGAGGCAACTGAGGAAAAGAACGGCGAGTATTTTATTGACGCTACAATCTCAGGCTCGGACAGGCTTGCCGATCAGATAACCGATTCAATGATAATCAAAGCTAAGGCAAACGACTATGATCCGCCGCAGTTGTTTGAGATTACAAAGGCAGTCCCGAGCTACAGCGACCGCGGAAAGCAAATCAAAATCAGCGCCCAGCATATCAAGTATCTTTGCTATCAAAATTATATGCCGTCAAACATCGGTTACGCTGATGATATAGGAACTCCGAAGCAAATCATAAACACGGTATTTTCACGTTTGGCATTGCCGAACCGGTTTACTTTCAACAGCAATATTTCAACAAGTAAAACAATCAAATTCAATGAAGCACCTTCAAAGTCGCTCGGAGAGATTTTCGGCGGAGCAGAAAACAGCCTTTTGTCAGAGTTCGGCGGCGAGTTTCACTATGATAATTTTAACATTGAGCTGTTGGCGTCGCGCGGTCGTCAAATCGGTCACAAGATTGTTTTCGGTAAAAATATGTCAAGTTATGAGCAGACTTTGACAAACGACGCGTCCTATTCTCACATAGTCGGATTTGCCAAAGTCCCGCGGTTAAATTCTCAGTCTAACGGATATGTCACCATAACAAGCAATCCGGTAACTACGGATTGTACGCGCGTTTTTCTAAAGGTGAAGCTGATTGATTTTACAGACGAATTAAAGACGTTTTTTGGCAATAATTTTTATATTTCAGCCGGAACGCTCTACCCCGGCATTGAGGATAAACTCAACGAGGTCACGCAGGAAAAGCTGAAAGACTACAGCGGCATAGCTAATCAGGATATAAACATTAAAATTGATTACCGCCCGGAGCTGGACAGGCTCGACGGTGTTCGTCTTTGCGATACCGTAACCGTAGCGCTGAGCAAAACCAAAGCCGTCCGCGCCCAGGTCACAAAGGTTAAATATGACTGCTTGGCGGAGCGTTATAATCTGTTAGAGGTTGGAGACTACCGCCCGGCGCTCGCAATGTTTTTAAACCGCAAAAGGAGATGATTATATGAATATTCCTCACAGAAAAATCAGTGTTGACATTAACAGGCTCACGCCCTTATCTGTCAAGCTTATAGGCAACGTCGGCGATAAGAATACGCGATACCTCGATTTGCAGTTGACTGCAAATAATAAGCTTATTGAGTTTGAGGAAGGCTGCACGGCAACGGTTACATACGCGGTGGATAGGACGGTTATCGCTGAAAACGTACCGTGTGACATTGAGGATAACACTTTGATTATCGGTTTTGACAGCGAGACAGTCGCAAACGTTTGCAGCGGAATTCTGAAAATCCAGCCAAAAATAATTGATGCCGAGGATAATGTGTTTGTACTGCAAATCCCGATTTATGTTTATGTAACAAACAATATTGCCGAGCAGGGAAGGAGTTAAAAAATGGTTATACCTCACAGCAAATTAAGTATTGACATCAACAGACCAAATCAGTATACCGTTGACTTTATCGCCCATGTCAGTGATAAGAACACCAGATATATTGATGTAACGTTTAACGCGGACGGCGAGCCTATCGAGCTTGAGCAGGGCTGCACAGCAACGGTAACGTATGTTTCGGATGGGATTTTAATTGAGCAGGAAGCGGAATGTGATGTTGACGGATCAACAGTTATCGTCGGAATTGACACCGGAAAGGTTGAGAACCTTCGCAGCGGAATTCTTGAAATTCAGCCGAAAATTGTTGACAGCTCGGGAAATATTATCGTTTCACAAATCCCTGTTTTTGTGCGAATTTCTCCTGACATAGCGGAGCACGGACGGGTTGACGATGATTCGCTCGGCAATTATGCGGAAGTGGTCAGAGAAATCGGTGACGCGCGTGGAGGATATAAAAATCTTAAAGAACGCTTCGACCACACCGGCGCCCCGACCGATGAACAGGTTGCCGAGGCGGTTGATGATTATCTCGATAAACACCCGATTGAGGGAGATTTTGAGCGCATTGACAATAAGGTTGATATAATTCACGACGGGTCGTCAACTGACGCCGACCACGAAAATTACACGACAGTTAACGCAGTCAGGGAACACGTCAAGGCGGCAAGCGCCGATATGGAGGATTACGTTGACGAACAGCTTGATTATTACTATACCAAAAGTCAGATTGACGGCAAGGGATATTTAACTCAACAGGACATTTCAGGCAAAGCC
>CAJOLF010000084.1 GCA_905235295.1 uncultured Ruminococcus sp. | reverse complement strand
CACCCGTAACAGACAAGGCGGTTAATGCCGACTGCACGAACACAGGACTTACCGAGGGCAGCCACTGCTCGGTATGCAACGAGGTTCTCGTAGCTCAGCAGGTTGTTCCTGCAAAGGGACACACACCCGTAACAGACAATGCGGTTAATGCCGACTGCACGAACACAGGACTTACCGAGGGCAGCCACTGCTCGGTATGCAACGAGGTGCTTGTCGCGCAGCAGGTTGTTCCTGCAAAGGGACACACACCCGTAACAGACAAGGCGGTTAATGCCGACTGCACGAACACAGGACTTACCGAGGGCAGCCACTGCTCGGTATGCAATGAGGTGCTTGTCGCTCAGCAGGTTATCCCGGCAAAGGGACACGACACGGTAACGGTTCCCGGCAAACCCGCAACCTACACTGAAACAGGACTTACAGACGGCGTTAAGTGTAACCGCTGCAATGAGTGGATTGTACCCCAGGAGATTATCCCGGTGCTCAAGCCTGTTTATCTTATCGGCGACGTTAACCGCGACGGCAGCATTGACGTTGTGGACTCTACATTAATTCGAAAGTACGGCGTAAAGAAGTCCACCTTGGACGACGAGCAGCTTTATCTCGGCGACGTTAACGACGATGGAGTAGTAGACATTCTCGACGCTACAATGATTCAGAAATATTCGGTAGGCAAGATTAAAGAATTTCCCAAAAAGGCGTAAGCTTTTACGGAATTAAGGTAAAATAACTCAAAAACTCCGTTCACCCTAACAGGCGGGCGGAGTTTTTTTTCGATAAAAATACAGGCTCGCTTTGACTTGCTTTTGCAGTATAGTTATAGGTTTTTTGTTTGGCGACAAAAGAGTCATGTGTTTTTTGTGCGTGGCTTAGCCGCGCACTTTTTTGCTGTATAGGAAATTCCTGCATTTTGATCCCGCCGTTACGGAAACGTTGCCGCACGTTCATGCTTTCCGAAGGCGGGCGAGAGTGCCCACCGGCACAGTTTTATTATGAATATGCCAAACGAAAACTCAGTAACCGAATATATAAAAAGCTTAACCGGTCTTGCTCTGCGCCTAATCATAAAAGACAATCAATATGATGAAAACATAAAGCGCCTTGCTCAAAAAACGCTTGAGCAAAGAGAACACAAAAACGGAAAATAAAAACTCCGCCTACCCGAATGGATAAGCGGAGTTGTTTTTATTTATAAACCTTTAAGCAATTAATTACTTATTGTTTACGGCAGCCTGAGCGGCAGCAAGTCTTGCAATCGGCACACGGAAGGGTGAGCACGATACATAGTCAAGACCAATCTTGTGGCAGAACTCTACGGAAGAAGGATCTCCGCCGTGCTCGCCGCAGATACCAACGTGGAGCTTGGGATTAACGGGCTTGCCGAGCTTGATGGCTGTTTCCATCAGCTTGCCAACGCCTGTCTGGTCAAGCTTCGCGAAGGGATCGTTCTCAAAGATCTTTGTATCATAGTATGCTGAGAGGAACTTGCCTGCGTCGTCTCTTGAGAAGCCGAAGGTCATCTGAGTAAGGTCGTTAGTACCGAAGCAGAAGAAGTCAGCCTCTGTAGCAATCTCGTCGGCTGTCAGAGCAGCTCTCGGAATCTCGATCATTGTACCAACCTCATACTCGAGCTCTACGCCTGCAGCGGCGATCTCAGCGTCAGCGGTCTCAACAACAACCTTCTTAACGAACTTGAGCTCCTTGACCTCGCATACAAGCGGAATCATAATCTCGGGCTTAACGTTCCAGTCGGGATGAGCCTTCTGAACCTCGATAGCGGCGCGGATAACAGCCTTTGTCTGCATCTTCGCGATTTCGGGGTATGTTACAGCCAGACGGCATCCGCGGTGACCCATCATCGGGTTAAACTCGTGGAGCGACTGAATAAGAGCCTTGATGTCCTCAACGCTCTTGCCCTGAGCCTTAGCAAGCTTTTCGATGTCCTCTTCCTCTGTGGGAACGAACTCGTGGAGCGGAGGATCAAGGAAACGGATTGTTACCGGGCAGCCCTCAAGAGCCTCGTAAAGAGCCTTGAAGTCGCTCTGCTGATAGGGAAGGATTTTTTCAAGAGCAGTTTCTCTTTCTTCAACAGTATCCGCGCAAATCATCTCACGGAAAGCTGCGATTCTGTCCTCTTCAAAGAACATGTGCTCTGTACGGCAAAGACCGATACCCTCTGCGCCGAGCTCTCTTGCTTTCTTGGCGTCTGCGGGTGTGTCGGCGTTTGTTCTTACTTTAAGTGTTCTGAGCTCGTCGGCCCAAGCCATAATTCTGCCGAACTCGCCTGCGATTTCAGCGTCCTTTGTGGCGATAGCGCCGTCGTAGATGTTACCTGTTGAACCGTCGATTGAGAGGTAGTCGCCCTCGTGGAACTCCTTGCCCGCGAGTGTGAACTTCTTGTTCTCCTCGTCCATAACGATGTCGCCGCAGCCCGATACGCAGCATGTGCCCATTCCGCGGGCAACAACGGCAGCGTGAGATGTCATACCGCCGCGAACTGTCAGGATACCCTGAGAAGCCTTCATACCTGTAATATCCTCAGGTGATGTCTCAAGACGAACAAGAACAACCTTTTCGCCTCTTGCGTTCCACTCCTCGGCATCCTCGGCTGTGAACACAATCTTGCCGCAGGCAGCGCCCGGAGAAGCTCCGAGTCCCTTGCCGATAGGCTTGTTGGCTTTAAGAGCGGCTGAGTCGAACTGGGGATGGAGAAGTGTGTCGAGGTTACGGGGATCGATCATAGCAACCGCCTCTTCCTCGGTTCTCATACCCTCGTCAACGAGGTCGCAGGCAATTTTAAGAGCAGCCTGGGCTGTTCTCTTGCCGTTTCTTGTTTGGAGCATATAGAGCTTGCCGTGCTCAACGGTGAACTCCATATCCTGCATATCTCTGTAGTGATTTTCAAGAGTAGCGCAAACCTCTGTGAACTGCGCGTAAGCATCGGGGAACTTCTCTGCCATCTGAGCGATAGGCATAGGAGTACGAACGCCGGCAACAACGTCCTCGCCCTGAGCGTTTGTAAGGAACTCGCCCATAAGCTTCTTTTCGCCTGTTGCGGGATCACGTGTAAACGCAACGCCTGTTCCGCAGTCGTCGCCCATATTACCGAACGCCATTGACTGAACGTTAACGGCTGTACCCCATGAATAGGGGATGTCGTTGTCGCGGCGATAAACGTTGGCGCGCGGGTTGTCCCAAGAACGGAATACCGCCATAACGGCTCCCATAAGCTGTTCCTTAGGATCGTCGGGGAAGTCCTCGCCGATTTTTTCCTTGTATTCTGCCTTGAACTGTGAAGCGAGCTCCTTGAGGTCGTCGGCGTCAAGCTCAACGTCCTGAGTAACGCCCTTCTTCGCCTTCATCTCGTCGATAAGCTCTTCAAAGTACTTCTTGCCGACTTCCATAACAACGTCCGAATACATCTGGATGAATCTGCGGTAGCAGTCCCAAGCCCAGCGGGGGTTGCCTGACATCTCGGCAATGGTGTTAACAACAGTTTCGTTAAGACCGAGGTTAAGAATTGTATCCATCATACCGGGCATAGAAGCTCTCGCGCCAGAACGTACGGATACGAGAAGCGGGTTCTTTGTATCGCCGAACTTTTTGCCGGTGATTTCTTCCATTTTAACAATGTACTCGTTAATCTGTTCCTGAATCTCGTCGTTAATTTTTCTGCCGTCCTCATAATACTGAGTACAAGCTTCCGTTGTAATGGTGAAGCCCTGCGGTACGGGAAGTCCCATGCTGGTCATTTCAGCAAGGTTAGCGCCCTTACCACCCAGGAGCTCACGCATGTTCGCGTTACCTTCTGAGAAAAGGTAAACCCATTTTTTTGCCATTTTGGTATCCTCCTATTAGATAAAATATACGGCTGTAGCACGCCCGGCAAAGCGCAAAGCGCGCCAACATGTATAAGCCTAAACCATATTATAACAAATTATACAGAAAATAGCTATATTTTTTTGAAATTTTTTCTTCTAAAAAACGCCTGTAAATTTTATTAATATTGTATAAAACGTTTAAAATGAAATGTTTACCGCCTTTTTTCTTATTTGGACTTAAAATTTGATTTTTTTATGCAATAATAGTAATGATTAAAACAGTGCGAGGCAAACGGACTTGCCGTTTTGTCACGCTGAATTATATTTTAGGTAGGTAGCTTATGAGCAACTGCGCTGTTATTCTCGCCGGCGGCGAGGGTAAAAGAATGAAATCGGACAAACCCAAAACCCTTTCTCCGGTGCTCGGCAAGCCGATGCTCCTTTGGGTAATCAACGCTTTAAGAAGGGCGGATATCACCGATATTTGCGTTGTCAAGGGCTTCAAAAAGGAGTGCGTCGAGGAATTTCTCGATACGCTGGATTTTGAAGTGGAAAGCGTTTTTCAGGCGGAACGCCTCGGAACAGGTCACGCCGTTATGATGGCTAAGGATTTTTTGAACGCTCACAGCGGCAACGTTGTAATCCTAAACGGCGACGCTCCGTTTATGTCGTCCGAAACAATCAAAAACTCGCTTGAGCAGCACACAAAATCGGGATGTGCCGCGACGGTGATTTCGGCAAGGGTTGACGACCCGGCGGGCTACGGAAGGATTGTCCGCAGCGCCGACGGAAGCCTGAAGGCGATTGTTGAGCACAAGGACGCGGACGGGGAAACCCTGAGGATTGACGAGGTGAACTCGGGCGGATATTGGTTTGACTGCCAAAAGCTTTTGAGCGTGCTTGACAGAATCAAATCCGACAACGCCGCGGGAGAGTATTACCTGCCCGACGCGATTGAGCTTTTGCTCAGTGACGGACAAAGGGTAGGAGCCTATACCGCCGAATGCAGCGACGCTGTGCTCGGAGCCAACGACCCCGCCCAGCTTGAAGAGCTTAATCAGATAGCCAAGGCTAAGGGCTATGAATGTTAACAGGTTAAAATTTAATATCAATACATAAAGAGGATTTAGGAAAAGGAGTTATTACAATGAATTTTCACGGCAAGGACATCAAAATTTTCGCGGGTAATTCAAACGTTGACGTTGCCCAGGGCATTGCGGGCTGTCTTGGCTTGCCGCTCGGAAAAAGCGACTGCACGCATTTCTCGGACGGAGAAATCGCGGTTTCGCTCCACGAGTCGGTAAGAGGCAGCGACTGCTTTATTGTTCAGTCAACCTGCACCCCTGTCAACGACAACCTTATGGAAATGCTGATTATGATTGACGCCATGAAGCGCGCTTCGGCGGCGAGAATCACAGCCGTTATGCCTTACTTCGGCTATGCCAGGCAGGACAGAAAGGCAAAGGCGAGAGATCCGATTTCGGCAAAGCTCTGCGCCGACATCATCACAACCGCGGGCGCTGACCGCGTGCTGACAATGGACCTTCACGCAAACCAGATTCAGGGCTTCTTTAACATTCCGGTTGACCACCTCCACGGCGCGGGAATCCTCGCCAACCACATGAAGGAGAAAATCGGCGGCAACTTCGACGATTATATTGTTGTTTCTCCCGACCTCGGTTCGGTTACCCGTTCAAGGAATTTTGCCTCAAAAATCGGCACAAGCCTCGCTATTATCGACAAGCGCAGACCTAAGGCGAATGTTTGCGAGGTTATGAATATCATCGGTGACGCGCGCGGCAAAAAGGTTATCCTTGTCGACGATATGATTGACACTGCAGGCACGCTTTGCAACGCCGCTAACGCGATTGTTGAAAAGGGCGGAGCCACAGAGGTTTACGCCTGCGCTACCCACGGCGTGCTTTCGGGTCCCGCGATTGAGAGAATCAAGAACAGCGCGATTAAGGAGGTCATCCTCCTCGACACAATCCCGATTCCCGAGGAAAAGATGATTGATAAGTTCACGGTGCTTCCCACGGCTCCGATTTTTGCCGAGGCAATCGCGAGAATTTATAACGACAAGCCCTTTACCGCGGCTTTCAATTAATTGTTGATAAATAATATATGCAAAACAGGCGGACTTTCAAAAAGTCCGCCCTTGTGTGTTTTTGAAAAGAAGGATTGATATGTTCGGATTCAAAAAATCGGGCGGTCCTGTCGACTGCATTGTGGTCGGGCTCGGAAACCCCGACAAAAAGTACGAGAATACGCGCCACAACTGCGGCTGGATGGCGCTGGACTATATCGCGGATAAGAATAACTGCAGGCTTAACAGAATAAAATTTAAAAGCTACACCGGAAGCTGCGAAATCTCCGGCAGAAAGGTTCTGCTGCTAAAGCCCACCACCTATATGAACAACAGCGGACAAGCGGTTGTTGAAGCGATGAATTTTTATAAGATTAAGCCCGAAAACGTGATTGTGATTTTTGACGATATTTCGCTCGACGTTGGAAAAATGAGGATTCGCGCAAAGGGCAGCGACGGCGGACAAAAGGGAATGAGGAGCATTATTCAGCTCAGCGGAAGCGACGCCTTTCCGCGCGTAAAAATCGGAATCGGCGCAAAGCCGAATCCCGATTGGGACCTTGCCGACTGGGTGCTCTCAAGGTTTTCCGCGGACGAGCAAAAAAAGCTTGAGCCGATGCTTGAGAATACCGCCGAAGCGGTGGGTATGATTATTGACGGAAAAATCGACCGGGCGATGAATAGGTTTAACTGAGATGAAGAAAATTAACCTTGAAAACCGCTACAACCTGATAGACGCGCTCAGGGGCTTTTCGATTGTGAATATGGTTTTGTACCACTTTTTGTACGATGTTTTTATGGTTTACGGCGTCGACGTTAAGTGGGCGTTTAACCCTTGGATAATCGCGTGGGAAAGGTACATCTGCATTTCCTTTATTATGATTTCGGGCGTTACGCTGCACTTTTCAAAGCACGCGTACAGGCGCGGAATTATCCTAAACCTCTGCGGTCTTTTGATTACCGCGGTCACGGTGATTGTTATGCCCTCGCAGGCAATTTGGTTCGGCGTACTCAACCTTATCGGCTGCTCAATGATAATTTGCAACGCGCTCAGAAAGTGTTTTGACAGGATTAATCCGTATCTCGGCGCGGGACTGTCGCTTTTGTGCTTCGCCGTTTTCTACGGCGTGCCGGAGCGCTATATCGGCTTTTTTAACATCAGGCTTTTTACGCTGCCCGACTTTTTCTATCAGTTTAAGTACGTAGCGTTCCTCGGCTTCCCCGACAGCGGCTTCCGTTCGTCCGACTACTTCCCGATAATCACGTGGATTTTTGTCTATGCCTTTGGATATTTCCTTTGGAGAATTATACAATCCTTCAATATAGAGGATTTTTTCAGGCGCAGAGTTTACGTCCTCGATTTTTTGGGCAGACACTCGCTGATAATTTATCTGATTCACCAGCCTGTATTACTGGGAATTTGCCTGCTTATTTTCGGATACATTTAATCCGCAGGCTAAACTTTTAAAGGTAAAAATATGAACTGCAAAATGGATTTTTTGCTTGATGTTCTCGGCGGCAGCGCGCCGTTTTG
>CAJOLF010000083.1 GCA_905235295.1 uncultured Ruminococcus sp. | reverse complement strand
CTTTTTGGACTTTTTTTCAAGCTCAATTTTGTCCTCCGCCAAGAGCTTTTTTATATCATCGCAGATTTTGCCCGAGGGAATTTTGTCTCCGCTGATTTTAAGCGTAAAGCCGGCGTAGGCGATTTTGCCCGCTTTCATCTCGGGCTCGGTCACGTCAAATACACGTATTCCGCGAGGCAGACAGGCGTTCAGCTTTGAGATTATTTCTTCAAAAGAATAATTTTCGTCCTCAAGCTTTACATCCATACATTCGTTCACTCCTCTGAAACCGAGAGAAAGCGGCAGAGGAAAGGTCGCGAACGGATGAGGGTTGAAGCCTTCCGTATGCCAAACGGGAAGCTTGCTTTTGTGCAAGGCTCTTAGCATTGTGCGGTTGAGGTCAAGGTGAGAGATATAGCGGCACTCGTGGTCTTTGGTAAACCAAATTCTAACGCTCTTCAAAGCATACTCCCTCCCCGTACTTTGCCGCTCCGCAGCCGCTGCACTTTTGGCGGCAGTGCGGCGTAGTTGTATTTTGATACGCCTTTTGACATTCCTTAATTAAAAATGACTTTGTAACTCCGTAGTCGATGTGATCCCATGGCAAAATCTCGTCAAACGAACGGCGGCGATTGGCGTAAAACGCCGGATCTATATTACATTCCTCAAAAAGCTCGAGCCATTTTTGCAAATCGAAGCAATCGTTCCAGCCGTCAAAATGAAAGCCCCTTTCGCACGCAAGCTCCATAACCCTGTTAAGCCTGCGGTCGCCCCTTGCGAAAACCGCTTCAAGAAAGCTTGTGTCGGCGTCGTGGTAGTTGAACTGGAGCTTTTTGGTTGTTATGCTCTCTTTTATATGCTCCTGCTTTTTGTGAATGTCGTCGATTGTGTCCTGCGGCTCCCACTGAAACGGCGTAAAGGGCTTTGGAACAAAGGACGAAGCGGAAACCGTAACCCTGACGGACTTCCCCTTTGCCCTGTTCGGCGTTTGGTAGTAGGTGTCAACCACGGCTTGTCCGAGCCGCGCGATTGCGGCAACGTCGTCCATGGTTTCCGTCGGCAGACCTATCATAAAGTAAAGCTTGACCGCGTTCCAGCCGCCGGCAAAGGCGGTCGCGCAGGTTTGCAGCAACTCATCCTGCCTGACGTTTTTATTGATTACGTCGCGCATACGCTGACTGCCAGCCTCAGGAGCAAAGGTCAGACCGCTTTTGCGAACGGTTTTGATTTTATCCATAATATCGTCGCTGAAACCGTCAACACGCAAAGAAGGCAGAGAAATGCTGACTTTTTCGTCTTTGCACCAAGAATTCAGCTTATCGAGCAGAGGTACTATTTGACTGTAATCGCTTGAGCTGAGCGACGAAAGAGAAACCTCGTCATAGCCTGTGTTCTCACACAAAGCCTTGCACTGGGCGTTGATTGTATCGGGAGATTTTTCCCTTACAGGGCGGTAGATGAAGCCCGCCTGGCAAAAGCGGCAGCCGCGGATGCAGCCCCTGAAAATCTCCTGCACGGCTCTGTCGTGGACAATCTCTATCAGCGGAACGACAAAATTATCGGGATAATAGGACTCGTCCATATTTTTCATCAGGCGTTTACGGATTACCGGCGGAGCGCCGTTTTGCGGCGTAAAGCTCTTGATTGTTCCGTCGTCGTTATATTCGACGTCATACAGCGACGGAACGTAAACGCCCTCGATTTGTGAGCAAAGCTCAAGGAACTCGCGCTTGCTTTTGCCCTCGTCCCTGCACCTTCTGAAAAGCTCGATTACCTCCAAATCGACCTCCTCGCCCTCGCCGATAAAGAACATATCGACAAAATCGGTTACGGGCTCGGGATTGCAGGCGCAGGGACCTCCCGCGACTACAATATTTTTCAGCTCCGTTCGGTCGGAGGCTTTTATCGGTACGTTGCCGAGCCTGAGCATATTGAGCATATTGGAGTAGCTGAGCTCGTATTGCAGGGTAAAGCCGATGAAGTCAAAATCCGAGAGAGGATCGCCGCTTTCGAGCGCGTAAAGAGGAATGTGATTTTGACGCATCAGCTCCTCCATATCCGTCCAGGGAGCGAAAACACGCTCGCACCAGATATAATCGCGGCTGTTAAAAAGGCTGTATAGAATTTTCATTCCGAGGTGCGACATTCCCACCTCGTAGGTGTCGGGAAAGCAAAACGCGAAACGAACGTCAACGTTCTTTTTGTCCTTTATGACCTCGTTAAGCTCGCCGCCGACGTAACGCCCCGGCTTTTGAACCTTTAACAAAAGCTTTTCTACTTCCCTGCTTACCATAACATCCTCCGTTATATAAACCTGTTATTTCTGCTGATTAAAGATATTATAAGATAAGCGCAGACAAACAACAGCGAAAAATTGTATTTTGATTTGAACAGCACCGCGATTCCGAGAGCGGCAAGCGGAAAAATTGTAATAAAAGTAAGCAGATTTACAAGCTTTTCCGATTTTGCGGAGCTGAACCTTTTGCAAAGTAAAATGTAAATTAACTGACCGCCGTCAAGCGACAAAACAGGCAGGCTGTTAAACAGCCCGACCGACAAATTTGCCGTTGCGAACGGCAGAAAACAGCCCTTACCTGTTAAGTATAACAGATAAAAAGGAATAAAACAAATAAAATTAGCGGCAGGACCGAGAAAAATTATAAGAATATTCTGTTTTTCGCTTCTGAGCTGACGTTTTGAGTCAACAATTTTGATTTCAAAAGCGGAGATTTTTATTTTCTGCGGCGCGCAGCCAAAGTGAATCATAGCGCAAAGGTGCCCGAGCTCGTGAATTGTTATCGCCAGCGCGCACCAAAGCATACTGTCAAAAATTTTGAGAATAATACAAATCGCCGCAATACATATCAGAGCGTAGGAAACCTCGACTTCTGTGCTAAATATCCTCAGCTTCATCGGCGGTTGACCTGCCCAAAAGCAAATTGACGTCAAAACCGCCGTTGCTGTCAAAAACAGCGGTGTTGTTTAAATTTGTATAGTACCATTCTCTCGCAAGGCTGTACCAATCCCCTCCGATGCTTTTAAGAACGAACGCCGTTATACCGATTAAAAGACAAATCAAAAGCTGAAGGGTCAAAAGGCGCTGCTTTGAAACGCCGCGGTTCAATTTTTTTGACGGCTTGGGAATTTTATCCTTAAATTCGGTAAATTCGCTTTCGGGCTCGCTCACATCGGGGTATTCGGGGGTTGAAACGTTCTGCCAGTCCTTGTCGTATGTAATAAAATTTTTATTGTCTTCCAAAGTATCACCTCAGTACAGATATATGCGCCGAGGTGACAAAAATTGTATGGCGAAGAGGCTAATTTAATTTTTTGAAATCGCCCTTTACGATTTTTATTAAGAAGAAAAGGGCGACTATGAGCGACATCAGCTCGGCAATCGGAAAGGCGTACCACACAGCGTCCACTCCCACGGTTACCGAAAGGATATACGCCGCGGGCAGCAACACGACAAGCTGGCGCGCGAACGAGATAAACATACCCCAAAAGCCCTTGCCGACCGCCTGGAAAAGGGTAATCATAATTATGCTGACAGCGGCGGGAACAAAGCAAAGGCTTATTATCCTGAACGCGGGTACGCCTACGCGCATAAGGCTATCGTCGCCGCCGAACATGGAAATCAGCTTGTCGGGAATTGACCACATCAAAATTACGCCGATAAGCATAATCAAAACCGCGATAGTGATTCCGCATTTAAGCGTGGAATAAACCCTTTTTTTATTGCGCGCGCCGTAGTTGTAGCCCAAAACAGGCAAAATTCCCTGATTGAGTCCAAAGCACGGCATAAATACAAAGCTTTGGAGCTTGTAGTACACTCCGAGAACCGTTACGGAAACCGCTGAATCCGCCGCGGTGAAAATCGCGTTAAGCCCAAGCATCATTATCGCGCCTATTGACTGCATAATTATTGAAGGGAAGCCAACGGCGTAAATCTGCTTTAGCACGGAGCCTTTGAGTTTGAAGCCCTTAAAGGTGATTTTTATTTCGTGTGATTTTCTGAACAGGATGATTACGGCAAACAACATTCCGCAGAACTGACCGAGCACCGTGGCGATTGCCGCTCCTGTTACGCCCATCTCGGGAAAAATGCCGATTCCGAAAATCAGCAGAGGGTCAAAAATGATATTTACCACAGCGCCTAAAATTTGAAACAGCATTGGATATATCATATTTCCCGTTGCCTGCAGAGTTTTTTCTATCATTACCTGAATTATTGAGAAAACCGACAGACAAAGCACAATTCTGAGATAATCTACGCCGTAGCTCACTGTTTGAGCGTCGCTCGAAAACAGGTTCATAAACGGCTTTACGGCGAAAATGCCGAGAATTAAAAACAGCAGGTACGAAAACAGACAGGTTACAAGTCCGTGAGTGGCGGCGTTGTTTGCCTGTTCAAATTCCTTTTCTCCGAGCTTGCGCGATACAAGCGAGTTTACGCCGACCGCCGTTCCGACGGAAACCGATATTAACAACAGCTGAAGCGGATATACAAGCGACAATGCCGTTAAGCCCTTTTGGCTGTAATTGCCGATAAAGATACTGTCTACTACGTTATACAGCGCAAGTATTGTCATTGAGATTATCGCCGGCAGCGACATTGTTATTATCAGCTTGGGAACAGGCACTGTGCCCATTTTATTCTCTTTTTTTACTTCCTTGGTATTTTCCATATTCCCTCATTCTAATTTGCTTTTTTCTTTTTATCTTTTTTCTTTGTTCTTGTGTATATAAAATAAAACAGGAGCATTATTCCGGCTCCGGTTATTACTCCCGAAAAATCAAGCCAAACGTCCGAAATCTGTCCCGACCTTCCATCGGAAAACAGCTGGATAGTCTCGTCAATTACGGCGGTGAGCAGTCCGAAAAACAAAACCTGAACCATAAACCTGTAGGTTTTGAATCTGTCAAAGGAGTAAGCGCAGCTTAACAGCAAACCTCCGATTATAAAATATTCGATAAAATGCGCCGTTTTTCTGATTATATGATCCGTCAGCTCCACGGAAATTCCGAAATTATTGAAAAAGTCGGTTACAAATGATAAAACGCCCTCGCTTTCCTCCGCCGAAGCATAGGCAGGCATTGCCGAATGATAAAACGCGTAGCATATCATCAGCGCGGTCAGCGTAAAAATTATTATCCGAAAAGCTTTGCCTGTTCCTTTGGGCTGCATACAATCACTTCCTCAATCTATTTTATAACAAAATAAAATAATGTCAATGAGTATAAAAGTATTTTAATAATATAAGTCAAATTTTAAGTTTTCGATATTGAAAATTATAGTGTTTTCTGTTATACTGTATTAGATTTAGTTTAAGAGGAGAGAATGATTTGAGCTTTTTAAATTATCTGATTTGCTTTTTTATTTCAATGGTACCGATTATTGAACTTAGAGGAGCTATTCCTTACGGTATCGCGATGATTCCCAACGGCAGCCCTAACTCTGTTTTACAAATTATTTTGGTTTTTGTCATCTGTATTGTCGGCAATATGATACCCGTTCCGTTCATTTACTTCTTCGCCAGAAAGGTTCTTGTTTGGGGTAAGGACAAAAAGGTTATCGGCAAGTTTTTTACATGGTGCTACAACAAGGGAGAAAAAGGCGGAAAAAAGCTTCAGGCTAAAGCAGGAAAAGGCTTGTTTATCGCGTTGATGCTCTTTGTCGGTATTCCGATTCCCGGTACGGGCGCCTGGACAGGTACGCTTGCGGCAAGCTTTTTGGATATGGGATTTAAAAAGAGCGTTAAGGCTGTTATCCTCGGCGTGCTGATTGCGGGCACTATTATGGCTGTCGGCACTATAGGCGTAAAAGCCGGTCTCGGCGGCGTTTTCAGTCTGCTTGCAAACACATAATAAAATTGATTAAGGCAGCTGCGGCTGCCTTGTTTTTTAGGTGTAGATATGAAATACAATTTTGACGCTGTAATTATCGGCGGCGGAGCGTCGGGGCTGATGTGCGCGATTTCCGCTAAAAGCAATAACCCGAAAATGAAAGTTGCTATAATTGAAAAAAATGACCGTGTGGGAAAAAAGCTGCTTTCCACTGGAAACGGCAGGTGCAACCTTACTAACAGGAACGTTTCCGCCGATAAATACGTTGGTTCGTTCGCGGAGTTTTCATCCGCTGTTTTTGAAAAATACAACGCCTCTTCCCTGCTTGAATATTTTGACGCGCTTGGACTTGCCGCGTTTTGCGACAGCGAGGGCAGGTACTATCCCGCCAGCAAACAGGCAAGCTCGGTGCTGGATGTTCTGCGCTTCGGCTGTGAACGGCTCGGCGTTGAGATTTTCTGCGGACAGAATATCCGCAGCCTCACAAAAACAAACAATGAGTTTTTAATTAAAACCGAAAATGACGTTTTTGCCGGCAAAAAGCTTGCGCTCTGCTGCGGCTCAAAGGCGGCGCCTAAGCTTGGCGGAAGCGCGAGCGCAGCGGATTATCTGAGGAATATGGGGCACCGCGTTGTTCCGTTTGAGCCTGCTCTTTGCCCGGTTGAGGTTGATTCCGGCATTTTGAAATCCTTAAAAGGGCTCAGAGCGGCAGGCTCCGCAACGCTTTTGCGAAACGGCAAGGTAATTAAAAAAGAAAACGGAGAAATTCAGTTTACCGACAGCTCACTTTCGGGAATCTGCGTTTTTAACCTTTCGGTTTACGCCCAAAAAGGCGACGTTATATCGCTTGATATTATAAATTATATTTCTAATAAGGAATTATTTGACAGATTAAAGCGCAACCGCGAGCTTTTCGGCAAGCTCGGCGCAGACAACATTTTTACGGGAATTTTGCAGAAAAGGCTCGCTCAGGCTGTACTTAAAAAAAGCGGAATTACCGACTTCGGCGTTTTGACAGAAGCGCTGAGCGACAATCAGCTAAAGGCAATAACGGAAAACGCGAAGAATTTGGAATTTACCGTCCGCGGAAAAGGCGGATTTGACAAGGCGCAAAGCGCGCTCGGCGGAGTCAGCGGCGGCGAGCTTGACGCTGAAACAATGAAAAGCAGAATAGTCGATAACCTTTTTGTCTGCGGCGAGGCTGTTGATATATGCGGCGAGTGCGGAGGCTACAACCTGCACTTTGCCTTCGCGAGCGGAATTATTGCGGGTGAAAGCTTATGATAAGGGTTAAAAACATTCACATTCCGCTGTCCTACACAGAGGATACTGTAAAGAAAAAGGTTTGCTCGGAGTTAAGGGTAAGCGAGAGCGCGATTAAAAGCCTGAGCCTTTTCAGGAGATCGGTTGACGCCAGAAAGAAAGATAATATTTTCTTTTTATGCTCGGTTGACGTTGAGCTGAAAAGCGGAGAAAGCGCAGCGGTTAAAAAATCAAAAAACGCCGAGCTTGTAAAGCCCTATGTTTATGAAGCTTTAAGCTACAAGGGAGAAAAATCTCCGGTTGTGGTCGGCGCGGGTCCCGCAGGACTTTTTGCGGCTTTGATTCTTGCTCAAAGCGGAGCCAAGCCGATTGTTATTGAGCGCGGAAAGGACGTTGACACAAGAACCGACGACGTAAATACCTTTTGGGAAAAAGGCAGGCTGAACACGGAATCAAACGTCCAGTTCGGTGAGGGCGGAGCAGGAACGTTCTCTGACGGAAAGCTGAACACCGGCACAAAGGACATTAGGCA